>DATKNR010000149.1:0-15308 GCA_035541255.1 Patescibacteria group bacterium | reverse complement strand
TCTTTTCGCGATATGAAATTAGCCTGGATGGGCTCCAGGGCCTCTGCCGTCAGCTCGTAGCGCTGCCCGGAAACCGTTCCGGGAAGTCCCACGATTTCCCCGGCTTCTGCCACGCGTACGATCACGGATTTTCCGTCGGCTGCCGTCGCCGTCAGCTTCACCCGTCCATTGCACAGAATGAATACCCCGCGCGGCTCCTGCCCTTCCACGAACAGGACAGCTCCGCGGGGATACGTGGCGGACGAAGAGATGGAATCGAGCACCGCGAGGACAGACTGCGGCAGGTCACAGAACAACCGTTGAGAATGGACAGGACAGTTCAGGCAACTGTCGATGACCTTCAGGCCATACGGGGTTTTCATGACAACACCTGGGTGAATTATACGTCTTTTTACCCTCGGAATAACCACCATGTTCTGTGCCATCGCCGGCCTCCTCGGGGAACCTGTCCACCGGTCTCTTCGATTTACCGTTCTAAGGTCACACCAAGCCTTCGCCGGTTCCCGTGACTCCCCTCACGGTTGAATGTGACTTGCATCACCGAAGCAGAAACGCAGCAGAGGCACACTGCGCGGTGGGGAGGCGGTTATGCAAAAAGACGAACGGGACCTGTTGGAAGTTCTGAAGTTCGAATTGAATTTCCTGGAGAAAGGCGGGTACAACCCCTCGCCGCGCGAGCCCCGGAAAATGAGTTTTATCTTCGAGGACTCTCCTACTTGCATGAACTACGATTCGAAGGACAATCCGGGACCCTGTAGCGAGTGCGTTCTGATGGGCCTTGTGCCCCCCGACCAGCGCAATCAAACCATCCCGTGCCGGCACATTCCCCTCAACTCCGCCGGCGAGACTCTCGACTCGCTCTATCGCAGCGCGGGCGCGCAGGAGCTGCAGGACATCTATGGCAATTGGCTGCGGGCGACCATTGCCCGGATTGAGGAAGAACGCAGCAAGCCTCGCTCCATGCCGGCCCGGCCCTCGCCTGCGGTTCTCGCTCCTCAGTCAGCCGAACCGCTGTTCGGCAAGCTGCATCCCAAGTGCGCGAATCCGTCCTGTGCGGCGGCTTTCCACTGGCTGGCGGGAGGCCGGTTTTTCCGCTTCCGTCCGGGGGAGTTGGCTCCTGCCACGAAATCGGACGCCGCTGAAACCGAACCGGCCGTCAAGCATTACTGGCTCTGCGAAAAATGCGCCGGCTCCTTGACGCTTAGTTACCGCGAAGGTAGCGGCGTAATTGTGGAACCGATCTGGTTCGAGGCTCCGCCCAACGAAGCTCCCAAGACTTTCCCTGCGGCTCGCCACTGATTTTGGCGGGTCGCGCCCTCACCCGGCTGGCCATTGCCTCCCCCAAGACAAACGGCCAGCCGGGGCTCCTTTTCTGGCCATCTGCCCTTCGCGCCTTGTGTCACTTTCTCCCGTGATGAGCGTCACGGTTGCAAGCCACACCGCGGCAGACCATCCAAATGGAGGACAGGAATCCTATGGCCACGGCACCGGCTGAGATCCGGCCTCCCCCCGCGCGTCCGAGCATCGTCACCCCGCCCGCGGTTCCAAAACGCTTTGTCACGCGCTGGTGGCGTTGGGGTGTCGCTGTCGGCGTGGTTCTTGGTTTGAGCGTGGCCGGAATCGCCTGGCGGTCGCACCTCCAGAGCTCCATCCGCTATGACACGGTTACCGTGGAACGCGGGTCCATCCAGGCTCGAGTTACCGCCACGGGCAATCTCAGCGCCGTCGTGGATGTGCTCGTCAGCAGCCAGGTATCCGGCAACATCAAAGCTCTCTACGCGGACTGGAACAGCAAGGTCACCAAGGGCCAGTTGGTGGCGCTGATTGATCCTGAACTGTTCCAGTCGCAAGTGGACCAGGCCACCGCCACGTTCCGTTCCGCGCATTCCGCCACACTCACCGCTCAGGCGCAGCTCGAAAAGACCAAATCGGACTGGAGCGCCGCAAAAGCTGCCCAGAAAAACGCGGAAGCCATCGCTGCGAAAGACCTGGCCAATCAAACCTACGCGAAAGCCCAGTGGGAGCGTGCGCGGACTTTGCTGGGGGAGGGGATCATGGCCCAGCAGGACTACGACACCGCCAAGGCCACCTACGATGCTTCCCAGGCTCAACTCGCCGCGGACCAGGCTCAGATTGAGGCCGCGATTCAGAATCTGCATGCGGCCGAAGCCTCCGTTCGCGTCGCGCAAAGCCAGTTGGGTTCCGCGCGGGCCCAGGAGCGCCAGGCCCAGGCTGCTCTCCACCAGGCGCAGATCAATCTCGACCACACGCGGATTCTCGCGCCCGTCGACGGAACCATCGTGGCCCGCCGCATGGACGTTGGCCAAACTGTCGCCTCCACTCTCAATCCGCCCGTCATTTTTGAGATTGCGCAGGATCTCGCCAAGATGCAGGTGGATACGAATGTGGCGGAGGCGGACGTGGGCAACGTCGCCCGCGGCCAGAAGGCCACCTTTACAGTTGATTCCTATCCGGAAACCACCTTCTCCGGGCTGGTCGCCGACATCCGCAAAGCCCCCATCATCACGCAGAACGTCGTCACCTACGACGTGGTGATCACCGTCGATAATTCCGAGCTCAAATTGTTTCCTGGAATGACCGCCAACGTCTCCATCCTCACGGCAAGGCTCGACGATACACTCAAGGTTCCCAATGCCGCCGTGCGCTTCCGTCCCTCCGTGGCTGTGCTGAAAAAGCTTGGAATCCCTCAGCCGGCGCCTGATAAACAACAGCTCTACGTTCTCGCGCGCGGATCCCTCAAGCCGGTGCCGGTCAAGCTCGGCCTCTCCGATGGGCGCTACACTGCCGTCACTTCTGACCAGCTCCAGCTCGGCACACAGGTTGTGATTCGGGCCACCCTGCCGGCCGCGGGCACATCCTCCAGCGGCTCCCCGCCGATGGGGCCCCGCATGTGAGGCGCGCCATGGCGCCGCTCATTCAAACTGCCGATCTCACCAAGATCTATCAGCTCGGCGAAATCACCGTGAACGCCCTGCAGTGCGTCACCCTCTCCATCGAGCGCGGCTCGTTTGTCGCCATCATGGGAGCCTCCGGCTCCGGCAAATCTACCTTGATGAATCTGCTCGGCTGCCTCGACCGGCCCACCTCCGGCCGCTACTGGCTCGATGGCGTCCCGGTGGAAGGACTCGATCGCGACCTGTTGGCCGAAATTCGAAATCAAAAGATCGGATTCGTCTTTCAGAATTTCAATCTGCTCCCGCGCATGACTGCCCTCGAAAACGTTCAATTGCCCCTGCTCTACGCCAGCGGCGACGCTAGCCATGCCGAGGAGCGCGGCCGGCGCGTGCTCGCGCTCGTCGGTCTCGAGGAACGGGCCGACAGCCTGCCCACTCAGCTTTCCGGAGGGCAGCAGCAGCGCGTCGCCATCGCGCGTGCCCTGGTCAATGAGCCGGAAATTGTTCTCGCCGATGAGCCCACCGGCCAGCTCGATTCGCGGACCAGCCGCGAGATCATGGGCATCCTCCAGGATCTCAATCGGACTCACGGCATCACGATCCTCGTTGTCACCCATGCCGAGGAGGTCGCCCGTTTCGCCGGCCGCGTCATCACTTTTCGCGATGGCCGTGTCGTCGGCGATAGCCAGGGCCCGGCCCATCCCGAGGAGCCCGTGTCTCCCGATCGCCTCCCCGCGCCCGCGGAGGTGCTCCCATGAAGCGGCTGTTCTCCGCCATCCGCATCGCTTTCCGCGCGCTTGAAGTCAACAAGCTCCGTTCCGCGCTCACCATGCTCGGCATTGTCATTGGGGTCGCCGCGGTCATCGCCACCGCCGCCATCGGCTCCGGCGCCAGTCAGCGCATCCAGCAGCAGATTGCCAGCATCGGCAGCAACACCATAATCATTCTGCCCGGCAGCCTCACCAGTTCGGGCATGCGCATGGGGACCGGCAACGCCGTCACCCTCACGGAAGCCGATGCCCGTGAACTTGCCGCGCAGTGTCCTTCCGTCGCCATTGCCGTCCCGCTCGTTCGCGGCGGCGCCCAAGTCGTCTACGAAAACAATAATTGGGCCACCATCCTCTATGGCACCACCCCCGGCTACCTCCAGGTGCGTGATTACTCCATGGACCTGGGCTCCTCTTTCTCTCCCCAGGACGTTGACTCCGCCAACAAAGTCGCCCTGCTCGGCCGGACCGTCGTGGCCAATCTTTTTGGCGAAGTGAATCCCGTCGGGAAAACCATCCGCATCAAGAACGTGCCCTTCACCGTTGTCGGCGTGCTCTGGCCCAAAGGCCAATCTCCCACCGGCCAGGACCAGGACGATGTGATCCTGCTCCCCATTTCGACCGCCAAGCGCAAGGTTCTCGGTATTCGCACCGGCAATGCGGACGCTGTGGACGCCATCCTCATGCAGGCCAGAACTTCCAACGACATAGGAACGGCGCAGGATGAAACCAGGACCCTTCTTCGCCAGCGCCACCATCTGTCCGCCGCCGAGGACGACGACTTCTCCATTCGCAACATGGAGGAAATCTTCGCGGCCCAGGAGGCCTCCTCGCGCATTCTCTCCATCATGCTCGCTGCGGTTGCTTCCGTTTCCCTCGTTGTCGGCGGCATCGGCATCATGAACATCATGTTGGTCTCTGTCCGCGAACGGACCCGCGAGATCGGCCTGCGCCAGGCCGTTGGCGCGAAAACCCGCGACATCCTCACTCAATTTCTGGTGGAAGCGGTGGCGCTGTCCCTGGCCGGAGGCTGCGTGGGAATCATTCTCGGTATTCTCGCCTCGGTGGTGATTTCGCGCCTCGCCAACTGGAACACCGTGGTCAGTCCCGGTGCCGTCCTTCTCGCCGTCTTTTTTTCCGCCATCGTGGGAATTAGTTTCGGCTACTATCCTGCTCGCAAAGCCGCCTTCCTCGATCCCATCGAGGCTCTCCGCGCCGAGTAGCTCATTGGCCTTGCCGCCGGCAAAGTGACGAACCGACTTCGTCACGCGAGGGCCCTGCGGACCTGCGTCACGACCGGTTCCTGCGTTTCTGGTTGTGAGTGCTCCCGCTCAGAGTGTCAGTGTCGCCATCAGCACGGCGGGATCATCCGAAGTCGTCAGGTGGAACCCCACCTTCCGCAACAGCCCCTGCATTTCGATATTTTCCTGCAGCATGTACGCGACCAGCGTCCCCAGCTTCTCATCGTGCGCGATCTGCAGCAGCCGCCGCGTCAGCTCGATTCCCAGCCCCTGATGCTGGTATTCATCGCGTACGATCACCGCCACCTCCGCGGAATTCGTGCCGTGCAGTTTGCTCATTCGCGCGATGGCCAGGATTTGGTGCTTTCCCGTTGCCGGATCCGTGTAGTCCGCCAGCATGGCCATCTCACGGTCGTAGTCGAGAAAACACATCCGGATCAGCCGTTCATGCGCCACTCGCTGGTCCAGCTTCGCCGCGTGAAAATACCGGAAATACACGCTCCGCTCGGAGACGGCCCGGTGAAAGTCCGGCATGAGCGTCTCGTCTTCCGGCCGGATCGGCCGCAGCGTCACCGCCGAGCCGTTTTTCATCTTCCAGCCGGAAACGTATTGGATGGGATAGGGCCGTATCGCCGGCCGGGGCAGGTCCGCGTCCGCCACTCCCTGCGGGTGAAGCACGAACCGGGCATCCAGCGCCACCAGCGAGTCCGGTCCCGCCACGAGCGGATTAATGTCCGACTCCAGGATCGACGGATTCTCCACAATCAGCCGTGCAAACCGGACCAGCGCCAGCTCCAGCGCTTCCACGTTCACCGGTTTGCGCCCGCGAATTCCACGGAACGCGCGAAAGATTCGCGTCTGCTCCATCATCCGCTGCGCCAGCGTGGAATTCAGCGGCGGGATCGCCAGCGCCCGGTCCCGGTACACTTCCACCAGTTCGCCCCCCGATCCGAACACGATCACCGGCCCGAACTGTGCGTCCGTCGTGCTGCCCAGTATCAGCTCATACCCCGAAGCGCGCACCATGGGCTGCACCGTCACGCCGAGAAAATTGCCGGCTCCCGCGCGCGCCTCCACGGCTGCGCGGATCTCGGAAAATGCCTGGCGGACTTCGTCCGGTCCCGTCAGGTTCAGCTTCACTCCGCCTACGTCCGTCTTGTGCGTAATCGTCTCGGAATGCAGCTTCACCACCACGGGGAAGCCGATCTGCTTCGCCGCCTCCGCCGCCTCGTCGGCCGTCCGCGCAATGCGAGTCTCCACCGTAGGAATGCCGTAGAGCGAGAGCAACTGCTTCGATTCGTACTCCGTCAGCAGTGTGCGGCCATTTCCGCGCGCCCCGGCCAGGATGCCGTGCGTCTTCTCTCGTTCCGTCGCGCCCTTCGCCGGATCCTCCGCCACTACAGGCGTCTCGTAGATTCCGCGCAGGTTGTACGTGTAGCGCCACATCAGCTCGAATACCCTCGCGGCCGTATCCGGGTAGGAGAACGTCGGAATCCCCGCGCCGTTCAGCGCCGCGATTCCCGCAGCCACCTCTTTGCCCCCCATCCAGCTCGCCAGCAGAGGTTTGTTGCTGGTCTTCGCATGCCGCGCCACTCGCTCCGCGATGTCGGTCGGATTCGTCATGCCCTGCGGCGTGAGCGTCACCAGCAGGCCGTCGCTGGTCGGGTCCGCCATCGTTGCTTTCAATGCGCGTTCGTAACGCTCCGCATCCGCGTCTCCCAGCACGTCGATCGGATTTCCCCGGCTCCAGTGCGCGGGCAGGAATTCGCTCAGTGACTCCACGGTTTGTGGCGCCAGCGGCGCCAATTCTCCGCCGCTTCCTATCAGCGTGTCCGTGGCCAGCACCCCTGGGCCCCCGGCATTCGTCAGGATGGCCAGCTTCGGTCCCTGCGGCCGCGGCTGTTTGCTCAACGCCTCCGCCAGGTGGAACAGGTCCGCAATCGAATTCACCCGCAGCACTCCGATGCGCCGGAACGCGGCTTCCAGCACGTCGTCGCTGCCCGTCAGTGCGCCTGTGTGCGACGCCGCGGCCTTCGATGCCGCCTCCGACCTCCCCGCCTTCAGCACAATCACTGGTTTGTTCAGCGACACTTCGCGCGCCGCCGAAAGAAACGACCGCGCCGCACCCACCGACTCCATGTAAATCAGAATGCTTTTCGTGTGCGGATCGTCTCCGAAGTAATCGATCAGATCGCCCCATCCGATGTCGAGCATCGAGCCCGTCGAAACGAACGTGCTGAACCCCACCTGCTCTTCGAGGCTCCAGCCCAGGATCGCGGTGCACAGCGCCCCGCTCTGGCTCAGGAACGCCACGTTTCCCGGCCGCGCCAGCGCCTGCGCAAACGTGGCATTCAGCCCCGTGTGCGGATTCATTACTCCCAGACAGTTCGGCCCCACCAGTCGCATTCGCCTGCCGCGCAGCCGCTCCGCCACTTGCCGTTCCAGTTCCTGTCCTTGCGGGCCCAGTTCTCGGAACCCTGCCGAAATCACGATCGCCGCTTTCACTCCCGCGGCCGCGCACTCGCTGACAACTTCCGGAACCGTCACGGCCGGCGTGCACACCACGGCCAGGTCCACCCCGCCGGGTATGTTCCCCACCGTGGCCACGCACGGGAGCCCCAGAATTTCGGAATGATGCGGATTGACCGCCCAGATCTTTCCGGAAAAAGCGGGCGTATGCAGATTGGCGAGTACGGTGCGTCCCACCGTTCCCTCGCGCGGCGTCGCCCCGATCACCGCCACCGTATGCGGTTTGAAAAGTGCGTCGAGCGGATGGCGCTCCGATGGAAGGATTTCGTTCGAGACGGGGGCGGCGGGGTTCGGGCTGCTCACCAGCTCACTATCGGCAATCTCGACCCCGGAATCAAGCCGGCCGGCCGTCGGCCGGCCGCTCACGCACGCACCGTCAGCACCGGGCAGGGAGCGTTCGCCACCACCTGGTAGGCCACCGAGCGGCTCAGGCGCGTGGCCACTCGCAGCCGTCCCGCCGCGCTCCGCACGCCCATTACAATCAAGTCCACATTCCGCCCTTTCGCCTCCACCAGAATTCGCTCTCCCGGCGCGCCGTATTGCACCACCGGCTCCGGCCGGCACCACAGTTCGGCATCTGCCGGCACCAGTTCCAGCAGAGTGTGCATCGCGTCCGCAATGGATATCTGCGGCCGGCCCCGCGCCATCTGTTCCCTCCCGCCGTCCAGAACATGCATCAGGATCAGTTGCGCCTGGTTTTCCTGCGCCAGCGACACGGCATACGGCGCCGCCACCTTCGATTCCGCGCTGAAATCCGTCGCGTACAGCACCCGCCGGAACCGCGCCGCGCCGTGCATTCCCGTCCGTGCATGCGGTCCGATCGTCAGCACCGGAATGGGCGACTTCCGGAACACCTCTTCCGCCACCGATCCCAGCACGACCTTCTGCGCCCCGGTGCGGCCGTGAGTTCCCAGCACGATCATGTCGGCATGCGAATTCTCGATCGCCTCCGTCACCGCCGTCCACATTTCCGCCGCGCGAACCACGGTTCCTTCGTGCATCACTCCCGCGAGCTGAGACTCCGTCCGCTGCATCTCGTTGACGGCGCTCTCTTCCTGCGCTTCGAGCGCGGGAATCGTCACCTCCGGGGAGCTATACATGAACGCATCCGGCACTAGCACGTGCAGTGCGTGGACCTTCGCGGAGTACTCCCGCGCAATGGCCATCGCGAACGGCAGCGCCGTCTCCGAAGGCTCCGAAAAATCCGTGAGAAAGAGAATGTTCTTTAATAGGATTCGCGCGCCAGGTTCTGCCACGCTCATCTCCTGCCTCCCCGTTTCAGAACTTCGGGCTTCAACGGTTGCGGGCGTATCCCCACGGGAAACGTCCGGTTCCGTCGATATACGCGTTTCGCCGGACATGGTTGGACTCTCCTCACTTCGTTACATTGCTCTGCCCCTTTCAATCTCGCCGTGACTTAACTCACCGGATTGGGTGACCAATGTCACTGGAGCGGACTTCCCGGAACTGCCGCTCACTCTTCACTTTCCGGTTGCCCCCGGGCGTCCAATCCTCCGTCCCTGCCCGCCGATGGGGTCGTCTGAGGACGCTTTTCTCCGTGGCCGTCGCCCGGTCCGGAGTTGTCCGTTAGTGCGACGCGGGATTCCCGGAAGCGGGCACCGCAACTCACCTTCCCGCCTGGTTCGCGTCTAACTGCTTTTGACCCAGCAGATTACGGGAGTCCGGCCTGGCCATTTATTTGCCGCTGGTTCGCCGGCTTCTTGGGGGAGGTACGTGTTGTCTAACCTTTGGCAGGACATCCGTTTCGGTCTTCGCATGCTGCGCGCCAGTCCCGCCTTCACTCTGGTTGCCGTTCTGACTCTCGCCCTCGGCATCGGTGCCAACACCGCCATCTTCAGCGTCGTTGATGCCGTCCTGCTACGTTCCCTGCCCTTTCCGGATTCCAGCCGGCTGGTGGCCATCACTCGCGTGGATCTCCGCAATGGAGAAAGTGTGCGCGCGTTGAGCTATCCGGATTTTGAGGATCTCCGCTCCGGAAGCCACACCCTCGAGAGCGCCGCCCTCTACAACGAAGACTCGTTCACACTCACCGCTTCCGGCGAACCCGTGCATTTGCGCGCAGGAGTCGCCTCTGCCGACCTCTTTCGGGTTCTTGGCATCTCCGCGCAATTGGGCCGCACCTTCCTCCGCGAAGAAGATGCTCCGGACGCGCGCGTCGCGATGCTCAGTGACCATCTCTGGCGGCAGCGTTTCGCCGCCGATCCATCCGTTCTCGGCCGCACGGTTACGCTCAATGGCAGGAATTACAGCATCGTCGGCGTCCTTCCGCCCGGCATTCAGTTCCCCCTCGACGATCCACGCCCCCTCGACGTGTGGACCACCATCGCCGTCTACCGCGTCACCAGCGATGGCGACAAGCCCGTCACCGAGCAGCGCGGCTCCCACTTCCTGCTCGCCATCGGCCGCTTGAAGCCCGGCGTCACCATCCCCCAGGCCAACGCGGAGTTCTCCGCCATATCCGCCTCGCTCGCCAGGCAGTATCCGGACACCAACGCGCACCTGGCCATGCGGCCCGAATCCGCGCTGGACGCGCTGGTCGGCGATGTGCGGCCCGCTCTCTGGATTTTGCTCGGCGCGGTCGGCCTGGTGCTGCTCATTGCCTGCGCCAACGTGGCCAATCTGCTGCTCGCTCGCGCCACCGTGCGCCAGCGCGAAGTTGCCGTGCGCGCCGCCATGGGCGCCGCTCGCTCCCGTATCCTTCGCCAGTTGCTCACGGAGAGCCTGCTGCTCGCTGTCGCCGGCGCCATCCCGGGCACCTTGTTGGCGGTTTGGGCCACGCGCCTTCTTGCCACGCTCAATGCCGATCAGATTCCCCGGCTCGCCAATGCTTCCGTGGACTGGAGTGCCCTCTCCTTCACGCTGGCGGCCACGCTTTCGACCGCCGTCATCTTCGGCCTGATTCCCGCGCTTCAGGCTTCGCGCTTCAACCTCACCGGGTCCCTGCGCGAAGGCGGCCGCGGCGGCGGCGAGACGGTGCGCCACGTCCGCCTGCGCAATCTTCTGGTCGTCTCGGAAATCAGCCTCGCGCTGATGCTCCTCGTTGGCTCCGGATTGCTCCTTCACAGCCTGCTCAATATTCTCCGCGTTCCTCCCGGCTTCGATCCTCATGGACTGATCGCGTTCGACCTGGATCTGCCGGGCACCCGCTACGGCAAGCCCGAGCAGAGCGCGCAATTCTTCCGGGAACTGCTCCCGCGGCTCCGGGCCCTGCCCGGCGTGGAGTCCGCGTCGGCGGTGATGCCGCTTCCCTTCTCGGACAATTCCCTGCGCACCTCCTTCCAGATCGAAGGCCGGCCCGTCCCGAAAAGTGAGGAGCCTTACACGCAACTGCGCTGCGTCGGTCAGGAATATTTCCGCACCATGCGCATTCCTCTCGTTTCCGGCCGCGCCTTCTCGGCCACCGACACTCGCGATGCGAATAAGGTGATTATCATTAACCAGACGCTCGCGAAAAAATTCTTCCCCAATGAAAATCCCCTCGGCAAACGAATCAAGCCGGGCGCCTCCGACTCCAGCGATGAACCCATGCGGGAAATCGTTGGCGTCGTCGGCGATGTGAAGCACCGCACCCTGTGGCGCGCGCCCGATCCTGAGGTGTACATCCCCTACGACCAGTTGGCCTTTGGCGCCATGACCATCGTCGTCCGTGCCGCGGGCGATCCCCACTCCCTGCTTTCCGCGATTCGTGCCCAGGTCATCGGCCTCGACCCCGAACTGCCTCTCTACGGCGTGCGCACCCTTGAGGAATACATTTCCGGGACCGTGGCCCAGCGCCAGTTCACCGCCCTCCTTCTGGCTCTCTTCGCCGGAATCGCTCTCGTCCTGGCCGGTGTCGGCCTCTATGGCGTGATGTCCTATGGCGTGGCGCAGCGCACTCACGAAATCGGGATTCGAGTGGCCCTCGGCGCCGCCTCGGAAGACGTTCTTCGGCTCGTCGTGGGACAGGGGCTTCGCCTCACGGCGCTCGGCCTTGCTCTCGGCGCGCTGGCCGCGCTGGCAGCTTCACGCTTGCTCGCCAAAATGCTGTTCGGCGTTTCGGGCGCTGACCCGCTCACGTTCGCCGTGGTTGCCGTCGTGTTCCTGGCCATCGCGGTTGCGGCATGCTACGTCCCGGCCCGGCGCGCGGCTCGCGTGGATCCGCTGGTGGCCCTGCGGTACGAGTAACGGTTCGCGGAGGAGTCGATGGATACGCTCTGGCAGGACCTGCGCAACGGCCTGCGCAATCTCGCGCGCTATCGCGGTTACTCCGTCGTTGTGCTGTTCACTCTTGCGCTCGGCATCGGCGCCAATACCGCCATCTTCAGCGTCGTCAATGGCGTTCTCCTCCAGCCGCTCCCTTACCCCAACCGCGACCGCCTGGTCATGATCTGGGAGCGCAGCCCGCAGCATCCTCAGGTCCACAACGTCATTTCCCCCGCCAATTTTCTCGATTGGCGCGCGCAGAATCACGTCTTTCTGCGCATGTCCGCACTCGGCTGGGATATCTCCACGCTTACCGGCCAGGGTGATCCGGAATCGCTCCGCGGCCGTGATGTTTCCGCGCCCTTCTTCGACATGCTCGGCGCCCGCGCCGCCCTCGGCCGCACCTTCACGGAACAGGACGATGTGCCCGGCGCGCCGCCCGTCGTCGTCATCAGCAACGGGCTCTGGAAGCGGCGTTTCGCGTCGGATCCGGCAATCATCGGCCGGGCCATCACGCTGGACGACAAGCCATTCACTGTCGTCGGCGTAATGCCTCCCGATTTTCGCTTCCTCTCCGAGGCCGGCGACTTCTGGACCCCCATACAGCTCGTTCCTGCCAAGGACTACCGCGCAAAATCCGGCCGCTACATGCGCGCCATCGGCGAACTGCGTCCCGGCGTCTCGCTGGCCCAGGCGCAAAAGGAAATGGACGCCATCGCCGCAAGCCTTTCCCGGCAATATCCCCAGTTCGACAAGGACTGGGGCGTCACCCTGGTTGCTTTTCACGATCAGATGACCGGCACCGTCCGGCCGGCGCTCCTGCTGTTGCTCGCCGCCGTCGGCTTCGTGCTTCTCATCGCTTGCGCCAATGTCGCCAATGTCGCCCTCACCCGTGCCTCCCACCGCCGCAGGGAGATGGCCATTCGCGCCGCGCTCGGCGCTGCGGCCTCCCGGCTGGCTCGCCAGCTCATCACGGAGAGCGTCCTCCTCGCGCTCATCGGCGGCGCGGCGGGTGCTGCGCTCGCTTCGGGCGGGGTCACCCTTCTGCTGGCCCTCGCCCCGCAGGACATTCCGCGCCTCGCTGCTGTCAGCGTCGATTCCACCGCGCTCGCCTTCACTTTTCTGCTGTCTCTGCTCACCGGCGTGCTCTTCGGTCTCGCCCCTGCGTGGTACGTGCGCCGCACCGATCCGGAGCAGGTGCTCCGCCAGGGCGGGGAAAGAATCGAAGGCGGCGGCCATCTGATGCGCGACGCATTTGTGGTCGCACAGGTGGCTCTCTCTCTCGTACTGCTCGTCGGCGCGGGTCTGCTGGCCGAGAGTTTTCTGCGCATGCAGGGCACCGCCACGGGCTTCGATCCCTCCGGATTGCTCACCACGCGGCTCGATTTGCCCTCCACCCGCTACCCTAAGCCCGAGAATAAAATCGCCTTCTTCACCGACGTCATCCGCAAGGTCAGGGAACTTCCCGGCGTCGAGTCCGCTTCAGGCGTCGTCTTTCTGCCCTTCAGCGGGATGCTGGCAGGCACCGATTTCACCATCGCGGGACGTCCGGCGCCCGCCCCCGGCGATGCCCCCATCACCAACGTCGTTGTGGCCATGCCCGGCTATTTTTCCACCATGCGCATTCCCCTCCGGCAGGGCCGCCTGTTCGACGACCGCGACACGGCTCTGGCTCCGCGCGTCTTCCTCGTCAACCAATCCTTCGTCCGAAAATTCTTCCCGCACGAAAATCCCCTGGGCCAGCACATCACCGTCAGCATGGGCGACACCGTCCCGGGAGAAATCGTCGGCGTCGTTTCGGACATCAAGCAGACCGCGCTCGATGAATCCGAGAAGCCCACCGTCTACTACACCTACTCGCATCTCCCCATTGGCTTCATGACGCTCATCGTCCGTTCCGAGGCTCCGCGGCGCCAGCTCCCCGCCGTCACCGCCGCCATCCACTCGCTCGATCCGCAGCTTCCCCTCGCGGATGCAATCACCATGGACGACCTGATTTCCGATTCCGTATCGCAGCAGCGTTTCCAGTCATTGCTCCTGGCCGTGTTCGCTTGCGCTGCCCTGCTGCTGGCCGCTGTGGGGCTGTATGGCGTGCAGGCATACGCCGTGGCGCAGCGCACCCGTGAAATCGGCATCCGTGTGGCTCTTGGCGCGGACCGCTCGCGCATCTTCCGCGACACCGTGGGCCGCGGCGTCATCCTCGCTGCCATTGGCCTGGCGATCGGACTCGGCGGCGCCGCCGCGCTTTCCCGCTTTCTTTCCGGCTTTCTGTTTCACGTCAGCCCCGGCGACCCCGCCACTTTCGCCGGAGTCGCCCTGCTGCTGACATTGGTCTCGCTCGTGGCCAGCTACGTCCCCGCGCGCCGGGCCATGCGCGTGGACCCGCTCGTCGCGTTGCGTCACGAATAGGTTTGCCGAGGAGGACTCGAGATGAGCATTCTCTGGCAGGATATCCGTTACGGCCTGCGCATGCTGGCGAAACATCCCGGCTTCACCGCCGTCGCCGTGCTCACTCTTGCCCTCGGCATCGGCGCAAATACCGCCCTGTTCTCCATCGTCAACGGTGTGCTCCTCAATCCCCTCCCCTATCCCCATCCGGAACAGCTCGTCCGCATCCACGAAAGCAAAGTCAATTTCGCCACCGGCTCCATTTCCTTCCCCAATTTCCGCGACTGGCGCGATTCGAATCGCACCTTTACCCAAATGGCCGTCTCGCGCTCCACCGGCATGAGCCTCACCGGACTGGGTGAATCCGAGCGCGTCCGCATCCAGCTCGTCTCCTCCGATTTTTTCTCCATCCTCGGCGTCACCCCCGCCATCGGCCGGCTGTTCGCCCCCGGCGAGGACGAAATCGGCCGCGCTCCCATCGCCGTCGTCAGCGCCGGATTCTGGAAGCGCAAGCTCGGCGGTTCCCCGGATGCCGTCGGAAAAACCTTGCCGCTCGACGGCAAAAACTTCACCGTGGTCGGCGTAATCCCGGCGAGCTTCAATTTCTCCGTGGGCAGCTTCAGCCCAGCGGACATCTATCTGCCCGTCGGGCAGTGGGGCAATCCCTTGCTCAACAACCGCACTTCCGGCCTCGGCTTTCACGGCATCGGCCGCATGAAGCCGGGCGTCACCATCGAACAGGCACAAGCGGACCTGGATTCGGTCACTCACCGTCTCGAGCAGATCTATCCCGACGCGAACAAGGGAATCGGCGCCCGCCTCCGCCCGCTGAGCCAGGAAATGCTGGGGCGCGTCCGGCCGTTCCTGCTCGTGCTCCTCGCGGCCGTAGGATTTGTGCTGCTCATTGCGTGCGTGAACGTGGCCAATCTGATGCTCGCCCGCTCCGACGCGCGCGTCCGCGAATTCGCCGTGCGTTCCGCCCTCGGCGCCAGCCGCGTGCAAATCGTTCGCCAGTTGCTCGCCGAGAGCCTTCTCCTCGCGCTGGCTGGAGGTGTGGCCGGCGTTTTCCTGGCGGCCTGGGGAACTCAGGCCGCTCTCCAGCTCGTTCCAGACACGGTGCCCCGCGCCGCGGAAGTTTCTCTCGACGGCCGCGTGCTCCTGTTCACCGCGCTCATCACTCTGCTCTCCGGCTTTCTCTTTGGCCTGTACCCCGCTCTCCGCCTTTCCAAAACCGGCGTGCAGGAAAATCTCAAGGAAGGCGGCCG
>DATKNR010000148.1:0-63241 GCA_035541255.1 Patescibacteria group bacterium | reverse complement strand
GCGAGAACCGCGCATCCATAGATTAATCCGAGCACGAAGAATGCCAGGGGAAGACTGAGATGCTCCGCGAGGTAACCGAGCGTCAGGCTCATCAGCACCTGGAGCACAGTGGCGAGCATGGAAAAGGTGGACTGCGTGCGTCCCATCAGGCGACGCGGCACGGTGAGCATGATGCCGGTCTGCGCCAGGACGCCGCCGAACGCGCGGCACATGCCGAACACCGCGTTCAATGCCACGGCGACGGCGAGCGAACCCACATAGGGAAACAGCGGATGGCCCGCGGCGAGCACCGCAAGGGCCACAATCAGCAGCAGGGGCGCGGAAATCCATCCCGTGAAAACGCCCGCGGTAAGCCCGCCGCTGACGGCGCCGAACGCCCAGCCCGCTTCCATGTAGCCGAAACCACGCGCGTCGGAGTGGAGCACTTCCTGCGTGAGAGTGACCAGCAGTACGTTGGAGCTGATGACGCCGCCCATCATGCAGGCGTAGGTGAGTCCCAGGGCCAGCACGCGCGGCTGGCCGCGAAGAAAGCGTGCGCCTTCGCGCAGGTCGCGAAGAAACCGGCCGCCCAACCCCGGCTCGGCCAACGATTGCCCCAGCGGGTCCTCCCGGGCCGCCAGCGCCGCCACCTCTTCCGCGGGTGCGAGCGCGCCGCCGGGCTCGACCTCGGGCTCGGATTCGCGATGCGCCTGCGGAGCCACGCGCCCACGCCGCAGGAGAAACAGGCACGTTGCGGCAACCAGGTATGTCGTTCCATCGATGCCCAGGATGCCGGCGAGGCCCGCGGATTTGTAGACGAAGCCGACGAGGCTGCCTCCCGTCATCATTCCGCCTTGAATGGCGATCAGCACGCCGGCATTCGCGGTGGCGTACTGGCCGCGGGGGATCACTTCCTGCGCGAGCGCGTTGACGGTGGACCAGTAGATGGCGAAACCCACGCCGAGCAGATACACCATGGCATAGATGTGCCAGATGCGCGCGAGGCCCGCACGCACCAGACCCGCGGTCGAGAGCACGATGGCGCCCCGGAGCATGTCCAACACCATGCCGAGGCGGCGGCGATCCAGGCGGTCTATGAGCACGCCACCCACCACGGGCACTACCAGACCCGGCATCATCACCAGCACAGTGAGCAGGCCGACCTGAACGGGCGATTTCGTCTGCTCGAAAACCCACCAGCTCACGCCCGCGAAATTCATTCCCGTCCCGAGCAGAGAGACGAACATGGCGATGAACAAAAACACGAAGCCGCGGCTCTCGAGGAGCAGGCGCCAGTCCGCACGATGGCCGAGAGGGGATTCCATGGCGAAAAAAGATGATAATGCACCCCCCCGCCGCGCGGACGATCCGCTGCCGCGCGTGGGGCGGGACAGCCACCGGAAGGATGACGAATGGGCCAACAGGTCGAAACACGGGCGCGCGTGGATGGAAAGGCAGCGAAGGGAACGGCGTACCTGGAAACGGACTACGTGCTGTTTCGCGGAGGAAGAAAAAAGGACACCGCGACGCGCGTGAAAATTCTCTTCCGCGAGATCCGCTCGCTCGAAGCTCGCGACGGCCGGCTGCGCATCCGGCATGGCGGCGGGCTGGTGGAGATCGAACTGGGAGCGCGTGCCGGGAAATGGCTGGAGAAAATCCGTTCACCGCGCGGGCTGCTGGATAAGTTGGGCGTGGAGGAGGCCAGCGCCGTGTGCCTGGTGGGAGAGGCGAGCCCGAAATTCCGGGCGGAGCTAGAAGGGCGCAGGTGTGCCATCGCGGAAGGGATACCCGAGCGCGGCGCCGCGCTGATATTTTTCGGCGTGGAGAACCGCGAGGCGCTGGCGCGCGTGAAATCACTCGGCGGGCGGCTGGCACCAGCGGGCGCGTTGTGGATCGTGTATCCCAAGGGCCAGAAGCACATCACCGAGAACCACGTGATTTCGGGCGGCCGTGATGCCGGCCTGAAAGACGTGAAAGTGGTGGGATTTTCCGCCACGCACACGGCGCTCAAATTCGTCATTCCGCTGAGCAAGCGCTAACTCGATGGGAGTCACACAGGCAAGCGGGCGCGCGGCTACAGGATTACTTCGCAGGACGACTCGCATAGGACGACGCGCCGCTTCGGATTCTGCGCTTCGAAAAATACCGGCACGGTCATGCCCTCGTAGAGCGAGCGCGAGGAGTCTGTCGCGAGTCCCCGCTGCGTCTGCCCCTGCGAATCCTGGAATTCGTACTGGATCGTGTAGGTGGAGCTGCCGCGCATTTGTCCCACGACACGCGCGAGCGCGGCCTCGCCTTCGGCCAACAGGGCTTTCTGCTGCTGCACATTTTTCCACGTCAGGTAGGGAAATGTGGCAATGGCCAGGGCGAGCGCCAACCATATCCAATCCGCCAAGGAGAGCGCTGCGAGCGAGCCCGCGGCGCGGTACCTTTGCCAGACGTGGACCGCGAAAATGAGATCGAAGGCAGTGACACCCAGCATGGCAATCGTGAGGCTTCTGCGTCCGGTACTGCTGATGCGGACCGGCCGGGGGCGGGGAATCTCGAGCAGGTGCCGGAAATCCGGCAGCGGTGCTTTTTGCGACTCCACCGGATGGCGGCTGGCGTAGACGCCGGCTTCCGAGTCGCGCACAGCAGTTTCATAGCGAGAGCGGCTCCAGCGCAGCGAAGCATAGAGCAAGATAAGGGGCACGAGCGGGAACACGAAGACAAACATCAGCGTGGCAGGAGTGGGGTCGTGCCACACGCGGAAAAACGTGCCGAACATCAAGGCGAAGAGGACGTAATAGAACGGGATCTTGCCGGTGGCGCGGCGAAGACGTTTACCGGCTTCCTCGCGATTCCATCCGCAAGAGGGGCACCAGGGATCGTATCCGGCGAAAATCGTCTTGGCGCCGCACTCGGGACATTGTGGGGCGGGCATGGTTCCTCTACTATGCGGCTCGCCTCGGCTCGAGGCATGCGTGGAACGCCCGGAAGTTGCGGGAGTGACAACCGCGCCAGCCGGCCGCTCCGCCAGCGCCTTCCGGCTCGCGACCCGGTCCGCTCCGGTGTATCCTCGTGTTGTCGCCTCCCGGCGATACCGAATCTTTATGCCCGATCCACGCAGCCACGATCAGCTTGATCGAATCCAGGACCGGTTTACGCGCACGGCGGAGGCATTCTCCACTTTTGTTTTGCAACAGAGGGGCGCGGATGCGGAGCGGCTGGCGGATATGTCCGAGCTTCGCACGAGCGACCGCGTGCTGGACGCGGCGTGCGGGCCGGGGACGTACGCGATCCGCTTTGCGCCACGCGTTCGCGCCGTCGTGGGACTGGATTACACGCCGGCGATGCTGGCGAAAGCGCGAGCGTCTGCCGCGGCCGCGAGCCTCAGCAACATTTCGTTTTCACGCGGCGACGTCACGGCCATTCCCTTCCGCGACGGCACCTTCGACGTGATTACCTGCGGATTCAGCATTCATCACCTACTCGACCCGGGGGTCGCCGTTCGAGAATTCGCGCGGGTGCTGACGCGCGGCGGGCGGCTGGCGCTGATGGACATCATCGTGGCGGAGCCGGGCCGGGCCGAAGTGAACAACCGCATTGAGCAGGCGCGCGACACCTCGCACGTCCACACGCACACCCAGCCGCAACTGCTCGCGCTACTGGAGGGAGCCGGACTGCGGCTGCGTATGGCGGAACGCGTCGAATCGCAACGCTCGTTCAACCACTGGATGCACGTGGCCGGAGCCGAACCCGGCGAGCCTGCCTACGAAGAAACCCGCCGGCTGATGGAGGCGACCTTCGAGGACGATTCCGCGGGCTTCCATCCGCAGCCGCCTGCGGCTCCGGGCAAGGATTTTCCGTACACGCAGACCATTCTTTATTTGATTGCGGAGCGGTAAGGGCTGCCGGCTCAACTCTTCGCGCGCGCCATACCAGCGAATATCGCGGAATTTCCCCATAGCGGATCGCCTGCTCGGCGAACCGCAGCGGCTGCGTCGTTTTGCGTGCGGCGTGCTTGCTCCGCCCCAATCCCCCGCGCTACCGTAAATGGCTCCATGCCATTCCGCTTTGAAGTTCTGAAGAACGATTCCACGGGCGCGCGGCTCGGCCGGCTGGAGACGCCGCACGGCATGCTGGAGACTCCCGCATTTCTGCCGGTGGGCACCGTGGGCTCGGTGAAAGGGATCACGCAGGAGCAGCTCGAGGGGCTGGGGGCACAGATCGTTCTGGCCAACACGTATCATCTTTATCTGCGACCGGGCCACGAACGGATCCGCGCGCTCGGGGGACTGCACCAGTTTATGTCCTGGCCTCACCCCATCCTGACCGATTCGGGCGGCTATCAGGTGTTCAGCCTGGCGAAGCTGCGCAAAGTGACGGATGAGGGGGTGAACTTCCGTTCGCATCTCGACGGGTCGGAACATTTCTTCTCTCCGGAACGCGCGCTGGACGTGGAAATGGCGCTGGGCGCGGACCTGATCATGGTTCTCGACGAATGCATTGCCCTGCCCGCGGAGGAATCCGCGACGCGCGCCGCGGCACAGCGCACGCTCGATTGGGCGCGGCGCTCGCGCGAGCATTTTGCGGCGCACGGCGATCCGCAGCGGCAGATGCTGTTTGCCATCGTACAGGGAGGAGCCTCCCCCGCGATCCGGCGTGAGAACGCGGAGGCGCTGGTGGCGCTTGATTTTCCCGGCTACGCGATCGGCGGGCTGGCCGTGGGCGAGGCGCACGAGACGACGTGCGCGATGACGGAAACGGTGACGAAAGCGCTTCCGGCGGAAAAACCGCACTACCTGATGGGAGTGGGAAAGGCGGAAGACATTGCGGACTACGTGATGCGCGGCGTGGACTTCATGGATTGCGTGCTGCCCACGCGGAATGCGCGCAACGGCTGGCTCTACACTAGCCGGGGCCGCCTGGTGATTCGCAGCGTGCGCCATGCCGACGATGTGCGTCCGCCGGACGAAGAATGCACGTGCCCGGTTTGCCGGAGATATTCGCGGGCTTACCTGCGGCACCTGTTTGTGTCTGGCGAAATGCTCGGGCCGATTCTGAACACCGTCCACAACCTGCATTTCTTTCTTGAACGGATGCGCGCAATTCGCGCCGCCATTGGCGAAGGCACGCTAGCCGCGCGCGCGGCCGAGTGGAGACAAAAAGCCGCGACGGAAGAGGAGCCGGCCGAGCCCGTGGAGGATTCGACCGGGGCCTAAGCCGAGTCGCCCGACAGCGGAAAAATCCCTTCCATCACGCCGGGCGAAGATGCCCGGTGGCCAGCGACTCTCGCCTTGACATCATAGGCAAAATTCGTCAGGCTACTGGTTTTGGGATGTTGCCGTGATTCCGCGCAGAGATGCGCGGCGGCTTGGATTTGAGTCCGTACGGCCTTTCCCCAGGGGGCGGGGAGCACGAGGGCCGGACGGCGCGTCCGTCGGTAAGGGGAGACATTCGCGAAAGGTTCTTTCCGCAGAGGGAGTCCTTTCCGTTCTTCCAGTAGGGCAGCAGGGCAGGCGATGGCCACCTTCTCGATTCCTGCGGCGACTCTCGCGCTGGCGCAGGCCGGTCAGCAGTCGGGCGGCAGTGCGTTTGCGGCGCTGGCTCCGCTGTTCATCATCATTATTATCTTCTACCTGCTGCTGTTTGTTCCCCAGCAGCGCCGGCAGAAGAAAGTGCAGCAAATGCAGCAGGCACTGAAGGCAGGCGACAAGATCGTCATGAGCTGCGGAATCTACGGCACCGTGGTGGGGGTAGAGGACGATTCGATCCAGCTGCGCGTGGCCGAGCAGATGAAGATCAAGATTTCCAAGCAATCCGTCGCCGCACTGCAGGAAGAGCCGAAAGAGAGTTAGCGTACCGCCATGCAGATGAATGTCCGAATCCGCGCCATCCTGATTGCTCTGGTTATCCTGCTCTGCATTTACGGGCTGTTCGGACTGCCCGCGTTTCCCACCTCGCTGGCCAAGGCGCGCTCGAACTTCAGCGACCGCATCCGGCTGGGCCTGGACCTGAAGGGCGGAACCCACCTCATCCTTCAGGTGCAGACGGAAGAGGCCGTGAAGCAGTACACGGACCAGACCCTGGACCGCCTCCGCAAGGAGCTAAACGACAGCGGAATCCGATTCGAAGACATCCGCGAGCCGGACGACCAGCACATCAACGTGGTCAACCTTGCGCTGGACCAGGCCGGGCGCTTCCAGGAAATCATTCGAAACAATTATCAGGATTGGGAGATGGCGCCGACTCCTGGGCAGGCTTCCGGATACACCATCAGCCTGCGGGCCGCAGCGATCGCGGCAATCAAGACGGACACGATGCAGCAGAGCGTGGATACCATCCGCCGCCGCATCGACGAACTGGGGCTGACCGAGCCCGTGGTAAGCGAATACACGCGCGGCCAGGATGAAATCCTGGTGCAGCTGCCCGGCGAGGGAGATCCGACTCGCGCGAAGAGCATTATCCAGGCCGGAGGCCAGCTGGAACTGCGACTAGAGGTGGGCAGCCGTACGTATACCTCTCCCGCCGAAGCATACTCGTCGCAGCCGAACGGAATTCTCCCCCCCAACACGGAACTGCTTCCCGGAAGGGAGGAAAGCACCGCCGGACAGGGCGGAAAGTCCTCCGACGTGTATTACCTGGTGGAGCGGTATGCCCCGGTGACGGGGCGCGATCTGCGCAGCGCGAAGGCGGTGCCCAGCAGCGATTATCCGGGATTCTACGAGGTCTCCTTCACGCTCTCCAACGCGGCCGCGAAGCGCTTCGGCGAATTCACCGAGGCAAACATTCAACGGCAAATGGCCATCGTACTCGACCACAGGGTGTACACGGCTCCCGTGATCCAGTCGCGCATCGAGGACCAGGGAAGAATTACCGGGCGGTTCGACCTGCCGCAGGCGAACGACCTGGCGCTGGTGCTGCGTTCGGGCTCGCTGCCGGCATCGGTGAAGTACCTGGAAGAGCGGACCATCGGCCCGTCGCTCGGCGCGGACTCGATTCGAGAGGGCATCCAGGCGTCGATAGTGAGCCTGGCGGTGGTGATGCTGTTCATGCTGGTGTACTACCGGCTGGCCGGGCTGAACGCTGTGGTGGCGCTGCTGCTGAACCTGGTGATCCTGCTTGCGGCACTGGCCTATTTCCAGGCGGTGCTCACGCTGCCGGGCATCGCCGGAGTGATTCTGACGATCGGTATGGGCGTGGACTCGAATGTGCTGATATTCGAACGCATCCGCGAGGAGCTGAGGAACGGGAAACCAAATCCTTCCGCAGTCGAGGTAGGATTCAATCGCGCGTTCTTGACGATTATCGACACGCACGTGACGACGGTGGTGTCTGCCGCGTTCCTGTTCGCGTTCGGCACCGGGCCAGTGCGCGGCTTTGCCGTCACGCTGGTCATCGGTTTGATCGCCAACATTTTCACGGCGGTCTACGTATCGCGCACGATTTTCGCGTGGCACCTGGGGCGCATGAGCCGCGAAGCCCCGCTCAGCATCTAGGGCTAGCGAAAGGGGCTGTGGGGAACTTCTGACGGCCGCTGGTGTCTAACGATTCACGGAGAAATGACGACGTGCTGGAATTCTTCGGAGTGGTAAACATCGATTGGATGGGAAAAGCGAAGTTTTTCGTGTCCCTCTCCATACTTCTCCTCGCCGTGGGGGGCATCTCGCTGTTCCTGCACGGCGGGCCGCTGTATGGAATTGACTTCCGCGGCGGGACCCTGCTGTACGTCCGGTTCGTCAAAGAGCCATCGATCAGCGTGATCCGCTCCAGCTTGGCGCAGGGTGGCTTTCCTCAGGCCAACATCCAGCGGATCGGGAATCTGGCGCGGCCGGATATTCACGAAGTGGTGATCGGACTGGACGAGCGGGAATTGAACGAGCAGCATCTGGATGCCGGCCGCATAGCGATTGAAGACGCGCTCCACCGGTCATTTCCCGTGCCGGATCCGGCCAAGCCGGACCTGAACGCGGCAACCCCGGCCGCAATCGCCGACACGCTGCTACGCCGCGACCCGCTGGGCTTCGGGTCTTCCGCCGCCGACCGCTACAAGGCCATTGCCGCGGTCATTACGAATTTCCGCGACAGCCAGCGGGGAGGGCTGCTCGCGAGCGTGGACGAATTGCGCGATCCCCTGACCGCATCGGCAGACGTTCAGCAGGGGCGGGGAGGAGCCGCCGCCGTGGTGGGCGCGCTGCGCGACGCCTACACGGAGGGAAGCTTCGCGATCCGCAACGTGGAGATCGTGGGCCCGAAGGTGGGCGCCGAACTTCGCCAGCAGGCCCTGCTGGCCACCCTCTATGCTTTGGGCGGCATGCTGGTATATATTGCGTTCCGCTTCGAGTGGATTTACGGAGCCGCGGCCGTCCTGGCGGTCTTTCACGACGTTCTGATTACCCTGGGATTGTTCTCTATCTTCCGATTTGAGATCTCGCTCACGGTAATCGCCGCACTCCTTACACTCGTCGGTTATTCGATGAACGACACCATCGTAATTTTCGACCGCGTACGGGAAAACCTGCGGATTATGCGGCGGGAGAAGCTATCCGAGATCGTGAACAAAGCCATCAATCAGACGCTTTCGCGGACGATCCTGACCAGCGGTTTGACGTTCCTTACTGTGCTCGTGCTGTTCCTGCTGGGGGGCTCGTCGCTGCGCGCTTTCTCCTTTGCGATGGTGGTGGGAATTGTGGTAGGTACCTACTCCAGTTTCGGCATAGCCGCCCCGATGGTAGTGGCCTGGTACCGCTGGCGGGACCAGAAGGGAACCGTGGGGGCAGTGGCCAGTTCTCGCGGGCGGTGACGCTCGCCCTGAGGGCTTGGGGAGGCAGTTATGTTTGACGAATTGGTGGTTTCCGGAGGGAAGCAAAAGAGGACACGCAGCCGAATGTCGCTGGCGATCTCTGCCCTGCTGCAGTTTGCCATCCTCGGCCTGCTGATCCTCTTCCCACTGATTTATACGGAAGCGCTGCCGAAGAGCCTGCTGATTACCACGCTGGTGGCGCCTGCGCCGCCGCCGCCGCCCGCGCCGCCGCCGCCGCCCGCGCCCAAAGTGATCCAAAGACCGGTGCAACGCATCATTCAACAGGGCAAGATGATGGCTCCGACCGTCATCCCCAAAGAAGTCAAGATGATCAAGGAAGAAGCGCTTCCCCCTGATGTGCCCGTGTACGCAAGCTCCGGCGGAGTTCCCGGAGGCGTTCCCGGCGGAATGCCCGGAGGCGTGATGGGCGGAATTCTGGGAGGAGTGGGCAGTGCTCCGCCGCCGCCGAAGCCGGAAGGCCCGAAGCGCATCCGCGTGAGCACGGGCGTGCAGGAAGCCAAGATCATCAATAAGGTGCTGCCGGTGTATCCGGCGCTGGCGCGGCAGGCGCGCATCCAGGGCACCGTCAAGCTCCACGCCATCATTTCCAAGGAAGGCACGATTCAGCAGCTCGAGGTGGTCTCCGGTCCGCCCCTGCTGATTCAAGCGGCCCTGGACGCGGTGAGGCAGTGGCGGTACAGGCCCACGCTGCTCAGCGACGAGCCGGTGGAAGTCGAGACCTACATCGACGTCATTTTCACATTGGGCGGTTAAAACAAGGATTCCCCTAAGGAGGAATAAACTCAATGCTAGTCCATCTCGCGCTTTCCGGTCTTCTGCTCCTACAAGAAGAGGGCGGCCAGGCGTACATCGGCTGGGACCCCCGGCTCATCGTGAAGCAGATGAGCGGCGTGGCCTTGACGGTGGTGGTCATCTTGCTGCTCATGTCCATCTGGTCGATCGGCATCATGATTGACCGGGCCCTCGCCTATAGCGCCGCGCGCAAGCAGTCGCGCATCTTTGTCCAGCAGGTTGCCGGGGCGCTCCGCGACGGCAAACTGGACGAGGCCATCTCCATTGCCGAGCGGAACAAGAAGAGCCACATCGCCAAGGTGGTGGCTACAGGGCTCTCCGAGTTCCAGGCAGCCTCGAGCCAGGTGAGCGACGCCGAGCTCATCGAGGCGGCGAAGCGCGGGCTGGAGCGGTCCGTCGCGATTGTGCACGCCGAGATGAAGCGGATGCTCAACGGTCTGGCGACGATCGGCTCGACGGCTCCCTTCGTCGGCCTGTTCGGCACCGTGGTCGGCATCATCAATGCGTTTAAGGGCATCGCCACCGCCAAGGCAACCGGCCTCTCGGCCGTGGCTGGCGGTATCGCGGAAGCGCTGATCACCACGGCGCTCGGACTCTTCGTGGCGATTCCCGCAGTGTGGGCGTTCAACTACTTCACCAACAAAGTGGAAGCCTTCGACGTCGAGATGGACAACTCCTCGATGGAGCTGGTGAACTACTTCGTGACGCGGCGCTCCGCCAAGAAGTAGGCCGGCCATGGCTTACAAACCCAAAGCTCCGGACGTGATGGCCGCCCCGAACATCATTCCCATGGCGGACATCATGCTCGTGCTGCTCATCATCTTCATGGTGGTCACGCCCATGATCCAGCACGGCGCTTCCGTGGACCGCGCAACCGTGGACAATCCACGAGACATGGAAGGTGCCGATAAAGAGGACGCACTCGTCGTCGCCATCACCCGCGACGGCTCCATCTTCATGGGCTCACAGAAGGTTGAACTCTCGAATCTGACCAGCGTGCTGAAAGACAAGCTGGCCGCCAAAAAGGGCGACAAAACTGTATTTCTGAACAGCGACCGCAACGCCCTCTACGGCAAGGTTGTCGCCGTAGTGGACGAAATCCGCTCCGCCGGCGTGGACCAGCTCGGCTTGCTGACCGAGAAGACACAGAAGAAGGGCCCGAGTCCACCCGGCACTTCCGGCGGGCAGTAGCGTCAGCACCCCCTGCGGTTTGGCCGGGAGCGAGGCAGGGAAAGGAAGACTACGATGGGAATGACAGTCGGCAAGAGCAAGGGAGCGCTGGCGGAGATGAACGTCGTCCCGCTGATCGACATTCTGCTCGTTCTGCTCATCATCTTCATGGTCATCAATCCGAGCCATCCCAAGGGACTGGACGCGCTCGTCCCGCAGCCTGCACCCCCCGACCAGAAGCAGAATGAACTGGTCAACGAGAAGCTGGTGGTCGTGCAGGTACTGAACGACGGGACTGTGAAGATCAACCAGGAAACTTCGTCCTGGGACACGCTGGAACAGCGGCTCACGGACATTTTCAAGATCCGGGCCGAGCGCGTGGCCTTCATCAAGGGCGATGACAACGTGAAATTCGAACAGATCGCGCGCGCGATTGATATCATGCACAGCGCAAACATCGACCATGTGGGGCTGATGACCACCAAGGTCGAAGCGGGGCAGTAGCCCCGCGGCCACCGCCCGCCGGGACCGGAGGAGCGGACGGCGCATCAAGGCAGAATACTTTTGGGGGCAAACAGGACCATGCAGAACCGTACCGTCGCGCCGAGTTCGCGTCTGCTCTGGACGCTCGTGGCGCTGGCCGCCGCGTTGTCGCTCACGGCCACCGGCTGCAACAAACTGCAGGCGCGCGACCTGCTGAACAAGGGCGTGCAGGACTACAAGGCCAACCAGTTCGACAAGGCCGTGGAGAAATTCAAGGAAGCGAAGCGGCTGGATCCCAATCTGAAGACCGCTCGTCTCTACCTGGCCACGGCGTACGCCAATCAGTACGTCCCCGGCTCTCCGGACGCGGCCAACGTCGAGCATGCCAATCAGGCTGTCCAGGAATACAAGGAGGTCCTCGAGCAGGACCCCAGCAACCTGTCCGCCATCGACGGAATCGGCTCCCTGCTGTTCAATATGGCCGCTGGACCGCCGCCGAATTTCGACATGATGAAAGAGTCGCGCAAATACCACCAGATGCATATCAAGGTCAGCCCCACGGATCCGACGCCGTATTACTGGGTGGGCGTGATTGACTGGACGCTCGCGTTCAAGGCCAACCAGCAGGCCCGCCAGGATTACAACAAAGACGTACCCGCCAAGAAGCAGATCAAGGACATGGATCCGCTGCCCGACAAAATCCGCGACGACTTTGCCGCGAAGTATGGCGCGGATGTGGACGAGGGCATCAACGCGCTCAACAAGGCCATCGAACTGAACCCCAATTACGACGACGCCATGGCCTACCTTAACCTGCTCGACCGCCAGAAGGCCGACATGGTGGCCAACCCCGACGAAAGAAAGAAGCTGGAAGACGACGCTGACCTGCTGATCGAAAAGGTGAAGGAAATCAAGCAGCGGCGGGAAGCGCATCCCCAGCCTACTTCCTAAGCTGGTCTGACCTCCCGGAAATCCGGCGCCGGAGCCGCCCGCAGAGGAGAGCTCTGCCCGCAGCCCCGGCGTTCTTTGCGGCATACAGCGATGTGTCCCGGTGTCTTTCCCGTCCCCACGCGGTAGAATGGCGGAATCCCCATGGCCTCTCAGGGCAAACCGTCTCTCGTCCCCCGCTCCGAGGAGCAGAAGCTGCGGGTGCGTTTTGACGAGCTGGTGGCCCGCGTCCTGCAACAACGCCCCGGAAGCGACCCGGAACTGCTCCGCCGCGCGTTCGATTTCGCCGCCGAGCAACACGCGGGCCAGGTGCGGCAGTCCGGCGAGCCGTACCTAACGCACCCGCTCGAAGTTGCGCATCTGTTGGCAGACATGCGACTGGACGTGACTGCGCTGTGTGCCGCCTTGCTCCACGATGTGGTGGAAGACACGAAGATCCCTCTCGAGCAGATCCGCGAACGGTTCGGCGAGGAAGTCGCGCGGCTCGTGGCCGGCGTCACCAAGATCAGCCGCCTGGATCTGCGCGCCCCCGAAACGCGCCAGGCGGAAAACGTCCGCAAAGTGCTGCTCGCCATGGTGGACGACGTGCGCGTAGTGCTGGTGAAGCTGGCCGACCGGCTGCACAACATGCGCACGCTCGAATTTCTGCCCGAGGAAAAACAGCAGCGAATTTCGCGCGAGACGCTCGAAATTTACGCTCCCATCGCCCATCGCCTGGGCATGGGCCTCATCCGGCACGAATTGGAGGACCGCGCATTCCGCTTCCTCGAGCCGGAAACGGCGCTCGACCTCGAGAAGCGCGTCGCACTGAAAAGCAAGACGCACGAGAAATTCCTGGCTGAAGTCCAGCAGATGATCCGCGACACGATGCTGGAAAACGGCATCCCCGCCGAAGTGCAGGGACGCGTGAAGGGCCTCTACTCGCTCCACCACAAGATCGAGAGCCAGCAGCGCCCCATCGACCAGATTTACGACCTGCTGGCCGTGCGCGTGATTACGGACACAGTGCGAAATTGTTACGCCGCGCTCGGCGTCATCCACCAAATCTGGCGCCCCGTCCCCGGCCGCTTCAAGGACTACATCGCCATGCCCCGGCCGAACCTCTACCAGTCGCTGCACACCACGGTGATCCACTCCGGGCAGGCATTTGAGGTCCAGATCCGCACGCAGGAAATGCACCGCATCGCGGAACAGGGCGTGGCCGCGCACTGGAAGTACAAGGACGGCAAATCCGCCACGGCGGGCGACGACCAGCGCATCGTGTGGATGCGGCAGCTGATCGAGTGGGTGCAGGAAATGCAGGAGCCCGCCGAATTCCTCTCCACGCTGCGCGTGGACCTCTATCCCGAAGAGGTATACGCCTTTACTCCGAAGGGAAAAGTCATCCCCCTGCCGCGCGGCGCCACGCCCGTGGACTTCGCCTATGCCGTGCACACGGAAGTTGGCAACACTTGCGTGGGCGCGCGCGTGAACGGACAGATGGTTTCTCTTCGCCACGCACTCTCGAACGGCGATGTGGTGGAAGTGATCACCCAGAAGGGACACACGCCCAGCCGCGACTGGCTGACGTTTGTGCGCAGCTCGCGCGCGCGCAGCAAAATCCGCCACTGGATCAATCTGCACGAACGCGATCAGGCGGTGGATCTCGGCCGGCGACTGCTGGAAAAAGAGGCGCGGAATTTCGGAGTGAGTCTCAAGCGCATCAGCGAGGAGGCGGTGACGCGGGTCGCGCCGGACTACGGCTGTTCCCGCGCCGAGGACATGTACGCCGCGCTGGGCTACGGAAAAGTTTCGGCGCGGCAGGCGCTGCAGAAAATTCTCGGAGAGGACCTCGTCCCCGAACCGAAGGAACAGGCTCCCACCCTCGTCACTGCAGTCAAAAAGGCACTCGGCCTTGGCGAGCCGACAATTCAGGTCCGGGGGCAGGATGATCTGCTCGTTTATCGGGCCAAGTGCTGCAATCCGATTCCCGGCGACGAGATCGTGGGCTACATCACGCGCGGCCGCGGCGTAGCGGTGCACAATCGAAGCTGTCCCAACGTGCAGAATCTGCTCTACGAGTCCGAACGCCGCATTGACGTGGAATGGACCGGCGCTCCGGAAGGGCAGTTCGTCGCGCGGCTGCTGGTGCTGGCCGAGGATCGTCCCGGAATGCTGGCGGAAGTGACGGGAGCAATCGGCGAGGCGGGGTCGAACATCCGCACGCTCGAAACCCGCCAGGAAGATTTGCACGCCCGAATTGAGATCGCGCTGGAGATCAAGGACCGCCGCCAGCTCGACCGCATTCTCGCCGCGATCAAGCGCAAGCCGGGCGTCTTCAACGTCGAACGCGTCTATAAGGTTCAGTAGAGCGGGCTTCGGCCTGTGCTCTCCTGTAGCGCCGCCTTCCAAGAGCCTTCTTGGCCGTTGCTAGCGCACGCAGTAACGGCTACAGTCGCCACGCTGCCCAGGGAGATGCCATGAATATCGAAACGATTGCCATCCACGCTGGAGCCGAGCCCGATCCAGCGACGGCAGCGATTGCGCCGCCGATTCATCTGTCCACCACGTTCGAGCACGGGCCGGCAACGGAAATTCTGCATGGCTATACCTATGTGCGCGACGAGAACCCCACGCAGGACCGGCTGGAGGCGGCACTGGCACAGCTGGAATGCCCGCGCCAGGGCAGAGCCGGACACGGATTGGCGCGGATCGAAGGGACGACCAGCGAATCGGGAAAAGAATCGCCGGCGGCACTGGCGTTCGGCTCCGGGATGGGCGCGGCAGCGGCGCTGCTGCAGTCGCTCGAGCCGGGCTCGCATGCGATCTTTCCGGAAGACGTCTATGTGCACGTGAGGCTGGTGCAGCGGGAATATCTGCCGAAGTGGCAAATCCAGGCGAGCGTTGTGAATATGCTGGACGTGGAAGCCGTGAAGCGCGCGCTGCGGCCGGAGACAAGACTAGTGTGGCTGGAAACGCCGTCGAATCCGAGAATGAACGTGACGGATATTGCCGCCGTGGCGAGCGCGGCCCACGCCATAGGCGCGCTGGTGGTGGTGGACAACACGTTTGCGACGCCGGTGCTGCAGCGTCCGCTGGAGCTCGGCGCGGATGTGGCGCTGCACTCCACGACGAAATACTGCGGCGGACACAGCGACGTGCAGGGAGGAATCCTGGTTCTGAAAAGCAAAGGGCCACTGTATGACAAGCTCTACCAAACGCGCCTGGTGCTGGGCGCCGTGGCTTCGCCGTTCAACTCCTGGCTGGTGCTGAGGGGGCTGCGTACGCTGGCCGTGCGGATGGAGCGCCACACGGCCAACGCCATGTCTGTGGCGCACGCTCTGGAAGCGCACAAACGTATCGAGAAGGTGTTTTATCCCGGGCTCGCATCACACGCGGGACACGAAATTGCGAAGCGGCAGATGAAGGGATTCGGCGGCATGGTGTCCATCCTGGTACAAGGCGGATGGGATGAGGCCGTGGGTGTTGCAGCGAAAGTGCGGCTGTGGCGAAATGCCACGAGCCTGGGCGGCGTGGAGAGCCTGATCGAGCACCGCGCATCGGCGGAAGGGCCGGGATCCACGGCGCCGAAGAACTTGCTGCGGCTGAGCGTAGGGCTGGAGAATGCGGACGACCTGATTGAGGATTTGATGCAAGCGTTAGGATGACAACAGGCTGAGAGCAGATATGACCAAACGACGAATCCGGGCAAAATCACGCACCGCGAGAAGAAAAAAATCCGCCCACGTGCCTCAAAGCTCCGGGACAGCGCTGCGAGATCTTCCGGACGTGGTGGTGATCGGCGCGGGAGCTTTCGGAGGCTGGACGGCGTGGCATCTGGCCAATCTCGGCGGGCGAGGAGGGCGAGGCACGCGTGTGACACTGCTGGATGCGTGGGGCGCGGGAAATCCGCGCGGAACTTCCAGCGGCGAGGCGCGCATCCTGCGCTTGTCCTACGGCGAGAAGCACCTGTATAGCGAATGGACTCAGCGCGCGCGCGAAATCTGGCGCGAGTGCGAAGCGGAATGGCGCGTGCCACTATTCCTTCCCTGCGGCATGCTCTGGGTGTTTCGTGAAGAGAATGCTTACTACCGGGAGAGCGTGGCCACTCTCCGCCGGCTGAAGGAGCCGTGGGAACGGCTGTCCGGTGAGGAAGCGGCTCGACGGTTTCCGCAAGTCGCGTTCAAGCCGGGCGAGTTTGCGCTGTACGAGCCGAAGGCCGGCATGGTGCGCGCGCAGCGGGCCGTGCAGACCGTGGCGGCGCAACTGGCGCGGCTGGGCGGCGTGGTCCGCACCGGTTGGGCGGAAGCGCCCGCGGATTCGGCGCGCGGCAGCGGCGCCCGGCTCGCGTCCGTGCGCGTTCGCTCCGGAGCCGGCGAGGAGGAACTGTACGCCGGCGCGTTCGTGTTTGCGTGCGGGCCCTGGCTTCCGCAGATGTTTCCGCGACTGATGGGGCGACGCATTGTGGTGACGCAGCAGGACGTGTTCTATTTCGGCGCGCCAGCGGGAGACGCACGGTTCGACGCTCCGCAGTTGCCGGCATGGGCCGATTACGACTCCGAGTTTTACGGCACGCCCGGCTGCGACGTGTGCGGCTTCAAACTGGCGAACAATCAGGGCCAGCCGGGATTCGATCCTACGAGCGGTGAGCGGACGGTGCGCGCGGAGACGCTTGCGGCGGCGCGGCGATACCTGGCGCGGCGGTTCCCGGGAATGGCGGACGCCCCGCTGGTTCGGACGCGCGTGTGCCAGTACGAACGAACGCCGGATTCGAACGTGGTGGTGGACCGGCATCCGGAATGGGAGAACGTGTGGCTGGCGGGAGGCGGCTCCGGCCACGGATTCAAGTTTGGCCCGGCGCTGGGGGAATGGCTGGCCGCGATGGTCCTGGACGGCAGGCCGGCGAAGATTCCGGCCCCGTTGCGGATAGGCGCCAGCGAACATGCGGAATCTGGAGAGTTGCGTGAGAAGGGCGCATACTGAAAATCGCCCAGCATGGAAGGATAACCATGCATTCTCTCTCCGGGTGGCGTGCGCCGAGACGCGCGCTGATGCTGGCCGCAACGCTCGCGACTGCGGGCTGCGGCCGGCTGGAATACGTGAGCCTGCAACCGTTGGACGACGCGGGCTTCAGCTACACCTCCGAGAAACAGATCGAGCAGCTCGATCCCACCAAACAGGAAGTAGCGGAAGTGGTGAAGGCCGTGAAGGGCGGACTTTCGGAATCGGCGTGCGTGGATCTGGTGCGGATCGCGCGCGGACAGAAGCGGCATTTTGCGGAGGGCGAAGCCGTGGCGGCGCTGCACGCGGCGGGGATATCCGACACGACGATCCTGGAGCTGGCGCGGCTGCGGCAGATTCCCGCGTGGAGCGGGGAGGCGCAGGCCATCCGGCTTACGGGCACGTCGGAACCGGTGATTCTGGCCGTTGCCCGAAGGCGCGCGGAGGGGCAGATCGCGCCTTCAGGCGCGTCTCTGGCGCGGATGAAAGACGCCGGAGTGAGCGCAGAAACGATCATTGCGCTGGTGGACCGCGGAATCACGGATACCGACGCGGAGAGCATCTCTTACCGGAAAAAGCACGGCTGGAAGGACGAACAAATCCTGAAAGATTTCCCCCCGAAACCCTAGACCATCAAATGCTCTCCTGGAGGCGGCGTGCAGCGGGAGCAGTACGCGTGACGGCCGCCTTGGCGATGGCCGCAGCGGCGCTCGCAGCCGCGGGATGCGCGGTACCGCTCGGGCCGGGATTCAAGATAGAAAAGCAGCGACTGGAGGCGGCAGTGGTCCGCACGCCCGAGCCCCACATGGACGTGCGCGCAAGCTGGCGTGTGAAAAACACGGGCGACCGTCCGTTGCGCTGGCTGGACGTGGAAATTCCGGACGCGGAGGCGCATGGGCTCAGCGCACTGCGAATCGAGAGCGGCGGCAAGGAAGTGGCACCGGGCCGCGCAACGTACGGACCGGCGATGCGCATCCCCTTCGACGAGCCGCTGGAAGTGAAGGACCGGCGGGAAGTGACAATAAGCTACACGCTGGCGGGAGGCGCGGGCGTGGTGGCGGAGCAAGCGGGCTTCGTGCTGCCGCCGGGGGATTGGGCGCCGGTGCTCGTGGCGCCGGAGGGCCAGGGTTCGTTTGCCCGCGGCGGAGTGCCGCCGAAAAAGTGGGATATGACCGTGCGAGTCCCCGCCGATTTCCGCGTGTATGCGAGCGGGCACTCGCACGGGCGCGACCGCGAGGGACAGGACGTGGTGTTCCGATTCCAAGAGAGACGCGGCGGCGTGCTGCCGTTTGCCGCAGGAGGCGCGTATGAAGAGACGCGAACCGCAACGGCGGGCACGGACGTGATTTTCTGGACGCGGCAGTCCCTGCCGGCGGATTCGGCGGAGCGCGCCGCGGACTTCACGGCACAGACCATTCAGTTTTTCGATGGCGAGTTTGGCACCAGGCCAAAAGACGCCGGGCCACTGCACATCATCGAATGCGTCGCAGTTCAGCCGTGCTGGCCTGTGCCGGGCGCGGCGCTTCCCGGCGCTGAACTCTACAGCGCGCGGTTCACGGATGCCGAACGCCGGATGCTCGACAGCCAACTTGCGCGTACATGGCTGGATTTTCGCGTTCAGCCGGATTGGGAGGAAGAGCCGTATCCGATGGGGGCGCTCGCGGACTATGCGGCGGACCTTGCGGCCATCGCGCGGAGAGGCCCTGGCGCGCGCATGCAGGTAATCAACGAGATTGTCCAGCAACTCGATAGCGCGGAGGCTTCGGCGCCGAAATGGGGCGTGCTCAGTGTGCGGCTCGCCGACACCAAGGAGGTTCGACGGTTCGCTGAATTGCGGAGCGAGCTATTCTTTTTTGCGCTGGAAGATGCGGCGGGAGCGGACGCGGTGCGGCAGGCACTGCTGCACCTGGAAAGAGTCTATCCGCGGGAAACGTGGCGCGCCAAGGATCTGCGTTCCGCCCTGGAACTGGCGAGCGGAAAAGACCTCGCTGCGCTGTTCCGCCAGTGGCTGACGGAGAAATCCGTCCCGCCTGACTTTCGGACCCGCCACTGAGCCGCGGCGGGGCGCATCCAGATGTAGCGCGGCCGCTCCAGCGGGCATCGAAAGCGGTTGCCGGCTCCGCCGGCGTTGGCGGGGACTGGAAGTCCGGACCGCGGGGGAATCAATGAGAGATTTTCATAGCCTGAACGAAAAAGAAATTCTCGCGCTGGCCATCTCGCTGGAAGAGGAGGACGAGCGCGTCTACTCCGACTACGTGGAGGGCCTGCGCGAGAATTTTCCCGCGACAGCGGCCGTGTTCGAGGAAATGCGGAAGCAGGAGACGGGCCACCGACAGAGGCTGATCGAACTGTACCGCTCGCGATTCGGAGAACACATTCCACTGGTCCGGCGGCAGGACGTGAAAGGGTTCATCGTCCGCCAGCCGCTGTGGCTCTCGCAGCCGCTGAACCTCGACAAAATCCGCGGGCAGGTGAGCGCGATGGAGGTCGAGACGCGGCGGTTTTATGAACGCGCCGCGGCGCGCACTCCCGATGCGCGTATGCGGCAATTGTTCGACGACCTGGCACAGGAGGAACGATCGCACGCCGAGCGCGCGGAGGCGCTCCAGGCCGAAAAACTGGGAACCACGGAACTGGCGAAGGAAGAAGACGCGAAGAAGCGGCTGTTTGTACTGCAAATTATCCAGCCGGGGCTTGCCGGGCTGATGGATGGATCGGTTTCGACGCTGGCACCGGTGTTCGCCGCGGCGTTTGCCACGCGGAACAGTTGGGACGCTTTTGCCGTGGGGCTGGCGGCATCGGTGGGGGCCGGAATCAGCATGGGATTTGCGGAGGCGCTCTCCGATGACGGGAGCCTGACCGGCCGGGGGCGGCCGCTGCTGCGCGGAGTGGTGGAAGGGTTGATGACCACGCTGGGCGGAATCGGGCATACGCTGCCTTATCTGATCCGCGATTTTGGGGTGGCCACGGCGGTAGCGGTGATTGTGGTGATCATCGAGCTGGGCATCATCTCCTGGGTGCGACACCGCTACATGGATACTCCGCCGCTGACCGCGGCGGTGCAAGTCGGTGTAGGCGGCGCTCTCGTCTTCCTCACCGGGATTCTGATCGGGAGTTCGTGAGCGCGGGCGAGGGTGAAGAAGAGCCCGGCGGAGAGCCTGCGCGACATGTATGCTATCGTTTAGGAAAACGCGCGGATTCGCGCCGGGGAGAATCGAACTGTGAGACAGGTGATTACAACGGACACAGCGCCGAAAGCTATCGGGCCGTACTCGCAAGCCATTCGTTCGGCGGGACTGCTGTTCTTGGCGGGACAGATTCCGCTGGATCCGGCGACGATGCAATTGGTGGAAGGCGACATCGCGAAGCAGACCGAGCGCGTGCTGGAAAATATCAAAGCGATCCTGGCGGCGGCAGGCAGCTCGCTCGACCGCGTGGTAAAGACCACGGTCTTTTTGAAAGACATGAACGAATTCGCAGCCATGAACGAGATGTACGGGCGGTATTTTCCGCAGAACCCGCCGGCACGTTCTACGGTGGAAGCGGCGCGGCTGCCACGGGACGCGCGCGTGGAAATCGAAGTGATTGCACTGGCGTGAGTGCCGGCGGCAGCCGGACGCACCCTCATGCTCACTCCCGGAACATGGTGAACTGAAACGATGTCCTCTCTTGCGAAGGCCCTTTTTGTGGGCGGGCTTATTCTGTCCGCGAGCAGTCTCGTGTCGCCGCCGATCGCGCTGGCGCTGGGTCTCGCGCTGGGTCTCACGCTCGCAAATCCGTACCCGAAGATGAGCAGCAAATTCGCAAAGTTCCTGCTGCAGGCTTCCGTGGTGGCGCTCGGTTTTGGAATGAACCTGCCGGACGTGGTGAAGGCGGGGCGCAGCGGATTCGTCTATACGGCGGTGGGGATCAGCTTCGCGCTGGCCGCGGGGATGGCGCTCGGCAGACTCGCGCGAGTGCCGCAAACCCCCTCGTTCCTCATCTCCTCGGGAACGGCAATCTGCGGCGGGAGCGCGATAGCGGCTGTGGCGCCCATCGTTCAGGCGAGTTCGGAAGAAATGTCCGTCGCGCTCGGAACCGTCTTCATACTGAATTCGATCGCCCTGTTCATTTTTCCGCCGATCGGCGCGGCACTGCATCTGACAGAATCACAATTCGGATTGTGGGCGGCGCTGGCGATTCACGACACGAGCTCGGTGGTGGGCGCGGCGACGCGCTACGGAGCCATAGCGCTCGTGATTGCCACGACGGTGAAGCTGGCGCGGGCGCTCTGGATTCTGCCCCTGTCGTTGGGCACGGCGGCGGTGCGGCGCACGCGTTCGAAGGTGACCATACCGTGGTTCATTTTCCTGTTCTGTCTGGCGGCGGTGGTGAATTCTTACGTGCCGGGAATAGGACGCGAGACGCATCTGCTGAGCCAGAGTGGAAAACTTGGGTTAACGGCCACGCTTTTTCTGATCGGCACGGGAATTTCGCGCGCGGCGCTGCAGAAGGTGGGCTGGCGTCCGCTGGCGCAGGGAGTGCTGCTGTGGATGCTGGTGGGCGCGGGATCACTGCTGCTGATTCGCGCCGGCGTCATCGGGTTTTCGGGATGAAGTAAGCGACGCGGCGGGATAGCAAAGCCCTCTCTATGCTTCTGATGCGCGCCCGGCGAGAGGCGCTACAGACAATTCATCGGGCAAATCCGGCGGAATGCGTCAAATCCACAACGCTGAAAAAATCGACAGCATCTAAACAGATGGGAAGTGCCTTCCGGAAGCGGGTGCCGCAAACCTGCACTAAGGAGGCGACGATATGATTGGAATGAGTTTCGGTTCGTTCTTGACCCTGCTGATCCTGGGATTCATCGCAGCGATCATCATGCACGCCGGATTTCGTTACCGGATGATGGCAGGATTCGATGGATTCCTGGCCAAGTGGGTGGCGGGCTGGATAGGAGCCTGGCTGGGCACACCGGTGCTTGGCCATTGGTGGCTCCAGATCCAGAACGTATACATCATCCCCGCTCTGGTGGGGGCATTTGTCGGCGCGTTCTTCCTCACATTCGTGCTGAAAGCGTCGAGCGTTGCCAGCGCTACCGCAGAGAAGATCACGGCAGCTCCAGTCACAACCCCTGGCCCCGAAATGTTGAGAAAGGCCAGCTAAGCAAAAGCAAGTGCGGCGCTCGCCATCCGGAGTCTCTAACTCCTACATCGTTGAGGTTCAAATAACTGCTGTCCGGCCGGCCAGGGTCTGGTGCGCCCTTGAGTTGAATTGTCACTCCATTGACGCAACCCGCCGGGAGAACGCTCGGCGCCCGGGAAGCTGTGTGCTACGATAAAGTCTTCCCGATGGGCCTGTAGCTCAGGTGGTTAGAGCGCGCCCCTGATAAGGGCGAGGTCGGATGTTCGAGTCATCCCAGGCCCACCATCCATCGTCCCTCAGCGCGGGCTGCGTATGAGTTGGCTCCCATGCTCTGGTCCTTCCGTCCCAGATCGAGGTTTTCGTCCGCGGTCTTTTTGCAGACCTAATTTCCGCGGCGTCTTCTTCGGAAGAGCCTTGCGGCGGGGCCCAGGTGAACGGAACGCCTATATTTACGGGTGAACACTTCGTCTGTTCCTGTGTTCACCGTTACCACCGCATCGCAGAACGCGAAGGGTGTCTTTCGACCAGAACACTGCCCGTGTTTCAGTGTTCTGCTGTGCTGAACCACATGGAGGGAGCCCGGGGGGCGGCGCCGTTACGGGTGATTGGCGTTCCGCCTAGGAGACCCAAACGATCCATTGGTTCACGACCCGCCAGCGTCCCCATCGTTTCTTGAGAATGTAGATCTTGCCAGTGCCGCAGAGCCCGCCACAGACGAAAGAAGTGGAGACAATGGCCTGGTCGAGGCTAGCGTCAAAACCGACATGCGAAAACGAGATGATCCCGGGAGCTCCCGGGAAAAGCCTCTCAAACGATTCTGCGTTTTTGTTTCTGGTTGGCCAGCCCTCAAAGTAAACGCTGTCATCGGCTATGAAAGTTCGTGGCAGGTCGGTGCGGAACGCCTGGGAGACACTACCGCCGGTGCAAGCACGTTCGGCAAAGTTCTGAATTGTGTCCGCTCGCAGTGAGTAATCGTCCCCGCCGCGGATGATGAGCCGATAGGTCTTGTCAGCAAGCGAATTGAACGGGGGGTTGTCGCGATGTAATCGCGGCGAGCTGAGGACGTTTTCTTTGCATGATGCTGGAACAGGTCTGGAAACAACATCCAGTCCAGCTACGACCGCCTTGTCAAAGACGAGCTGTTTGACCTGGCTTTGCCCGTGGGCCGTTCTAAACATGTCGCGAACGACCGCCTCATAGACCTGGGTCTCCGCTACTGCGACCGCCTTTGCATCGCGTCGCGGTCTCGACAGGTAGAACCAACAGAGCAGCACCAGCGCGGCTGCAACCGAAACTACGATCGCAATCCGAATCCGCTGCATAAACTATTAGACACCGAAAGACCTAATCGAGGGCAAGTGGACTTCGATCGAAGCCTCTCCGTCAGAATCAGAGCGGCGAGGACTCACCAATGCGCGGAACTCCTGCGACTATCTGACCTGGCGGAAGAGTTCTAAGATCGTCAACCAGGGCCCACCATCCTTCGCTTAACCTGCGGGCTACGGCTCGGCAGGCCGCTTTCGCACGGTGCACTTACGGAACGGGAGCAATTCTTTCTGAACTGGACACTGCCCGATTTTCTGAGTTCCGCTTCACCTTCAAGTCACTGCCACCTGGGACTGCCGGCTCGCATCGAAAACGATGGGGCGGCGTGTCTTGGCGAGTACGACCAACAGGATCCAGGTACAAACGTCAAAAGGTAAGGAGACCATTATGAAAATCGTAGTGATTGGGGGCAGTGGACTCATCGGAACGCGCCTCGTCAAGCTGCTTCGCGAGCAAGGGCACGAAGCCGTAGCCGCTTCGCCCAGATCCGGAGTTAACACGATCACTGGCGAGGGACTGGCCAAAGCACTTAAAGGTGCATCGGCGGTCGTTGATGTATCGAACTCACCCTCGTGGGAAGACCTGGCGGTGATGAAGTTCTTCGAGACTTCAACGCGTAATCTCCTCGCTGGCGAAGAGGCCGCAGGAGTCAAACATCATGTTGCACTGTCGGTAGTGGGAACGGACCAGCTTGCGGAAAGCGGATACTTCCGCGCCAAGATTGCTCAGGAGAAGCTGATCAAAAGTTCAAAGATTCCTTACTCGATTGTGCGCGCGACGCAGTTCTTTGAGTTCGTCAAGGGCCTCGCGGACATTTCCTCCGAGGGCAACAAGGTGCGCGTGCCCTCCGCGCTGTTCCAGCCGATGGCTGCGGACGACGTGGCAAGCGCCGTGGGCGCCATCGCGGCAGGGCCGCCGGTGAATGGCACAGTGGAAATCGGGGGGCCGGAAACGTTTCGCATCGATGACCTCGTCCGGCGGCGCCTGGCCACACTGAAAGATCCCCGCGAAGTCATCGCGGATCCGAAGGCGCTATATTCCGGGGCGAAAATCAACGAGAGAACGCTGGTTCCCGGGGACAAGGCGCGGCTGGGAAAAACGAGATACGAAACCTGGATTGCACAGACCGCAGCAGAACTTCCCGGCGCACAGGCTCAAGCCAAGCGGGCGGCCAGCTGACCCGGCTGGGTCCGGCTCGGCAAGCCATCTTTGATTCCCTACTCCAGAAAACCCGAGATTGGAGCCGGCGAAGGCCGCCGCGCCACAAGCGCCACGGCCCGGCGAGACGACGGGCGGGCAAAAAAAGGAGGCCGCTTTGCGAGCGGCCTCCCCCGTCGTCCGTCAGTTTCGGGCTCCGCGCGCGCAGTTCCGCGGGAGTCCGTCGATTCGGGCTAGAACGGTTTGGCGAAAACCTTGGCGAGATTCGCCACGTCAATGGTTCCCAGGCCAGCAGCGGGAGAGTAGCCGTTGCGGCCCTGGTAGAACCAGTTGTTACCGGCGGAAATGACGTTCAGAGGCGCGTGTGCGCCACGGTACGCCTGGCCAGTGAGAGCGAGCAAATAAAGCGGGTAGTTGAGCAGCCCCAGGCGGCCATGCGTGCTCTGCCCGAGGAGAGCGGTCACGCCGTTGAGTTGAGGCGCGACGAAGCTGGTGCCCCCGAAGAAGGAATAGATGTACTCCACGTTGGCCGGCTGCGACGTGTAGATGATGATGTAGCCGGTCTCCGGATCCGCGTTAAAGGAAACGTCCGGAACGTTCCGGCCCGGGAAGTGAGCCGGCAAGGTGTAGTACAGCGTGCCATCGAAGACAAAATTTTGCCCGGACTGGCTGCGTTGCACGCCGGGAATCAACAACTGATAGAGGGGAACACCGAACGTGATGCTCACACCGCCACCGCCGCCCGCGGGGAATATTCCGCAGTCAATGGGGTCGGCGCCATACACCGTAGCGCAAAGACCGGTGAGGTAATCCCATCCCCAGACGCGCTCCGCTGGAATGTTGATGTCGTAGTACGGCGGCGAGCACGCCGCATTCTGACAATATTCCTGGAGGCCGGGCAGAGTGGTGCCGCCCGCCGCGGTAATCAGGGAGTCGCTCGATGGATAATCCACGCTGAGCGCCAGGTCGCAGGAGTAGTAGGTGTCTTTCGGCAGGCAGCCACGGTTCAAGTCGTAGGCGCCTGCGTCACCCGACGCGGCGAAGGTGGATTGCCCCTGGAGAGCGGCGCGAAGCAGAAGCTCGTGGACGGCTTGCGTGGTGGCCACGGTCTTCCCGGTGAAGGGATCGGTGACCGGGGAATTGTCGAGGTTGTCGTACCACTCCCACGAACCCCAGCTAATCGAGAGGCTCTGCGCGATATTGGCCTCGATGGCCGCCGCGAATACGTCCACGAAGCCCTCATTGGTATTGGGGGCCTGGTAGACGATGATGTTCGCTCCCGGAGCGATCCCGCCGGACTGTTCGACGTCGAGGGTGGTTTCATCCGAGCCGGAGTCGTCACTGGGAGCGCCCGGCCCGCCGTCCACGTCGACGACAGTGATTCGATTGGGATCGACGGTAAGCCCGACGTAGCCCCAATAGTCGTAGGCGTCACTGGGGGCAAAGCTCGCCAGAGTCATGATGCCGATTGTGCGGCCCTTGCCGGTAATGCCCTTGTTGTAGAGAGGCTGCACATCGTACTGCTGGGCGAAGTCCGCGACTGTCAACAGTCCCGGGGGATTGGTAGTGGACGAAGGCGTGGCCGCCGGTTTTGCCGGCCGGCCGTTGGCAACCGCCTGGGGAGCGGCGATGTGCAACGGGCGGAAACTGGGCCGGCTATCGAGTCCCACCACTCCGGCAACAGAGCCCGCGATTTCGGAAGGAAGGCTGAGGTGGTTGAGGGGAGCGTGATAGCTGTAGGCGGAGCTTCTTCCGTGCGCCGGAACTTCGTAGCTATGCAGGTTCACCGTAAAGGCGCGTTCCATTGCCGCAGGCGAGCCAGTGACTTTCAGCGTGGTGGCGGTGGTGCGCTGAACAGAGAGGCCGTACTTGGCCAGGCCCGCAACCACTCTTGCGACATCCGCGTTCGTCGGGCCAAAGCGCGAAACGAACTCGTCCGCCGTGAGGAAGTGATGATAGTTGGCGCTTCCGGGCGTGCTGATCGATTTTGCCAGCGCCTCCGCTTCATCCAGGCGGCGGAGACTGAGGGCAACGGTGACCGAAATGGACTCCTGGCCAGGCTGGGCCGAGAGGCGCCCGCGGTCGATGGCCTGAGGAGTCGCTTTGGTCGGAAAAGGCACCCCTGGATGGCCTGCGGGGGCCCCGGCCCTGGTTTGGGCCATGGCACTCGGAAGCACAGCCAGCGAAGCACCCAACAACGCAACTGCGGTCCTAAAGATTTTCACGGATTTGTTTCCTCCTAGAGGTTGCAGAATTCCAGCCGAACCAAACGGGAAATGGCAGCAGACAAAACCCGAAAACAGTGTCGCCCACCTCGTTTCGCGTCACCGCGAGTGACCGGAAGTGTACACCTACAGCGTGCGCGCGCAAGCCAGAACAGCGTGGAGGGAGCGGGCTCCGATTCCACTACAGTCAGGCCGGAGTGCAATCCGGCCTCGTGCGCCGCGGGAAACGGGAGGCTGGAGGGCGCCGGACGCGCGATGTAGTGGAAGCAGAGCCTAGGTTTTCAGGCCGTTAGGAACCATCGGGAGCCCGCGCAGGCGGACTCCGGTGACGTCAAAGATGGCGTTGCCGACGGCGGGAGCGAGGCCGATGATCGGCGTTTCGCCGGCGCCGGCCGAGGGAAGATCCTTACGGTCGAGCAGGACGACTTCGATCTGCGGGACGTCCTGGAATCGCGGCACGCGATAGAGCGAGAAGAGCGGATTGGTGATGCGACCGTTATCGAACTGGATGGCTTCGAAGAGAGCGCCGCCGAGGCTCATGATCGTGGCGCCCATGACCTGATTGCGGAGGCCGTCGGGATTGACGATGGCGCCGCACTCGAAGGCGGTGCTGACGCGCACGACGCGCACCGCGCCGGTGCCGCGGTCCACGGCCACCTCGGCGCACGTGGCCAGATAGCCTCCTTTTTCCACGCCCCCGGCGATGCCAAACCCCTGTCCCGAGCGTTCGTGCTTCGCCGGCCAGCCGAAAGATTTTGCCGCGGCTTCGAAAACGGCGCGGAGCCTCGCGTCCGTGAGATTTTTCAGGCGAAACTCGAGCGGATCGATTCCGGCGGCGCGAGCGAGTTCATCCATGTGCGACTCGCGAGCGAAATGATTGGCGGTGGCGGCGAGCCCGCGGTAGGAGCCCTGTCGAAGCGGCGAACGAACGGGATGATATTCGATGCGCTGATTTTCGACGGCGTAGGGAGTGCCGATGCCCGACGCTCCGGAATTGTAGTTGTGAAATTCCCACGCGGTGAGGCGGCCGTCGCTCGAGATGCCGCTTTTGACTTCCATCACACCGGCGGGACGGAAATAGGCCCAGGTAAATTCCTCTTCGCGCGACCACATGAGGCTCACCGGACGGCCCGCGGCGCGAGCCAGGCGCGCCGCTTCCACCGCGGCTTCGCCGGTGTGCTTGCCGCCATAAGCCGAGCCTGTGTCGGGCACAATGACGCGGACGCGGTCGGAAGAAAGATGAAATGCATCGGCAAGCTCGTCGCGAACGGCGAAGGGCCGCTGCGAACCGGTCCAGACGGTAAGGCTGCCGTCTTTCCATTCGGCGACGGCGGCGCGCGGCTCGAGCGGAGCATGGGCGATGTAGGAAACGGTGTAGGTCTGCTCGAGGTGATGCGCCGCCTGGGCAAGCGCGGAATCCACGGACCCGGTTTCGTGGTTGGAGCGGCGCTCGCCAGTCTCTTCCACGTTTTTCTTCAGGTAGTCGAAAAGATCGCGGCTCGAAGGCTGAGGGACAGCTTTCCATTCCGCATGCAGGGCGGCGAGAGCGCGGTCCGCATCGCGAAGGCGTGGCGTGGTGACGCCTACAAAATCGCCGTCGTGGACGACGGTAACGCCGGACATGGCTTGCGCTTCGCGCGCGTCGAGCGAAATGAGAGTGGCGCCGAACGACGGCGGGCGGAGCACGCGGCCGCACAGCACTCCTTCCGGGCGAATGTCTGGAGTGTAGCGATGGCGTCCGGTGACGAAATCGCGACCGTCCACTTTAGGGAGCGGCTGGCCGGCGACGGTCCACGCGCTCGCGGGAGTGATGGGGTCTTCGGCGGGGATGTCCTGAGCGAGCGTTTGCCCGCGCGCGAGCTCGGCGTAGGTGGCAGAACGGCCGGAGGCATGGTCCAGTACTTTGCCATCTGCGGCGGAGAGACCGGCGGGCGCGGCGTTCCATTGCTTGGCGGCTAGCTCGACGAGCAGATCGCGGAGCGCGGAAGCGGCACGGCGGAGCTGCGGGGTCATCGTCGGCGTGGTGCGGCTGCCGAATGTGCCCATATCCCAGGGGGTACGGGTCGTGTCACCCATTACCAGGCGAACGCTTGCGAACGGAACGCGCAACTCGTCCGCAACGCTCTGCGCGAGCGAGGTGCGGATGTTCTGGCCGACTTCGACTTTTCCGGTGAACACGGTGACGGCACCGTCTTCACCCACGTGCAGCCAGGCGCTGATTTCCCGGGGCAGCGGATGGCCGCCGAATTCGCGAGCACGGCCGGATTCCTGCGCCGTGGCGGCCTGCGTGGCGATGAGCAACACTGCAACTCCGGAGCCGGAGAGCTTGAAGAAATCGCGGCGGGACCATTCGAAATGATGGAATGAGCCTTCGCGAAATTCGAAACGCTCCGGTTCCGCGGCGTAGGCAGGTGCAGGTCGCGACTCACTCATGACCGCCCACCTTTACGGGCGCCGGCGGCGCGAGTGACAGCGTCCACGATGCGCGGGTGGGTGCCGCAGCGGCAGATGTTGCCCTCGAGATACTCGGCTATCTCCCGCGGGGAAGGATTGCCGTTGCGGCGGAGCAGCGCCACGCTGGACATGATCATGCCGGAGGTGCAGTAGGCGCACTGAAATGCGCCGGCATCGAGAAATGCCTGTTGTAGGGGGTGGAGTTTGCCGTTCTGCTCGAGGCCTTCGATCGTGGTGATGGGTTTTCCGGCAGCCGCGCGCAGCGGTACCTGGCAGGAGCGGCGGGGATTGTCGCCGATGAGGACGGTGCAGGCGCCGCATTCGCCTTCTCCACAGCCGTATTTCGTACCGGTGAAACCCAGATCCTCGCGAAGCACCCAGAGGAGCGGAGTTTCCGGATCTGCGCTGACGGTGTGCTGCCGGCCGTTGATTTCGAGCTGGAAGGAATCTACCATGCGGACCTCCAAGAGCCGGCCGAGGCGGGCGCTTCGGCCTCAGTGCCACATTCTACTCCTCGCCTGCACGAATTGGCTTGCGGTGCCGGCCGGTTCGCGCTTTCGCGTGATGGGGCGCGGGAGTACGATAGGCCGCTTCAGGAATTCGGGGGAGCCATCATGGAGAACAACTGCAGGAGTTGGAGTGTCGGCCGCACGGCCTTGCTGGCCGTTGCTGCGCTCGGAGCATGCCTGGCGGGGTTGATCACGGTCGCGCCGGAAGCCGCGGCGCAGCCGGGCGGGAACGTGGATAAAGCGCTCTACAGCGGAATGAAGTGGCGGCTCGTGGGGCCGTTCCGCGGTGGCCGCGTGCTGGCCGTATCGGGCGTTGTGGGAGACCCGGAAACGTTTTACTTCGGCGGAACCGGGAGCGGCGTATGGAAGACCACAAACGGAGGAGCGGATTGGACGCCGCTATTCGATAAAGAGCCGGTCAGCGCAATCGGAGCGATCGCCGTGGCCCCTTCAGACCCCAACGTGATTTACGTGGGCACGGGGGAGGGTTGCATCCGCTCGACGAGTTCCTACGGCGACGGCGTGTACAAATCCACGGACGCGGGAAAAACGTGGACGAATGTGGGACTGAAGGATTCGCGGCAGATCGGCCGGCTGATCGTGGACCCGAAGGACGCGAACATTGCGTTCGTGGCGGCACTGGGACACGAGTTCGGCCCGAACGAGGAACGCGGCGTTTTTCGCACGCGCGACGGCGGAAAAACATGGGAGAAGGTACTCTACAAGGACGACAAGACAGGCGCCATCGATCTGTCGTTCGATCCCAACAACTCGCGAATCATTTTCGCTTCGCTGTGGGAGGCGAACCGCACGCCATGGGGATTAACGGACGGAGGGCCGGGCAGCGGGCTTTACCGCTCGACTGATGGCGGGACCACCTGGAAACACCTGGAGGGCAACGGGCTGCCCGGAGGAGTGCTGGGAAGAATCGGAGTGTCGGTGGCCGGGGGAGACGGAAGCCGAGTTTACGCCCTCATCGAGGCGGAGAAAGGCGGGCTTTTCCGTTCGGACGATGGCGGAGACCACTGGGCGCTGGTTAACGGCGACCGCAACCTCTACCAGCGGGCTTGGTACTACATCCACGTGTTCGCCGACCCGAAAAATCCGGACGTAGTGTACGTGCTGAATGTGCGGATGTTCCGGTCGATTGACGGCGGAAAAACGATGACGCGGGTGATGGTGCCGCACGGCGATAACCATGCTCTATGGATCGATCCGACGAATACGGATCGCATGATCCAAGGGAACGACGGCGGAGCAACCATCAGCTACGACGCGGGAAAAACGTGGACGCGCCAAGACAGCCAGCCCACGGCGCAGATCTACCATGTCGCCACGGACAACGCGTTTCCTTACCGGATCTACGGTGACCAGCAGGACAACTCCAGCCTCGGAATCCTGAGCAGGGGAGATATGGGCGTGATTGGGCGGTGGGACTGGTACCCCGTGGGCGGGGGAGAGAGCGGCTATATGGCGCCGGACCCGCGCGATCCCAACATCGTCTATGCCACGGGCTACATGGGACAGATCACGCGCTTCGACCGGCGCACGAGTCAAATCCGGGAACTCGGCGAGGTGGCCGACCTGACGGATGGAGAAGGCGCGGCGCACCTGAGGCATCGCTACCAGTGGACGTCGCCGGTGGTGCTCTCGCCGCAGGACCCGGACGTGGTGTACCACGGCGCGGAGGTGCTGCTGAAAAGCACGGATCAGGGGCAGACGTGGACGGCGATCAGTCCGGACTTGACGCGAAATGACAAAGCGAAGGAAGCGCTGGCGGGCGGGCCGGTGCAATATGAAGACACGGGCGCGGAGATCTACAGCACCATTTTTGCGATCGCCCCCTCGAAGCTGGAGAAGGGGTTGATCTGGGTCGGAAGCGACGATGGGCTCGTCCACGTGACGCGCGACGAGGGAAAGAATTGGACGGACATCACGCCGAAAGACATGCCGCCGTTCAGCAGGGTAAGCCAGATTGAAGCCTCGCCGCACGATGCGGGAACCGCATACGTGGCTTACGACCGGCACCAGAACGACGATTACCGGCCGTACGTTTACAAGACCAGCGACTACGGAAAAACGTGGACGAAAATCTCGGGAGGGATCGCGGAGGACTCTATCGTCCGCGTGGTGCGTGAAGACCCGAAACGTAAAGGGCTGCTCTATGCCGGAACGGAGACGGGAGTGCTGGTCTCGTTCGACGACGGCGGACACTGGCAATCCCTGCAGCAGAATCTTCCCACGGTGCCGGTTCACGACCTGGCTGTGAAAGATGACGACTTGATTGCGGCCACTCATGGCCGTTCGTTCTGGATTCTGGACGATCTGGCGCCGCTGCGGGAAATCGCCGCGGGAATGGTGAAGGGCGACGCGCACCTCTACACTCCTGCGCTGGCATACCGCGGGCCATGGGGTGGAGGGTTCCGTTCGCGCGGGCCGGTGGGTCAGAACCCGCCCTACGGGGTGATCCTCGACTTCTACCTAAAAACAACTCCGGAGAAAAAATCGGAAGTGATGCTCGAAATCCTGGACGGCGGTGGCAAGTCGATCCGCAAATTCTCAAGCCGCGCAAAAGCGACCGAGGAAGAAGCGGGCGACGACGATGAAGACGGAAGCGGGCCGCCCACGGGAGAAAAACTGCCAGCCGCGGCAGGAATGAACCGTTTCGTGTGGGATATGAGGCTCGCGCCCGTGCCGCGGATTCCGGGTTATACGTCGAGCGAATACGGGCAGGGGCTGGTGGGGCCGCAAGTCGTGCCGGGCACGTACCGGGCACGGCTGACGGCAGAGGGAAAGAGCCAGGAAGTGCCAATCGAAATCAAACTGGATCTGCGGAATCACACGGCGCAGGCGGATCTGGAGAAGGAATTTCAACTCCGCCGGCAGATTTACCACCGGCTCGTGGAAAACTACACGGCAGTGAACCAGATCCGCGACCTGCGGGCCCAGGTGAAAGGCATCGAAAAACGGCTGGCGGGCGACATGAAGCAGAAAGAAGCAGCCACGGCGGCCGAATCCCTGCGGAGAACACTCGATGCGGCGGAGAAGGGATTCATCAACCCAAAGCTCCAGGGAACGCAGGACACGCTGAACTTCGGAAATGGCATTGACGCAAAATATGCGCTGCTCGGCGCGACGGTGGAAAGCGCGGACGCGCCGCCTACTCAGACGGAGATGGAGCAGTTCGCCGAACTGGAGAAGCAATTCGCCGTTTCCTGGGCGCAGTGGAAAGAAATCACGGAGAAGGATCTGCCGGCATTCAATGCGACGGCGCAGCGCGCGGGACTCGGCGCAGTATTTCTGGGCGCCGGAAAGGCGGAACAGGGGGAACCGGAATGACGCGGGTGTAGGGCCTGCCGGAATTACGGCAGGAGTTCTTCGGCGATAGCGACCGAGGAATACATCGGGAATATGCTTTGCAACCGGGCGATTTCGAGAACCATGCGGACGCGTTCCGGCACGGAAGCGAGGACGAGTTGGCGGTTGCCTTTCGCCATGCTGACGTGAATCTGCAGCAGTGCGCCCACGCCGGAGGAATCCATGTATTCGAGGTCGCCCATGTCGAGGATAAGTGTTGCAGCGGATTCCGCCCGGGCCGCTGCCAGAAATGACGGAACGGTCTCGATCCCGAGTTTGCCGGCCAGGCGCATCACGCGTCGGCCGGGGCGCGAGCCGTTGGCAGGGACGATGTCGAGTATGGGCCGCGACATAGGGGCCGCATTGTACCGAAAAAGGGCGCCCGCAAGCGAGATGAATCTCCCCCGGTTTGGCCGGAGGGGACCGAACCGCTAGACTGTCTGGCGCATCTCTTAAGTTTGGCGTTTTCTCCGATCGGAGCGGGCGGCGTGAGCGCGGCCTGCGGCGGAGGGAACGGCACCCAGGACAAATCCTCGTGATGTGGCTTGTCCAACTCGCACTGCGGCGGCCGCTGACGGTGGCGGTGATGGCGCTGCTGATGCTCGTGCTGGGTGGCCTTTCCTACTCGCTGATGAACGTGGACATTTTCCCGGCGATCAAACTGCCGGTAGTGCTGGTGGTCTGGAATTACCCCGGGCTACCTGCGGTGCAGGTGGAACGGCGGATGGTGTGGATCAGCGAGCGCGCGTACTCCACCACGGTGAACGATATCGAGCACATCGAGTCGCAGTCGATCAACGGGCTGGGCCTGCTGAAGGTGTACTTCCAGCCGGGGTCGGACCTGGGCACGGACATCGCGCAGATCAACGCGGTGTCGGAGACTCTGCTGACCATCCTGCCGCGCGGGACGCAACCGCCGCAAATCATCTCCTACGACGCGTCGAACCTGCCGGTGGCCGAACTCACGATGTTCAGCGAGACGATGTCGGAGCAGCAACTGTTCGACTATGGATTGAATTTCGTGCGCATTCAGCTGTTCACGATTCCGGGATTCTCCACGCCCGCCCCGCTGGGAGGCGTGCAGCGCGCCGTGATGGTGAATTTGGATCCTCTGAAGCTGTATGCGCTGGGGCTTTCTCCGCTGGACATCGGGCAGGCACTGGCGTCCACGAACGTGGTGATCCCCTCGGGTACCGCGAAGATGGGGAATTACGAGTACGACGTGGACATCAACATGAGTCCGGAGACCGTGGCAGATTTCAACGGACTGCCGATCAAAGTGTCGGGGCAAACGCCGGTTTTCCTGGGCAACGTGGCTCCGGTGAGCGACACGCACCAGCCGCAGAAGAACGTGGTCAGGGTGGACGGGAGGCGCGGGACGTATCTGATGGTGATCAAGCATGCCGACGCCTCCACATTGCGCGTGGTGCAGGCGGTGCGGCAGCGCATTCCGAAGATTCTGGCCGCGGTGCCGAGGGCGCTTTCGGACCTCAAGCTGGCGCTGACGTTTGACCAGTCCGCATTTGTGCGCGATGCGCTGTGGGAAGTGGTGCGGGAGTCGGCGATCGCGGCACTCCTGGTTTCGCTGATGGTGCTCGTGTTCCTGGGGTCGGCCCGGAGCATGTTGATCGTGATCGCCTCGATTCCGCTCTCCATTCTCACCGCCATAGTGGGATTGAAGCTCTCCGGACAGACCATCAACACGATGACGCTGGGGGGAATCGCGCTGGCGGTCGGGATGCTGGTGGACGACGCGACGGTGGAGGTGGAAAACATCCACCGGAACCACGCGATGGGCAAACCGCTCCTGAGGGCGATTCTCGACGGCGCCTCGCAGATCGCCACGCCCACGCTGGTGGGCACCTTGTCCATCTGCATCGTATTTTTCCCGGTGGTGCTGCTGTCGGGCGTGTCGAAGTTTCTGTTCACGCCGCTGGCGCTGGCGGTGGTGTACGCGATGCTGACGTCGTACCTGCTGTCGCGGACGCTGGTTCCCGCGATGGCCAGTTACTTGATCCACGAACGCCATCAGGAACACACGCGCGGATTTTTTGCGTGGTTCGAGCGGCGATTCGAGGGATTGCGGGACCTGTACCGGCGGAGCTTGATGCAGTTCATTGCCGGACGTGGAATCGGGCTGACGGCGGTGGCGCTCATGCTGGCCGCTTCACTGGGCCTGGTGAGATTCGTGGGGGCGGATTTCTTCCCGGTGGTGGACGCCGGGATGACGCGCCTGCACGTGCGCGCGCCCACCGGCACGCGGATCGAACGGACCGAACAGATTGTGGACCAGATCGAACATGCGGTACGTCGGGTGATTCCGCCCTCCGATCTGGAAGGCATCAGCGACAACATCGGCCTGCCGGTGTCGTACGATCTTGCGTTCTACCAGACGGACACAATCGGTCCGATGGACGCGGACGTGCTGATTCAGTTGAAGGAAAAGCACGCGCCGACTGCGGATTACGAGGCGAAACTCCGCAAAGTGCTCCGGGAAGAATTTCCCACGGTGCTCACCTATTTCCAGCCGGCGGACTTGATCGGGCAGGTGCTGAATTTCGGCCTGCCGGCGGCGATCGACGTGCAAGTTTCGGGCGCGGACCTGGAAACGGACCACGAGATCGCCGTGAGGATGCAGGCGGCCATGGAAAAAATTCCGGGACTTACGGACATCCGCATCGCGGAGCCGTTGGATTATCCGGCCATGCACGTGAACGTGGACCGGACGAAAGCGCTCGAACTGGGAATCACGGAGGAGCAGGTGGCGTCGAGCCTGCTGACGTCGCTGAGCGGCAACGGCCTGCTCACGCCGAATTTCTGGCTGGATCCGAACAGCGGCGTGAATTACACGGTGATTTCGCAGACCCCGCAGCAGATCATTCATTCGCCGCAAACGCTGGCGGCAACTCCGCTGACCCCGGGGCAGGCGGGGACGGGGCGGCCGCCGCAGCTGCTGTCCAATGTGGCGCGGATCACGCACACGCTGGATCCCGCGGTGGTCTCGCATTACACGGTGCAGCGCGTGGTGAACGTGAACGCCAGCGTGGCCGGGCGCGACTTGGGCAGCGCATCAGCAGCGGTGGACCAGGCCATCCGCCAGCTGGGCAAGCTGCCGCGCGCCACGGACATCGCGGTTCGCGGGCAGAGCCAGGCGATGCGGCAATCGTTTGTGACGCTGGAAGGCGGAATCGGGCTGGCCATCGTGCTCGTCTATCTGCTGATGGTGGCCAACTTCCAGTCATGGCTCGAGCCCTTCATCATTCTGCTCGCTGTGCCGGGAGCGCTGGCCGGTGCGCTATGGATGATGGCGGCCACGGGCACGACCATCAACGTGGAATCGCTGATGGGAATGATCATGGCCGTGGGCGTGGGGGTGGCGAACGGGAACCTGCTGATTATCTTCGCAAACGATCTGCGTGAGGAGGGCTACTCGGCGGTGGAGGCGGCGATTGAAGCGGGTCGCATCCGGTTCCGTCCCATCCTCATGACTGCGCTGGCCATGATCCTCGGAATGCTGCCCATGGCCTTCGGTCTGGGATCAGGCTCCGAGCTGAACGCGCCGCTGGGACGCGCGGTGATCGGAGGGCTGATGGCGGCCACGGCGATGACGCTTTTCGTGGTCCCCGCCGTGTATTCCATGTTCAGCGGGCATCTGATTACGAAGGCGGAACGCGACGCGCGGGTGGACGCCGCGATGCCAAAAGGGCGGGGAGCGATCGAGAGCGAATCGTGAGCGACGAACATAAAGTCAATCCCCCGAAGCGGGCGAGCGCGGTGTTCTACATTGCGGCACTCATCTCTCTGGTGGCGGCTGTCGGACTGGTGGCCGGGCTGATGCGAGTCCGGAGCGAGCGGCTCGCACAAGCCTCCCGCGAGCTGGGTCACGAGCTGGCGGAAGGCCGGCGGGTGCTGGTGACTCCGGTGCTGGCTGCGGAGAGCGCCCGGTCCGTGGAAATCCCGGCGACGATGCGCGGGTACATCGAAACACCGGTGTATGCGAAGATCGCGGGCTACCTGAAAACCATCACGGTGGATAAAGGCGACCGGGTGAAGAAGGACCAGGTGATGGCAACACTCGAATCGCCGGAGCTGGACCAGCAGGTGGTCAACGCGCGCGCGAACTATCACCTCGCGGAAATTACCGACACGCGAAACCAGCCGCTCGCCCGCGACGGGGCTGTGCCGCAGCAGACCGCGGACCAATCGCACCAGGACCTGCTCGCTACGAAGGCCACGCTCGATCAACTGGAAGCGCTGGGGGCGTACAAAACGATTGCCGCGCCCTTCGACGCGGTGGTGATTGCACGCAACGTGGATCCCGGCGCGCTGATTCCGCAGGCGACGGCGCCGGCCACCTCCACTCCCATCCTGGTGCTCGCCACGCTTTCCCCCATCCGGGTGTACGCGGACGCGCCGCAGAGCGTGGCCCCGTTCATCCGCGACGGCGATCCTGCGATTGTGACGGTGGACGAATACCCCGGCCGGGAATTCCGCGGGACGGTGACGCGGCACCCGGAGGCCCTGAACCTGACGACCCGCACCATGTTGGTGGAAGTTGACCTGCCGAACCGCGACCGGACGCTCTATCCCGGAATGTACGGCCAGATGAAACTGTCGATCGCAGCGCACGGCGCGGGGCTGGTAGTGCCGGACGACGCGCTGATCTTCCGCGACGGAAAACCCTATGTACCCGTGGTGCGCGAAGACAAACTGCGCCTGATCCCGGTGACGCTGGGCGATGACGATGGCGTGCACGTCCAGGTGAGCGGAGACATCACGGCGAACGACCTGGTGGCGCTGAGCGTCGGGCAGGCCGTCGAGGACGGAGAAATCGTGCGTCCCGTGACCGCACAACAGCTGCCCCACTGAGCGGTTGCCGGCGGGCTCCTGTGCTAGACTGCCGTCTTTCCGCACCCCCCGCGGATTTGCCTATGTCCAAAGAACTATTCGGAACCGACGGGATCCGCGGCGTGCCGGGCGAATTTCCGCTGGACAACGCAACGCTGGAAGCCGTGGGCGGCGCGCTGGGAAACTATCTGAAATCCGCGAGCAGTGCGCCGCCGCGCGTACTGCTGGGCATGGATACGCGGGAATCCAGCGCGCATCTGGCGGCGCGGCTCGCGCGCGGAGCGATGGACGCGGGCGCCGAGGTCTCGTCTGCGGGCGTCATCTCGACGCCGGGGGTGGCTTGCCTGGTTCGCGCCGACAAATTCTCGGCCGGCGTCGTGGTTTCCGCATCGCATAATCCCTACACCGACAACGGAATCAAATTGATTTCTCCGCAGGGGACAAAATTCTCCGACGCGGTAGAAGCAGCGCTCGAACGTGACATTCTGGAGCGGCGGAATTCGGCGGGCTCGGCGGCGGACGCACAACTGCTGGTGGACACGGTGCTGGACGCGCAATACCTGGACTACCTGCGGCAGTTCGTACTGTCGGGCGCCCGGCTGGAGGGGATGCCGATCGTGCTGGACTGCGCGAATGGGGCGGTGAGCGACCTGGGCCCGGCGCTGTTCCGCTCGCTCGGAATGAATGTGACGGCAATCCACAACCGGCCGAACGGAAGAAATATCAACAACGGCTGCGGCTCGCTGCATCCGGAAAGTCTTCGCCAGGCTGTGCTGGAAAATCGCGCGGCGCTCGGCGCAGCATTTGACGGCGACGCGGACCGCGCGATTTTCGTCTCCAGCTCGGGGCGGATCGTGGATGGCGATGGGGTGCTGTTCATCGCCGCGCGGCATATGAACGCAACCAGCACACTCCGGGGCGGGGTCGTGGTGGGTACGACGATGTCCAATCTGGGACTGGAGCGCGCCCTGCAGGAAGAAGGCATCGGGCTGGTGCGCGCGCCCGTGGGGGACCGCTATGTGTTCGAAGAGATGCAACGGCGGGGAGCCAATCTGGGAGGCGAGCAATCCGGACACGTCATTTTCCTGGATGATTCGATCACCGGCGACGGCCTGCTCACCGCGCTGATCGTGGCCAGTCTCGTCTCCATCCATGGCCCGCTCGACTCGCTGACCGCGAACCTGAAGGTGTATCCTCAACGGATCGTGAATGTGCGAGTGAGGTCGAAGCCGCCGCTCGAATCCCTAGAAGGCGTGGCGCGGGCGCTGGCGGCCGCAGATTCCACGCTGGGCGCGGCGGGCCGCGTGGTGCTCCGCTATTCGGGAACAGAGCCGATGGCGCGCGTGATGGTGGAGGCGGAGCGCGAAGAGGACGTGGAGCGCTGGACTCGGGAACTTTCGGAAGCCGTGCGCGGCGCGATTGGCGCGTAGAGAGGCGGGCAGAAAAGGGGGACCGATGTACAACGAATTGCGAACGCGGCTGGACCGCGGAGATACGCTGCTGCTGGACGGGGCCATGGGCTCGGAGCTCGTGCGGCGGGGCGTGCGCTGGCGGAAGCACGGGTTGGAAACGGACGCGCCCGCGGTGGAAGCGCTGCACGGGGAATATCTGGGCGCGGGCGCGGATATCCTGCGGACGAACACATTCCAGCTGAATCCGCGGCTCTACCTGCACGTGTTCCGCGACCTGGAACACATGCGGCAGATCGGAGCGCCTGGGCTGGAACACCTCGTGCCAAAACTGCAAAAGACGGCGGTAGCGCTGGCGAAAAGCGCGCGGCAAAAAGCAGGCGCGGACGGAAAGGTGGCCATTGCCGGCGTAATTGCACCGCTGGAGCACTGCTACCGTCCCGACCTTTCTCCGCCGTACGAAACGGCCCTGCGCGAGCACCAGTCGATGGCGGAGGTGTTCGCGGCGGAGAAGGTGGATTTTCTACTGGCGGAGAGCATGAACACGATCCACGAGGCGAAAGCGGCGCTGGCCGCCGGCCGCGCGGCGAAACTACCGGTGTGGGTAAGCTTTGTGCTCGGGCCGGAAGGCGAGCTGCTGAGCCGCGAGCCGCTGAAAGACGCGGTGGCGGAAATGGAGAAAGGCGGAGCGGAGGCCGTGCTGGTGAGCAACGCTCCCGTGGCCGACATTACTAAGGCAGCGGGGCGGATGAAAGGGATGACAAAGCTTCCGTTCGGCGCGTTTGCCCATATCGGGCGGTTTTCGCCGCCGAGCTGGAAATTCGATTTCCATCCGCAGTTCATCGAAACGGAGTCCACGTCGCCGGCGCAGTATCAGGCGGAGGCGAAAAAATGGCGGGAGGCAGGGGCGCGGATCGTGGGCGGCTGCTGCGGGACAACTCCGGCGCACACCCGCGCGCTTCGCGAGATGCTGGGCGCAGGGAGGGCACACTGAAATGAATTACGAACCTCTGCGTGACACCCTGAAGAAGGGCGGGACGGTGATCCTGGACGGCGGGATCGGAACGGAAATCCTGCGGCGGAACGTAACCTGGGCGGACCACCAGCTCACGAATAAACCGGAATTCGTTCGCGGCATACACGAGGACTACATCCGTGCGGGCGCGGATGTGATCAGCACGAACAGCTTCCAGCTGTCGCGGCGCGCACTCTACAACCATTTCCGCGACGACGCGCACCGTCATCACATCGGTGCAAAAGACCTGGACGAAAGGGCCAACCTGCTGCTGGCCGCCTCCGTGCGGCTGGCGGCGGAGGCGCGGGAAAAGGTCGCAGCGAAACGGCCGGTGGCGGTGGCCGCGGCAATCACCACGCTCGAGTGGTGCTTCCGTCCGGACCTGGTGCCCGCAGACGAGCAGGCGCGCCGCGAATACCGCGAAATCTTCGGCGTCGTGAAGGAGAACGGCGCAGACCTGGTGCTGTTCGAGACCGTGAACAGCATCGGCGAGGCAAAAGTGGCCGCCCAGGTGGCCCATGAACTTGGCCTGCCCTGCTGGGTGGCGTTTGTGCCGGCGAAGACGGGTAAACTGTTCACCGGCGAGACGCTGGGCGACGCTGTGGAGGCCATGGAAAAGCAGCATGTGGACGCAGTGCTGCTCAATTGCGCTCCACCGAACGACATCACCACGGGAATGAAAGAACTGATGCCGCGGGCGAAGGTGCCCACGGGGGCCTACGCGCACATTGGCCGCTTCAATCCACCGGAATGGATGTTCACCGACGAATATCCTCCGGCACGGTACGCACAGGAATGCGCCGGATGGAAAAAGGCCGGCGCGAAGATCCTGGGCGGCTGCTGCGGCACGACGCCGGACCACATCGCGGCGCTCCAGGCCCTGCGGTAGGCGGCTGGTTACTGCCCGTTCACCGACGTCATCTCGAAGGTGAGAACTTCGAATGCGTCCAGCTTGATGGGATGGGGCTTTCCGGCATCGAGCGTAACAGGTTCCCGGCGGCGTGTATCTTTCCACGGAACGCGGGCGGAGAGTGAGCCCTCGCCCGTGCCGGGCAATTCAAAGGCGTTCCGCACATCCAGCTCAAAGGTCTGTTGCTGGTCCTTCGGATTTCGAAGGGTGACAATCCCCTTTTCCGCAGACCAGGAAGCCCAGCCGTAGATCTCGAGCGCGCCCGGATCTCCGCCGATCCAATGGGTATCCACGAGTGTGGCGGAGTTGCGCCGCGACCAACGCGCCGCTTCCGCCAGCGCGTCCCAGGCTGCTTCGGAAAGCAGGGAATGCGTGATGTACATTTCCTGGAGCTGCGTTCCGGTTCCGAAGTAGGAGCGCACCTCATCTGAAAAATCGCCATGCGGATCGGTGGCCAAGTTCTTGGCGTAGCGGGCAAAAATCAAGCCATGCAGCATGAGTGAATTCAACGGATAGAGCGGGCCCTGGCGGACCACGCCTCGAAACGTGTCCGCATCGCGATACGTGATCCATTGCTGCCGCGGAGTTCCCACTCCGGCGAAGTCGTGGTCTTCACCGCCGCGCCAGGTGGAATCCCCCAGCATCAACCAGAAGGGAGACGGATAGGTCCCAGTGGTGACATTCACGAAGAGATCCGGCTTCTCGGCGCGCAGGTCCGCAATCAGACGCAAGGCAGCGTCGAAGTCGTTGTCGAATTCGCTGCCTGGAATCACGTTGGCGGCATTCCCCGTGCCGTCGAACTTGAACTGGTTCACGCCGTATTTGCGCACCATCTCCATGCAGACTTCGTGGAATCTGCGGTAATAGAAGGGACCGGAGAGTGCCAGACCGTCCGCATTCATTTCGAAGCCGTGTTCCTTGCCGTAGGCCAGGCGCTCTTTCTTGGGCTTGCCATATCCGCCCCACGGCGAGAGCCAAACGCCGGGGTCGGCGCCATATTTTTCTGCGGCCAGCCGGACAGCCGTGAATCCATCCGGAAAACCGGAATTGAATCCCCACAGCTTGTGATCGTCCCAGCCGTCGTCGAATAAGAACGAGTCAAGCTTTGCGCTGCGCTTCACTGAGAGTTCTTCACCGAAGGCCTGAATGGCGTCCAGCGCGGCCGCTTCGTCGAAAGGAGTGAAGTAGCCAAGGTCGTACCAGGAGTTGTAATGCAGAAAGGCACGGTAGGGATGGGCGCGCTCCCGTTCCAAATAGCGTAGAAAGTCGCGGCGGAGCTGGCCGGAGCCGGCCGCTCCAATCACGGAGGAGTAGCTGACGCTGTGGCCGGGCGCCAGAGGAACTCGCCGCGAGAGCTGCGAGAGTGCGCGGCCGCTCTCCACCGAGCTGCGGCTGAGCGGATGCTCGAACCCGAGGAACCACGAGCCCGAAATGATCGGTGAACCATCCACAGAACCTGCGACGTAGCTCCCCGGCGCCTCGAGATCGATAAGCGCCACCTCCTGAACCCGCACTTCGCCGGCGGGGGCTCGGAGCACGAGCTCCTGTCGGATGTAATGCGATCCCTGGCGAAGAATTCCCCGCCATTCGATCTCGATCTTGTGGCCTGGATCGCGAAAATCGGCGATGATCCGTTTGCCCGGCACTCGATCGGAAAATCGGGATGCGCCCGGGACTGCTTCCAGGCTCTCGATGCGCGGATCTCCGGCGACGACGAGTTTGCGCGCATCGATACTCGCGCCATCGGGCAGGGTCAGCCGGAAGACAGGGCCGGCGCTCTCGAGCGATGCAGTATTCCGCTTGTCGCGCAGCACGATGCCCCGAAGGCCGGTGGAGTCGAACCTCCACTCGGCTCGGATGGCTCCGTTTTCGAGAACCATCTTGCCGTCCGTCACGCTGGCGATAACCTCATCGCCCATGCTTCCTTCCGGTGAAGTTGACCCCTGCACGAGCCATGGCATGGCGCAGTAGGTCCCAGCGGCAAGCGCTGTCTGATGGAGAAATGAACGGCGAGAGATTTGTTGGCGAGTCATGGTGTCTGGTCCATAGTGGCGCACCTGTCGCGCCGAAGCACGGTTAAAAGAGAATCGCCGCGGGCCCGGCCCCGCTGGTGAAGAATGTGCTCCTTTCGGCCTCGACCGGAAATTGCCGGCGGTAGTCCTGTTGCCAGTGCTTCAAGAGATCTGCTGCCTCGTCCGCACGGGCCATGGCCCAGACGCTTCCTCCGAATCCCGCGCCAAATGCCGAGGCCGCAAGTGCCCCCAGGCGGCGGGCCGAGCGGGCCAGTTCCGCGGTCTGCGGAATCTGATTGCCGAGTTTTTGTTCCGCCAAAGTTTGAGAGCGGTCCACGCAGCTCCCGAATTTCTCAAGATCCTTTACGCGCAGCGCGGAGACAGCCTCGGGAATGATGGAGCCGCACTCCTCGACGAGCTGATCGAAGCGGTCCAGTAGCGACTCCGCCGTATAACGCTGGGACGGGTGTTTGCGAAGCTCTTGACGAATTCTCTCGCGGGCATCTCCGGCTGCGACGGCGGCCCGGAAGAGCGAGGCGTCGCCACGGCCCGTGGATTCCCGCCAGATGCGCAGGATTTCGGCCGCGGCTCCGGATGCGCGGTTGTACTGTTCCCGCGCGGCGCCGGTCTTGTCCGCAGCCACTCCGCACACTGCAATCAGAAAAGAAAATTCAGGCGGGAAATGCACATCGGCTTCATGCCGCGTAGGACAGAAGGCGTATTGCCGCAACATTCCGGGACGTGAGCAGAGAATCGCGGTGTGGTCTTCGCTGCCTCCATAAGTCCCCACTCCGGCGTCACCGGCCAGGGTACCGAATGTCTGCCCGTTCTCCACGCAAGCGAGGTAGGACGCTTTGTCCTCGGCAGTGTGAATGTTGTTGCAGAACTCGGGCCGGTGCTCGAGCTCATTCGAGCGTTCGAGGAGCAGCCAGGTGCACACCAGAAGCGCGCTCGAGCTGCTCATCCCCGAGGCGCGCGGAAGATCGCTGGCAAAAGCCATGTCCATTCCGCGCAAAGGTCCGGAGAAGTTGCGGGCCATGCGGCGCGCCACTGTTTTCGGGTAGAGGGGCCAGTGATCGCTTTGCGGATCCAGCTCCGGAGAGAGCGGGAATTCGCAATCTTGCCGGCGAACAGCGTCTGCGATGCGGATTGTGGCGGCGCGGCGCGGCGCGGCCACCGCGCAAATCCCCCGCTCGACGGCGCATAGCAGGCTGCGGCCCCCCGCGTAGTCGGTGTGCTTGCCGAGGACTTCGATGCGGCCCGGCACATAACAGCGGATCGCCGCTTCCGATTCTTTTCCAATCCATGCGGCGAGCCGGTCGCCCGCAAGGCGGAAAAGATCGGCCTTTCGGTCTGCTTCCGCCGGAGTCAGTCCAGCGGCGAGCAAAGGAGACACGATTTCCGCGTTCATGGATCGGCAGCCGGCGCCCGAGACGTGTTCATTCCGCTTTTTCCCTTCGGGCGCGGAGGCGGGAGAACATCTCGCGCAGATCGCCGATTCCGCGCACAGCCACGACGACCGTGATTCCCGCGAAGGATACGCCCGCGATCACCAGGCTCACAGCCCAGAATAGTTCCCACCCTCTCATTGCGCCTCCAGACTCAGCGCAGCGGGCGCGTCCGGCTGACCGGCGAGCGAGCCGATAACGAGGCCCACAGCCGCCAGCCCGAAGGCCCCGAACCCAGCCAGCGTTTCATTCCAGTGCAAGAAGAAGTACGGCACGATGGCGCCCGCAGCTCCCATCAGCATGGCGAGGTACCCGCCGAGTGTGTTGGCCCGCTTCCAATACAGACCGCCGACCACGGACACGAACGCGCCGGCCAGGAAAATTGTCGCCGTGATGTTCAGGTAGAGGTACACAGCACCGGGCGGCGTGTAGAAAAGGCCCCAGAACATCAGGAACATACTCACAAATAGATTGGCCAGGCGGTTGACCAGAATCTGCCGGCGCGAGCTAAGCGGGTCGCGCCCCGCCAGGCGGCGAAGCGGCAGGATGACATCCTGAGAAAGGATGGAGCTCCATCCCAGCAGGTACGAGCTGTTCACCGACATGGTGGCGGCCAGCATTCCCGCCACAACCAGCCCTTTGATGCCCGGTCCCAGAATCTGCGCGAGCATGGCAGGCATGGCGTCAAGTGGAGCGAGCGTTTGCCCGTGGATCACCGGCTGCGGAATTCCGCTCACTGCGGCGCCGGTGCCGAACAGAGCGAGCGCCGCGATGCCCCAGAGCATGGGCAGCATCCCGCGACCAAGAAAAATAAAGCCGGTAACCGTCATCACACGCTTGGAGACTTCCGGGCCTTTGGTGGAAAACATGCGCATGGCCGTGGTCTGCCAGCAGGTGTGCACGGAAAACCAGAGCAGTGTTTGCCACACGAGAAACGTAATCCCAAACTTCGGGTTGCTGATGGGACTGAACCCGGCCAGTCCCATCGTGGAGCTGACGGTATGAACGATCTTTCCCCAACCCGCCGCGCGCACCGCCGCGATGGAAACCAGAATCGTGGCCGTGGACAGCAGGACGTATTGGAGAAAATCCGTGATCACCACGGATACCATTCCGCCGAGCACGGTATAAAGCATTTCCAGCAGGAGGACGAAACACATCACCCAGACCAGGTATTTCATCGACGTGCCGCTCACGATCACCAGGAACTCGCCCTCGATTTTCAGGAACACGCCCATATTCAGGATTCCGCCGAGGGCTACGAGCATTCCGGTAAGCAGGCGAAGACCCAGGCTGTACTTCTGCTCGAAAAATTCCGGTACCGTCATCAACTGGAGTTCGCGGAAGGGACGGATCACGAAGCCTGTCCGTCCCACGAAGATCATCACCAGCCCGGAAATCAGCGCGGCGGCGAACGAGGCGAAGCCGTAGCGGTAACCCAGCTCCGCGTTGTACATGTAGGTGATCGTGCCGATTTCGGTGGCGGCCAGCGTGGCCACTCCGAGATACACGCCCAGCTCTCTGCCCGCCACCAGGTAATGAGACAAATTGCCGATGAATCGTTTGCCGAGCAGGCCAATGGCAACGGAGGCGAACAGATAGGCCGAGACAATCGTCCAGTCCAGTGCAGTAAAGCTCAAGCCGCTCGCCCTCCAGCGACAGGTGGATGTTGAGGAACGGGGAAGTCTACCCCACTGCGTCCGCGTTCCATGCTCGAAATTCGGGCAGCAGCGGAGGCCGTTCCCCGTTGTACCCCGCGGCTCAGGTTCGGGAACTTTTTCGGCTCTCGCGGCATTACAGTGGGTGAAGGGAGCAGGCCCGGAAGCCGCCATCCGCAGGGCAGCCCGGGCCGGAACTGCGGCGCCCATGTCCAGCGATGAAGAGCTGATGCTCGAGTTCCAGAAGGGCTCCACGGAGGCCTTCACGGAGCTCTTCCAACGATATGCCCAGCGGCTGTATGGCTTTTTCCGCCGGCGGCTGGCGAATCCCACGCGGGCCGAGGAGTTGACGCAGGACGTGTTTGTAGCAGTCCTGAAGGCCGCCACCCGCTACGAGCCACGCGCCCTGTTCCGCACTTATCTCTACAGCATCGCGGTGCGCATGCTGATGGCAGAGCGCAGAAAGGTGAGCCGGGAAGCCGCGGATGCTTCTCACGCGCCCGAGCCGGCACAGCAGGCGCAGTCGGAAACGTCGGCCTGGGTTCGCGACGCGGTGGAGAGGCTGGAGACAACGGAGCGGGAAATCCTGCTCCTGCGGGAATACGAGGAATTGAGCTACGAGGAGATTGCGCAGGTGCTGGAAATTCCGGTGAACACGGTGCGGTCGCGGCTGTTCCGCGCGCGGATGGCCCTGCGGGAGCTGCTCGAAGCGCAGCGGCCGCGCACGGGCGCGGCCTGAGGAACGAGATCATGGAACCGACAACGCATGCATTCCCTCGCGAAGAAGTGATGGCGTATCTCGACGGCGAACTGGCGCCCGAGCGCGCCGCGGCCGTGGCGGCGCATCTCGAGCAGTGCGGCGAGTGCCGCGAACTCGCGTCGAGCCTTCGTTCGCTCTCGCGGCAAATGACCGATTGGCAGGTTGGGCCAATTCCCGCTGCCGTGGAGCAGAACGTGATGCGCGCTGCGCGGCTCGAGCAGGATGCCAAGGTTCCGGCACAGAAGCAGGAAGCTGCTGCGCGGAGCCGTATGGGAGTCCGCTGGCTGGTTTGGGGCGGCGCGTTCCTGGCCATGGCGCTAGTTCTCTTCATGGTCGGTTTTCCAGGAGAGATGTACCACTCTCGGGTGGCAAGCGTCCCGGAGCCCCAGAAGGAACCGGGTGCCGTTACGCCCGTGTCGCCGCCAACGCCCGCGCCCACCGTGCCACCAGCGGCGCAGGAACGGGCTATGGACCGGGCAGCCAGGAGCATGTACGCGCAAAGGGACGCGCTCTCCGCCAACCAGATGGCATTAAGGAAGGACCAGGCCGCGGCTTCCTCCGCGGGCGCTGTCGCGAAGTCGAAAGACGCCGGTCCCTTGATTGTGCGTCGAGCTTCACTCGCTCTGCTGACGAAAGAGTTCGACGCGGCGCGGGCGTCCCTGGAAAACCTGGTGAAGGCGCACCAGGGTTACTTCGGCCAGCTCGACGTGACCGCTCCGAACAACGCGGGCCGCGCTCTGACGGCCACCGTGCGCGTGCCCGCAAACCAGCTTGACGCCGTCCTGGTGGAATTGCGGAATCTGGGCCACGTGGAGCAGGAAAATCAGTCCGCAGACGACGTGACTCGCCAGTACGTGGACCTGACTGCACGGCTCGCGAACTCACGGGAAGAAGAAAAGCGGCTGGTGGACATCCTGCGCGAGCGCACCGGCCGCGTCAGCGACGTGCTCGAAGTGGAACAGCAAATCGCGCGCACGCGCCAGCAGATCGAGCAGATGGACGCGGAGCGCAAAACGCTGGACAACCAGGTGCAGTACGCCTCCGTAGATCTCCGCATCACGGAGGAATACAAAAAGTCGCTCGAGACTCCGGCGCCTTCGCTGGGCACCCGGATCAACAACGCGGCGGTGGAAGGGTTCCGCGACGCGGCGGACTTGGTGATCGGGCTGGTGCTGTGGCTGCTGGGCGCGGTGCCGTCGCTGCTGGTGTTGGTGGCGTTGCTGGGATGGCCGGCGTGGCGCGTGATCCGATGGACTCGGCGGCGATTCTTTCCGCTGCTGGTTGCCGCGTCCCGATAACGGACAACTGGAACACGGGGTCACAGCCGGGCTTGGCGGGGCCATCCTCCCAAACTGCGTAGGCTTTAGGCCGGTGACATACTACAAAATGTAGAATCCAATCGGTCAGGCGGATCCCGGCTTTGCTAACGGTATGGAAAACATGCCTTTAGGGTAGAGCTTCCACCAACTTGCGGTGGAAGGAGGCTTGCTTAGTCTCGCATAACGGTCTTGTTTCCCGGGGTAGTGTAAAGGCTGGCAGCTTGGAAAACGGGTTAGGAAAAGGGGCCCTCTGCGGGGCCCCTTTCCATTTCGGGCGAAGAACACCGGTCCGGGGGGCCGCTACTGAATGTCGCCTCGAGACAATCCGTTACTGATGGCCTGGGCTTCCAGATCATCAATCTCCTTCTGGAGCTCATCCCGGCGATTCTGGTAATACGTCAGCTGGTCCTGCGGTCTGACGATCTGGTCGCCGAAGATGCTGTTATCGGGCCTTGGTGGAGAGGACTGCGGAGTCGACGGGGGCCCGGGCGGTGCGGACTGGTTGAAGTTGATCTTGTTGGTTCCGTTCGAAGGATCGTTGAGGGCGTTCTGAATCTCCTTGATCTTGGCTTCGCACTGCGCCAGTTCCTTGCGTAGCGGCTCCAACTTCTCTTTGTAATATTTCGCGGTCTTCTCCGGCGGAAGTTCTTTCTCCTTGCCGGGAGCGGGAGCCCCGGCCGCAGCTCCAGCTTCGCCGGGAGGTGCCGCCTCCGCGGATGGAGCAGCGGCTGCCGTGGTCACCTGCACAGTGGAACGCAATTCCGCCAGGTCGTCGTTCGTCCACACCTTTTTGGGTTTTTCGGCCGGTTTTTGCGCTGGTTTTTGGGCCGTCTGCGAAGCGGGCGCCGCAGGAATATCCTGAGCAGGCGCAGACGCGGCGCCAAAGGCCAAAGCAAGAAGTGCGGCGGCAACAGAACTCTGCATAGAAGGCCTCCTACTATATTTCAAGTATACCCTGCGGGAGGCTAGGGTGCGGGGACTTGGGAGTCGGGGTTGCTCAAAACGCGACGCACCTGCTCCAACAACTCCGCAGGCCCGCCCACCCGGCGGTGGTCGCGCGTCTCGATTGTGCGCATGGATTCCTCGTGGACAAGAAATTTCCGTCCGCGCACGTCGTTGGTGATCACGCAGGGGAGCCAGATTCCTGGTGTGACTTCGGTCTGCTCGATGTGCACATGTCCGCCTTTGTCGATCTTGCCCAGCAGCCCGCCGCCGAAGTTCAGGTCGCGGACCAACTCGGCGTCCAGTTGGACCACTCCTCCCGTCCTGGGCACCGCCCAGAGCGTGATGCGGCTGGCGGCCAATAGCTCCGTGGCAATCGATCCGGAGGCGGCTCCCGGCTTGGGCTCCAGCCGCAGTTTAGCCAGCGGCTCCGTTCCGGAGTATGCCGGCAGACGCTCGGCGCCCAGCCAGGTGACGATGTAGGAGTCGCGGAAATTTTCTACGGCGCGATACCGCTGGGCTGTGCGCTTCTGCCACTTTTCCACTCGCGCATGCTGGCTGGGCTCGTTCGGCTCAAGCGCCCATTCCAGGTCCTGCTCCAGCTCGTGGAGTTCGTCGCGGTATTTTTCCGGCGTCACGCGGACGCCGGAATCCTCGACCATGGCTTTCATGGTGCCGGTGCCCGTGGGATAGACGCGATAGACGCGGTCGAGCACGGGATCCTTGTCACCCGCGTGGCGGCGTTCCACCCAGTGCTCGGTGCGAGCGTAGTCCGCTTCCGCTGCGTCGCCGCGGTGGGTGGACGCGATCACCCGTTCGAGGAGCAGCCGCAACTGCTCGGGCGAAGGGGCAGGAGCAGAGGAAACCGCAGAGGGCTCGACCGTGGCGTGCTCGTCCGCCACTGGAGAGGCTGCCTGCTGCGCGCACAGGGGCGCAAGAACCAGAAAAAGGAGGCACACTCCGCATCCGCACTCCGCGGCGATGCGCCAAAGAATGCGGGAATTTCGCCGCCGGCAGTCCCCCTGCCCGATCGAGAAGAACATGAATTTGGGATTCGGGCCGTTCGTGGCGGGGTTGCCGCCAGCGCCTTCCTAATTCTTGGCCGGTTGACGAGCCTGGGCCTCCGCAGTCCACGGCGGCACGATGCCGTTGACGCGTGCGTAGGCGATCAGCTGGCCCATATGCTCGTGAGCGTGCGTCACGGCCTGGAGGATGACTTCGCGAACGGTGGCATCGCGGCCGAAGAGTTTGACCGTTTTGTCCAGGTCAGGAGCGTTCTGGATCGCCGTCTCGATGTGGGCAAACGATGCCTTGAGCGTTTCCACTACTTTGGACTTTTCCGTGATCTTCGCCAGCGCCGCGCTTGACGTGCCCTCCGGCCGCGTGGCGCCGAAAAATGTGGCGTAGGTGTAATTCCCCGCGGCGATGTGCATGAACACCTCGCCGGTGGAGCGGGCGCCCTCGGGATGCCAGCCGTACTTGTCATCCGGGAACTTTTCGGCAAGCGCTACCACCTTCTTTTCCACGTCTTGAAGGTTGCGGACCGCTTCCGTCTTGAAGGATGCGGGGGCGGGGGGTGTCTGTGCCCCGATTGGCGCGGCCGGTACCGCAAAGGCGAAAGCAAACGTAATGGCTCCCAGGGCTAGGCGGGATTTGAGCATGTTCTCTTCCTCCGATTTGGCGGCACAGAAACGCCGCTGGCTCCGCGGGCGGGACGCCGCTCCGCCAGCCCGTTTTACCCTAAAGGCGGGGGTGGTGTACAGGGCCCCCGGGAAACTTCAGCAGGGCCAAAAGCGTATACACTAGAGATGAGCCAGAACCCCCATATGCAGGAAGCCAACCGGGCAAATGTCGTCGCGTTCGGCGAGACCCTCCGTCTCGCCCTGGATACTCTTCGGGTGAATAAACTGCGCACGTTTCTGACGCTGCTGGGGGTGATCCTTTCGGTGTTCACGCTCGTCCTGGTGATGTCCGTGGTGGCGGGACTGAACCGGTACGTCTCCGACAAGGTGGCCAACCTGGGCGCGAACACGGTAATTTTCACGAGGTTCGGGATCATCACCAATTTCGAAGATTTCGTCAAAGCGCAGAAGCGGCCTCCCCTTCGCGTGGACGACTACGAATTCGTCAGGGACCACGCCCAGCAGGCTCAGCAGGTGGGCGCCAGCGCAAACCGGCAAATGGACGTAAGCTTCGGCAACGAGCGCGTGGAGGGCGCGGACGTGTTCGGCGGTACGCCCAATATGCTGGACCTCCGCGGGTTCACCATGGACCAGGGGCGCGCGCTGAACGATACCGACGAACTGCACCGCTCGCCGGTGTGCATCTTGGGCAACGACATCGTGCAGCGGTTTTTCCCCACCGTCGACCCCGTTGGGAAAACGGTGCGCGTGGGACCGCAAACCTATCTGGTGGTGGGCACGGCCAAGCCGCTCGGCTCTGTGTTCGGCAACTCCCGCGACAACTTCGTGTGGATGCCCTTCTCCACTTACCTGAAGAGCTGGCACTTGGCGGACGATTCGGTGGATGTCTGGGCGGCGTCGCCCTCGCCGGAACTCACCGACACCATGGTGGATGAAGTGCGTGTGATCCTGCGCGCCAAGAGGAAAGTTTCGTACGACCAGCCCGACAATTTCGGGGTGGTGACGAACGATTCGATCACGGCCACCTGGACGCAGATGACCGGAAACCTGTTCGGACTGGCCATCATGCTCACCTCGGTCTTTCTGGTCGTGGGCGGCATCGTCATCATGAACATCATGCTGGCCAGCGTGACGGAGCGGACTCGCGAGATCGGCATCCGCAAATCGCTGGGAGCGCGGAGGCAGCACATCGTGATGCAGTTCCTGGTGGAATCGGCGATCATGGCCGCTTCGGGTGGCGTCATCGGAGTGCTGGGAGGGATGGGCGTGACGGCGCTGGTGCGCAACCTCACCTTCATGCCGGCGACGACCCCGATAAGCGCGATCATCGTCTCGCTGATGCTGGCCACTTCCGTGGGTTTGTTTTTCGGGATTTATCCTGCGATGCGCGCGGCGCGCCTGGACCCGGTCGAGGCGCTCCGCTACGAGATGTAGGGCGAATCTATGATGCGGCACGACTATCGCGAAAATCTCAAGCTGGCCATGGACACGCTGCGCGCGCACAAGCTGCGCAGCTTCCTCACGATCGTGGGCGTCGTGATCGGCGTCATGATCATCATCGTGGTTTCCGGTCTGCTCGCTGGATTCAATTCCACGGTCACGGAAGCCATCACCGGCTACGGAGCCGACACCGCGTTCATCTCCAAATTCGAGCAGGGCTTCCGCACGGGCCGGTTGTCTGCGGAGGAACGCAAGCGCAAGGACCTGACTCTGGAGGAAGGACAGGCGCTTGAAGAGGGCGCTCCCGACATCAAGGCGGTGGCCATTTCCATCTTTTCCGATGGACTGGCCAGCTCCGTCCGCTACAAGGACCAGGAAGTGACCGGCCTGGATTTCCGTGGAACGTTTCCCGCGTTCGCGGAAGTCTATGCGAACGCAAACTTGAAGGAAGGCCGCTTCTTCTCCGACGGAGACAATGAGCACAAGCGGGAAGTTACGGTGATCGGAGAAAGCGTGGCCAAGGCTCTGTTCCCCAATGTGGATCCGATTGGCAAAATGGTGGTCGCCAACGGCCACCAGTTCGAAGTGATCGGAGTGTTCGAGCTGCCAAAGGGCGGATTCGGCATGAACAACGAAGACCGCCGCGTGGTCATCCCCTACTACACTTTTCGGAAGCTTTATCCCAACAGCACCTTCCACGGCTACCGCATCCAGGCCTATCCCAACCGGCTGAACGCGGCTGTGGACGAGGCACGCGTCGTTCTGCGGCGCGTGCGAAAAGTGTCTTACGACTCGCCGGACGATTTCGCCATCCAGACCTCGCAGCAGGCCGTCGAGAGCTTTTATGCCGTGCTGGGCGCCGTGGCGCTGGCCATGCTGGTGCTGAGCTCGATCGGGCTCATGATCGGCGGCGTCGGCGTGATGAACATCATGCTCGTTAGCGTGACGGAACGCACGAGAGAGATTGGCGTGCGCAAGGCTATCGGCGCGCGAAAAGGCGACATTACCTGGCAATTCCTGTTCGAGGCCATGACGCTTACTGGAATCGGCGGCGTAATGGGCATCCTGCTGGGCTGGCTGGTGACGCTGGGCCTCGGAGCGGCGCTCGACTGGCGCGCGGTGGTGCCCATCTGGGCTGTGCTGGTCGGATTCGGCGTGTCCGTCGCCATCGGGTTGGTGTTCGGCGTATGGCCAGCACTCAAAGCCGCCCGCCTCGATCCCGTCGTCGCCCTTCGCTACGAATAGTCATCCTTCCGGTCCGTGGCGTTGACTTCCGCCATCTTCCAGCATAGTTTCACAACACCGTTTCCCGCGAGATCCAATGGTCGGACAGAAAATCTCGCACTATCACATTGAGTCGGAGATTGGACGCGGGGGGATGGGTGTGGTGTTCCGGGCGCACGACGAACGCCTGGAGCGGCCCGTCGCGCTGAAAGTCCTCACACCCTCCAGCCTGGGGCCCGCCGATCTTCGCGCTCGCATCCTCGCGGAAGCACGTGCGGCCGCGGCGCTCAATCACCCCGGGATCCTCACCATCTATGAAGTAGGCGAAGAGGGACCGCTCGTCTTCCTGGTGATGGAACTCGTGGCTGGCTCGACGCTACGCGCGCGCCTGCAGGAAGGGCCGCTCGAGCCGGAGCAGGCCGCTCTCCTCGCGGCTCAGATCGCCGAGGCGCTCGAAGCGGCGCACAGCCGTGGCCGGATTCACGGCGATATCAAGCCCGAAAACGTTGTGGTGGGCCCGGACGGCCGGGCAAAACTGCTCGATTTCGGCATCGCCCGCACCGTAGCGCAGCACACTCTGTCGCGCACCGTCTCCGCCGCCGACTTGTCCCCGGTAGCAGGCCCGCAACTTGCCGGCACACTCTCGTATATGGCTCCGGAAATCCTTCAGGGCGAGTCGGTGGACCATCGCGCGGACCTGTTCTCTCTGGGAGCCATGCTCTATGAGCTCGTATCGGGTCGGCGTCCGTTTCCCGGGCCGGATGCGCCGCTGGTCATGATGCAGATCTTGCAGGGCCATCCCCCGCAACTGGGATCATCGGTGCCGGCCGAGCTTGCCAGAATCATCTTCCGGTTGCTGGAGCGGCAACCGGGAGCCCGCTACTCCACGGCCCGGGATCTCCGTCTCGATCTGAATGCGTTTCTCGCCGCGCGGGCCGGCAGTTCGGCGGCTGTGTCGGCGGGGGGAGGGAGGCGCTCAGTTGCTGTTCTGCCCTTCCGGCTGTTCACGCGCAACACCGAAGACGAATATCTTGGTGTGGCCATGGCCGACGCGGTGATCCAGCGTCTGAGCGCGGGAAAGGAGCTGCTCGTGCGTCCCTCGAGTGCCGTTCTGCGCTACGGCCAACCCGGCGCGGACGCGGACACGGCGGCGCGCGAATTGAACGTCAACGTGGTGATTGAGGGAAGCATCCAGAAGGCGGGCTCGCGGCTTCGGGTGCAAGTGCAGGGCTGGGACGCCGTGAGCCGCGACACGATCCTTTCCGCCAAGCACGATGGCGAAATGTCGGACCTTTTCGCGCTGCAAGATGCCGTGTCGGAAAGCGTGTGGAAAGGCCTGGGACTCATCCTTGCGGACGGTCCTGCAAGCGAGCGGCGGCCCACCCGAAACGCCCACGCCTACGAGCTGTATATGCGCGCCACCGAACGCCTGAGGCGGCTGAACCGCTGGGACACGCTCACCGCAGTCGAAATTCTCCAGCAGGCCACGCGGCTGGATCCGCGGTTCGCCGAAGCCTGGGCACGATTGGCGGAAGCGTGTGCCACGATGGGGGGAACTTTCGAGCCGGTGCCGCGGTGGATTCAGATGGCGGACCGCGCGGCCAAGCGCGCCCTGCGCATCGACCGCGAAAATGCGGAGGCGCTCTCGGCTCAGGCGCGCGTCCTGTGGACACCCTCGAAGGGCTTCCAGCACCGGCCGGCGCTTCGCGCACTTGCCAAAGCGTTGCACGCCAAGCCGGGGGCATATCGCGCCCGCATCTGGCAGTCCCTTGTGATGATCCACGTGGGATTGCTCGAAGAGGCCCTGGAGGGATTGCACGAGGCGCTGGTGGCTGAGCCCGACGACTGCTTCACCATCACCTTTCTGGGACAAGCCACGAATTTCTGCGGCGAGTACGAGCAAGCCTCTGAATACTTTGAACGCACGCTGGCGATTGATCCCGCCGACCAATGGTCCAGCCTCTTCTACGGCGCAAATCTGGTTTACGAGGGAAGATTGGAAGCGGCCGAGGGACAGCTCCGCCGAGCGGGGACCTACTATGCGGGCGATCCCATGCTGACGGCTACGGAAGCATTGCTGTGGGCCAAACGCGGCGAGAAGAAAAAAACGATGCAGTTGCTCCCGCGCGTCTTTCGAGGCGCACGGTCGAAACTTCACACGCATCATGCCATGCACATGGCGGCCTCCGCTTACGCCACACTGGGGAAACCGGCCGAAGCCACACGGTTGCTCCAAAAAGCAGCAACCACCGGGCTGCCCAACTACCCGACGTTTCGAACCGATCCCTTGCTCGCCCCGCTCCTGGATTACGCGCCTTATGTGCGTCTGCTGGAACGGCTGAGAAAAGATTGCGAAGCGTACAAGCGCGAGTTCGGCAAGGCGTGAGCCACGGCTGGGCGCTCAGTGCGGAGAGGGAGCGGGCGAGCCGACGGCCGCGGCAAGACCCTGATCCGTGGCCAGACGCTGCGGGAAATTCTCCACGTAGGTTTGGAGCTGCGGGAACCAGAAGTGGTGGTAGTGGTAGGACTTCATTTCTGATACCGCGCTCGCTGCGCACCAGTGATCTGCGGCGATTCGATAGAGGGCGATCATCACGCCCGTGCGATCCCTTCCCTGCTGGCAATGCACGAAAATCTTGCCGCGACGGTTTGCGGCCAGCAGCGCGAAGAACTGGCTGACTTCCGCATCCGTGGGCTTGTCCCAGGCGTTCCATGGCAGGCTTACAAAGCGCATTCCCTGCGCTTCCACGGCTCGGCGCTCCATCGAGTTCTCGCCCTTTTCGTGGCGGAAGCTCACCACCGTGTCGATCCCCATCTGTTTCAGTTCGCGATAGCCCTCCGTGGTGGGCTGGCCGCCGCGCATAAGAAACGGAGTCACCTGGCCGAAATTGGAGATGCCGCGCGGCGCCGCCTGCGCGGCCGCGGGAATCGCCGCTTCAATGCATCCCGTGACGGGAATGGCCGCCTGAGCGTGCGCTCTCGCATGCGCGCGCAGTTCCAAGCCCCATAAAATGGCGCCCAGTGCGGCGGCCAGTGCAAGGCTCGTGCGTGTTTGCGCGGTCATAGACGGATCGCCGGTGCAAGAAACAGAACAGGATTGTAAGGCGGATTGCGCCCGGAGAGGACAGGAATAGGCAAGATTGGGAAATCAGCCACAATATCTGGACACATCGGACACATGACCCCACTATTTTGTATCTCACCTCTTGACACGCATTATCGACCGGAGCATACTCCCGCCCCAGCACGGGGGAGCGAAACCGGACCGGGCAGGGCCAGCCAACCGTACCGGCTTCGAAGGCTTCCCGCCGGAGGCCAGACCTAATAGCCGAAGCGACCGTGGGTGAGTGCCGCTCAATTTCTTTCGCGCGGCGCTCTACAGGGTCGGCTTTCCCTTCTTAGGGCTACCTTTCCGACAGGATCCCCGGCAAGCGACGGCAGACTCCGGCTGATTCGATGGGATCTCTCTCGCGGGTGGGCGAGGGGTAATTTCAACAGAACAGTCGGAAACTTGTGATTCTTAGAAGCGGTATACTGGAGAGGTTTCCCTCTGCCGCGGAGCCTCTCCGGGCCGGTGCGCGGCCGGCTTGAGATCGACGAGAGGAGCAACGCACATGGGGGGAAAAGCCGTACTGAACGGGCATACCGGCGTGGGCACGCAACTACAACGCAAAACCGGACTGGATTTCCGGCGGCTCTTCACCGACGGGAAGACCTCGCCCTTCGACGCCGTCGAATGGGAGCGGCGCACAGCCCAGATTGGGAATGAAAAGGGCCAGGTGATTTTCCGCCAGGACAACGTGGAAGTCCCCAAGTCCTGGTCGCAGACGGCCACGAACATCGTGGCGTCCAAATATTTTCACGGCAAGCCCGGCACCAGCGAGCGCGAATCTTCCGTGCGGCACCTGATCAGCCGCGTGGCCGACACGATTGTGCGCTGGGGGGAGCAGGGTGGCTACTTCGCCAACGCCGAGGCGCGGGACAACTTCCACGACGAGCTCCGCCACTTGCTCGTCGAGCAGAAGATGAGCTTCAACTCTCCCGTGTGGTTCAACGTTGGAGTGCAGACCAAACCGCAGTGCTCCGCCTGCTTCATCAATTCCGTGGCCGACTCGATGGACTCCATCATGTCGCTGGCTAAGACGGAAGGGATGCTGTTCAAGTGGGGCTCGGGAACGGGCACCAATTTTTCGGCGCTGCGTTCGAGCCATGAAAGCCTCTCGGGCGGCGGAATCGCATCCGGCCCGGTGAGTTTCATGCGCGGGTTCGACGCGTTCGCCGGCGTGATCAAGAGCGGTGGCAAGACGCGCCGCGCGGCGAAGATGGTGATCCTGAACGCCGACCATCCCGACATCGAGGAATTCATCAACTGCAAGATGAAGGAGGAGCAGAAGGCGCACACGCTCATCGAGCAGGGCTACGACTCTGGAATCGACGGCGAGGCCTACAGCTCCGTCTTCTACCAGAATGCGAACCACTCCGTGCGCGTGACGGACGACTTCATGCGCGCCGTGGAAGAGGACCGCGACTGGTGGACCCATAACGTCACCGACGGCCAGCCCGCCAAGAAATATTCCGCGCGCGACCTGCTGCGGCAAATCTCCGATTCCACCTGGCACTGCGGCGACCCGGGCATGCAGTTCGATTCCACGGTAAATCGCTGGCACACCTGCAAGAACACGGCGCGTATCAACGCCTCGAACCCTTGCTCGGAATACATGTTCCTCGACGACACGGCGTGCAACCTTGCGTCGCTGAACCTGATGAAATTCCTGGAGCGCAACGGCCAGTTCAACGTGGAAGCGTTCCGCCAGGCCGTGGATATCACCATCACCGCGCAGGAAATTCTGGTGGACTACGCCAGCTATCCCACGCCGAAAATTACGCAGAACTCCCACGATTTCCGCCCGCTGGGCCTCGGCTACGCAAACCTGGGCGCGCTGCTCATGTCCATGGCATTGCCTTACGACTCCGACGCGGGCCGCGACGTGTGCGGCGCAATCACCGGGCTGATGACCGGACAGGCCTTCCTGCAGTCTGCGCGTGTGGCGGAGCGGCTGGGACCCTTCGCGGGCTACGAAGCGAACCGCGAGCCCATGCTGGAAGTGATTCGCATGCACCGCGATTCGCTGCGCCCGATCAAAGTGGAAAATGTGCAGCCGTCGCTGCTGCGCGCGGCACAGGAGGCCTGGGATAAGGCGCTGGCCGAAGGCACCAAGTCCGGCTACCGCAACTCGCAAGTTTCCGTCCTCGCACCCACCGGCACCATCGGCTTCATGATGGATTGCGACACCACCGGCATCGAGCCCGATCTGGCTCTGGTGAAATACAAGAAGCTCGTCGGCGGCGGCATGATCAAGATCGTGAACAATACCGTGCCGCTCGCGCTCAGCCGCCTGGGCTACCAGCCCGAGGAAGTCCACGCCATCGTCGACTTCGTGGACCGCACCGGCACGATTGAAGGCGCGCCCGGACTGAAGACGGAGCACCTCCCCGTGTTCGATTGTTCGCTCGCGCCCGCGGCCGGCTCGCGCTCAATTTCCTGGACCGGTCACGTGCGGATGATGGCCGCGGCGCAGCCGTTCCTTTCCGGCGCGATCAGCAAGACCATCAATATGCCGGAAAGCTCCACGGTCGAAGAAATCATGCAGGCTTACATCGAGTCCTGGAAGCTGGGGCTGAAGGCTGTCGCGATTTATCGCGATAACTCGAAGCGGTCCCAGCCGCTCTCCGCCAGCCAGGGAAAGAAGGAAGAGAAATCCGGTGCGGCGCCTGCGGCCGCGACCCCCTCCGCGCAGCAGGAAATGTTCCCCGGAACGCGCCGCCGCAAGCTGCCCGAGACGCGCAACTCTGTCACCCACAAATTCTCCATCGCCAGCCACGAAGGCTACATCACAGTGGGCATGTACGACGACGGTGCGCCCGGCGAAATCTTCATCAAGATGTCCAAGGAAGGCTCCACGCTCTCCGGTTTCATGGACGGGTTCGCCATGGCCGTCTCCATCGGTCTGCAGTATGGCGTGCCGCTCAAGTCGCTCGTGGACAAATTCATCAACACGCGGTTCGATCCCTCCGGCTTCACCCGGAATCCGGAAATCCGCCAGGCAAAATCGGTGCTGGATTACATCGGGCGCTGGCTGGGAGGGAAATTCATTTCGCGCGACTACCTGACGTCCGCTGCTCCGGCGGAAAACGGCGAGAATGGCGCCGCGGCGGTAGCTCACAGTACGCTGACGGAAAGCCTTTCCGCGCCCGGTGCGGTTGCCACCGCCGAGGATGCGCCCACCTGCTCCAACTGCGGCAGCCTCATGACACGCAACGGCAGTTGCTACAAGTGCGGCAACTGCGGCGAAACCTCCGGCTGCAGCTAGTCAGGCAAAAATTCTGAGGGAACACGAGGCCCATCCGGAAGGATGGGCCTTGTTTTTTGGCGCGTTATCTTGCGGCGGCGAGCTACGCCTGCGCGCGGGCGGCCTTCATCTGCGCCATGCGTTCCTGGAACTGCCGCGTCAGGTGCGGCACGATCCCCAACTGCCGCTCGATCAGCATCAACTGGCCGCGGTGGTGCATTTCGTGTTCCTTGGGGCCGAGCAGGCGCTCGAAGTGCGTCTTCTGCGTCTTGCCGTCGGGTTCCGTGATTGTTTCGGCCAGGAATTCCGGCGTCAGTGTCTCGAGCCAGGCGGCGAACTTTTCTCCCTCGTTGCGCAGCATCTCAATCAGCTCCGCCTTCGAGCGATGCTTTTGCTCCTCGGCGCGGAACGGCTCGATGTAGGATGGGAAATCGATTCCCACCAGAGTGGTCAGGCCCGGACGGTTGAGGTCCTTATAGATGCGCGTAGCGACGGCAACGTGGGTGAGCATCTGCGCCACGGTGCGCGTATCCGGCGCGGGCGCGTGATTGTATTTCGATTCCGGAATGTCTTCCGCTACCTGAATCGTGTTTTTGCGGACAGTGCGAAAGGAATTGGCCAGTTCTTTTCCGCCGTAAATCATTCGTCACCTCGCTCCAGTATTTGCGGCCCGCGCCTGGGCCCGTATGCCGGCAAGCAGGTCGGGGGCCAGAATTCGATGCGCAGAGTGAAAGTTTGGTGGCGCCGTTCAGGATGCCGCGGTTGCGGCCGCTTCCTTCTCGATCGGCGCGCCCACGATGTTGCCCCACTCGGTCCACGACCCGTCATAATTCCGCACCCGGCTGTAGCCCAGCAGGTAGCGCAGCACAAACCACGTGTGCGCGCTGCGCTCTCCGATGCGGCAGTAGGCGATCACTTCCTTGTCGCCCGAGACTCCCTTGCCGGTGTAGAGCTGGCGAAGGACGTCGGCGGATTTGAACGTGCCGTCTTCCTTTACCGCCTGCGCCCAGGGAATGCTTGCCGCGCCCGGAATGTGTCCGCCGCGCTGCGCGGTTTCCGTCATCCCCGGAGGCGCGATGATGCGCCCGCTGAATTCGTCGGGAGAGCGCACGTCCACAAGCTGGGCGGGGCGCTGGCCTTCGAGCACGGCAAAGATGTGATCGCGGCGCGCGCGCAGGTCCAGGTTCGGCGTGGGCACCGCGTAGTTGGAGACGGCCGTGACGGGTTCCGCTTTCGTCGAAAGCGGACGTTTCTCCTCGACCCACTTCTTCCGCCCGCCGTTCATCAGCCGCACTTTCGCGTGGCCGTAATAACTCAATAGCCACAGCGCCCAGCAGGCGAACCAGTTGTTGTTGTCGCCATACAGCACCACGGTTGTTTCGTTCGCGATACCGGATCGGCGCATCAGCCCCGCAAATCCTTTCGGATCGAGTATGTCGCGCCGCACCGGATCCTGAAGTTCCGTCTGCCAGTTCCAGCCGATGGCGCCATCCACGTGTCCCAGGGCGTAGGCAGAGGTGTCCACGTCCACTTCCACCACGCGAATGCCGGGATCGCGGCTGTGCTCGGCCACCCAGTCGGTGGAGACGAGCACCTCGGAATTTGCGTAATTGCTCATCGTACGGCTCCTTTGCGGGCCTGCGTCCCGCGGGGAGCCGGGATCGCTTGCCAGAAGTGCTGATTGTCTTGTGATGCGCCCCAAGCCGGGGAGGTTCCACATGCTCTTCCGCCCCGCGGCGGCGGAAGCTACACCGCCGGTTCGAGTGGCCCTTCGCGCGCTTCCAGTTCCACGCGCATCAGCCAGTCCCGATGCATCTTCTCGCTGTTCAGCCATGCCTCCAGCGGCTCGCGGTCCGCCGCCTCCCATTCGATGAGCATTTTGCCTTCCTGCAGATTCACCTGCGCGCGCACCGTCCGCACGTCAGGCGCTTGCCGGAAGCGTTCGACGAGCTGCGCCGCTCCCTGCCGCGTCAGGCACGCCAGCGTGTGGAAGGTCAGATAGCGCGGCATGGATTCCTCCGTGGCGCCGGGCGGCATCAGGGGCCGCGCCGGTGTCTAAATGGTATTGTAACTGCGCCCGAAGGGAGGCGCCCTGCCATGAGAACCTTTTTCTCTGCATCTCTCTGCGTGTTTCTGGCCTGCAGTCTGTCCGCACAGGAGAAACCGGGCACCAAAGCCCCCCTAAAACCAGCCACGAAGGTTGACGGTGCGGCCACCGCTGCGGCACGCGAAGCCGAATCCGCCCCCGGCGCCGAAAGCGCCGCCGCGAAACTGCCGGTGCGCCGCGTGGTGCTCTACAAGAGCGGCGTGGGCTACTTCGAGCACCTGGGCCGCGTGCGCGGCAATCAGTCGCTCACCATCGACTTCACCAGCGGCCAGTTGAACGACGTGCTCAGCTCGCTCACTGTCCTCGATCTCGGCGGCGGAAAAATCACCGCCGTGAATTACAACTCGGAAGCGCCGCTGGCCAAACGCCTGGGCGCGTTGCGCCTGCCCCTGGGCGAGCAGACCACGGTCAGCCAGTTCCTCAACGCCGTCCGCGGCGCGCGGCTCGAGGTGCGTTCGGGGGGCGCGACGATCAGCGGGCGGCTGCTCTCTGTGGAGCGCAAAACGCGCAGCACGAAAGAAGGGCAGGTGATTCCCTACGACGAAGTTTCGCTGGTGACGGATGCCGGAGAAGTGCGCACGGCCGAACTGGGCACGGCCACCAGCGTCCGCCTGGCCGAACGCGACCTGAACCAGGAAGTGAGCCATTACCTCAACCTCATCGCTTCCACCCGTTCGCAGGACCTGCGCCGCATGACCATTTCCTCCGCGGGCACAGGCGACCGCCAGGTGTACGTCAGCTACATCAGCGAAGTGCCGCTCTGGAAGACCACCTACCGGATCGTCCTGCCGTCCAAGCCCGGCGCCAAGCCCCTGCTCCAGGGCTGGGCCATTGTGGACAACACC
>DATKNR010000147.1:0-12471 GCA_035541255.1 Patescibacteria group bacterium | reverse complement strand
CCGCACAACCTGCTGAACGCCCTAGGATACGCGAAGGGAGCGGAGGTCCATCACAACGGGTACAACCTGGACGGGCAGCTGTACATGAACACCGCGGCGCTGACGCCCTACGGCGTGCCCTGGTACTTCTACGCCTGGGTGGTGGCGGTGAAAACGCCGCTGGCCGTATTCGGCGCGCTGGTGGGAGCCGCACTGCTGCTGCTCGGCGACCGGCGGAGCCTGTCGTCAATTTACTTCCGAGTGATGGTGGTGATCGGCTTGCTGTGCCTTTCGCTGATGGGCGCGAAATGGATCCGCTACATGCTGCCGGTGGTGCCATTTATTTGCCTGGCGTGCGGAAACGCGGGACAGCGGCTGTACGCCCGGATAGCGCGAGTGCCAAACGCAAAGATGCGCGTGCTGGGGATGGCGGCAGCGGCAGCGGTGCTGCTGGTGTGGCCGCTGAGCGAGACGCTCCAGTGGGCCCCCTACTACTCGCTGTACCTGAACGCGCTGGGCGGGGGAAAGGCGAACGTCGCGCGTTTCTTTCCGCATGACGAAATCTACGACATGGGAACGCAGCAGGCGGTGCGTGCGGTGGCGGAAGAGGCGCCACCCGGGGCCACGCTGGCCGCAGGGAATCCGACGGCGGCGCGGTTTTACCTCGAAGAGGCGGGGCGAACAGACGTGCGGCTGGTGCCGATCTACGATGTGAGCTACGTCCCGCATTCGGGGGATTTCTTAATCGTTCAGAAGGCGCGGCTCTATTTCGAGACTTACGGACTGTACGACCTGGTGGAACGGGCGCATATGCCCTATCGGGACATCCGTGACGGCGGATTCACGACCGCGCAGGTGTATTGCTTCTCGGCGTGCCCGCAAGCAGAAACGCAGGGATGGCACGCGGGAAAGGCGGAAGTGAGAAAAGCGGCGGCGGCAAGAAACCGCCGAAGCCCGGAGTAAGTATCCGGGGCCGGCGATCGGCGCACGGAGCGGAGGGCCGGGAGCACTGCGCGCGGAACCCTTCCACTGCGGCGAGCGAGCCGATGACGGACGAGACGCAGGCGATATCCAGTCCGCGGCCGGCGGTGAGGCATCTGCTGACGGCGCGGGAAGCGCCGGCGAAATTTCTTGGCTTGCCGCTTGCAGAGAAAAAAGCAGAAATCCGAAACCGATCGAGGCCCAGCACGGACCGCGGGGCTACCGCTCTGTGCTACAGAGGTTTATCCAAGCCCATGGAGTGGAGGATGCGTTTGTCGAGCATGCGGTCGGGGAGAAACCGTTTGAGGACGACGCCGACCCGGGCGCGAGGAGTGACGGTGTAACGGGCACGCGGGTGAGTGTCGAGCAGGGCACGGAGAACGACCCGGGCGCAGTCCTCGGGAGTGGTGCGGCCCGCAGCGGTGGTTTTCTTCCACATATCGCGAAAACTGCCGTAGACGGCAGCGTAGGGACTCTTTTCGGCCTTGGCGGCATAGGCGGAAGAGAGATCGAGCGAGGTGCTGGACATGTTCGTGGGAATGAATCCAGGTTCGATGAGCACCACGCGGATGCCAAAGGGAGCGAGCTCGAGGCGGAGCGAATCGGAAAGGCCTTCGAGGGCGTGTTTACTGGAGGCGTAGGGGCCCATGAGGGGAAGGGCGATTTTTCCGGCGATGCTGCTGACGTTGAGGATGCGGCCTGCGCGGCGTTCCCGCATGGCAGGTAGGACCGCCTGAGTGACGCGGAGAACGCCGAAGACGTTGGTCTCAAACTGTTTGCGGAGATCATCGAGGCGGATTTCCTCGAGGACGGCGACGTAGGCGATGCCGGCGTTGTTGATGAGGACGTCGATGCGGCCGGCGCGTTCGAGCACGCGGGCAACGGCGCGACGGACCGAGGAGTCGTCGGCGACGTCCATGTCGAGCGTCTCGATGAGGAGCTTCCGCTCGGCGGCGAGCTGGTCGAGGGAGGCGCGTTTTTCGGCGCTGCGGCCGGCGGCGAAAACGCGGTAGCCATTGGCGGCGAGAAAGACGGCCATGGCGCGTCCGAGGCCGTCTGTGGCGCCGGTGATCAGCACCGTGCAGGGCTGCTGGCTTGCGGCTGAGTCCGTCATTTTTTTTCCCCCTGGAGCGAAAAGTGGCGCAAAATCTCGGGCGCCCGAGCGCGCGGGAGGCGGTTTCCACGCGAGCGGGGCCAATCGAAAGGGGCTCTCATGAGCACTCACAGGATTCTACGCTGGTTCGGACTGATGGCAGCACTGGGCGGATTTTCGGCTGCGGCGCTTCTGTGTTCGGCGCGGGCACAGACGCTCGAATATCACAAAGAGGACACCGCGGCGCATTCGAGTAAGAAGATGAAAAAGGCCGCCGCCACAGCGTCACGCGCAGAGGACGTTGAATACACGGCGAAAATCCAGGAGTACACGACCGAACCGTACCTGACGACGGACCTGGTGAATCATCTGCCGGCCTCGGCGACGGTGCCGACGCCCGAGAAAATCCTGGGATACGTGATCGGCACGCCGAACAAGCTGACGCACACGGCGGACATCTACCGGTACTACCGGGCACTGGCGCAGGCCACGCCGCGGGTGAAAGTGTGGACCACGGGGAAGAGCGAAGAGGGGCGCGACTTTCTGCTCGTGGCGGTGAGTGACGAATCGAACATGGCCCAGCTCGACGAGTACAAGCGCATCACGGCGCAGCTGGCGGATCCACGGAAGATCAACGACGACGAAGCGAAACGGCTGGTCCACGACGGGAAGCCGATCTACTGGCTCTCGGGATCGATCCATTCGCCGGAGACGGGTTCGCCGGAAATGCTGATGGAGCTGGCGTACCGGCTGGCGGTGGAGGATTCGCCGCTGATCGACGCGGTACGGAAGAACGTGATCGTGCTGATCACGCCCGTGCTGGAAGTGGACGGACGGGACCGGGACGTGGACCTATACAACTACCGGAAGGCGAATCCGGACAAAGCGGCGCCCAACCTAATCTACTGGGGCCACTACGTGGCGCACGACAACAACCGCGACGCGATCGCGATGGGACTGGCGCTCTCGCGCAACCAGATGCGGACGTTTCTCGACTGGCATCCGCAGGTGCTGCACGACCTGCACGAGTCGGTGCCGTTCCTGTACACCTCTACGGGAACCGGTCCGTACAACGCGTGGCTCGATCCCATTGTAGTGAGCGAATGGCAGGAACTGGCGTACTACGAAATTCAGAACATGACGGAGCGGGGAGTGCCCGGGGTGTGGACGCACGGGTTTTACGACGGATGGGCGGCGAACTACATGATCTTCGCGGCGCAGGGACACAATTCGATCGGAAGATTCTACGAGACGTTCGGAGGGCGGGGAGCGGACACGAGTGAGCGCACGGTTCCGCCGGCGCTGACGAGCCGGACATGGTTCCGGCCAAATCCGCCGCTGGCGAAAATCAAATGGTCGATCCGCGACAACATCAACATGCAGCAGAGCGCGCTGCTGTTCGCGCTGGATTACATGGCGAAGAACGGGCAGGCGTATTTGCAACGGTTCTACGAAAAGAGCAAACGCGCAGTGGGAAAGGCGACCACCGAGGGTCCGGCGGCGTGGGCGATCGTGAACGACGGGCGCAGGCCGGAACTGGCGGCGCAACTGGCGGCGCTCTTCCAAAGCCAGGGCGCGGAGGTGCAATCGCTGGAGAAAGACTTCACAACCACGGTGACGGAGCCGAAGGGCGAACATAAAGGCGATGGAAAGGATGAAGCCGCAGCTGGAGAACAGAAACCCGCGGAAAAGGCGGCGGACGGGAAAGGGAAGGACGAGAAGTCCGAGAAAAAAGAACCGAAGACGGTGACCATTCCGGCCGGGAGCTACATCCTGCGAATGGACCAGCCGTACAGCCGGCTGGCGGATATGCTGCTGGACACGCAGTACTACTCGACGAACGATCCGCGTCCGTACGACGACACGGGATGGACGCTGGGACCGCTGCGCGACGTGAAGACGGTGCGAATCACGGACACAGCCATTCTGAAAGCGGCGATGAGAATGGTGACGTCGCCCGCACGGGCTGAGGGCGGCGTGGAAGGCGCCGGGGCGGCGAAACTCTACATCGTGGACGCGACGGCGGAGCCGGCGATTGCGACGCTGCGCTTCCGGCTGAAGGATGTGGCGATGTCCGCGGCGGAAGACGGATTCGAGGCGGACGGAAAGAAATTCCATGCGGGCGCGCTGCTGATCGCAGCGGGCGACGGGGTGCGGGCACAGCTCGACGCGGCAGCGAAGGACGCGGGCCTTCGCGTGTATGGAACATCCGCGGATGTGAACGTGGCGCGGCATGCGGTGGGAGTGCCGCGCATCGCACTGCTGCACACGTGGACGACGACGCAGAGCGAAGGATGGTTCCGGCTGATGCTGGAAGAGGCGAAGATACCGTACACATATATATCCGACCAGATGGTGCGGCAGACACCGAACCTGAAGGACAAGTTCGACGTGATCCTGTTCCCGCCGGGGCCGGCGGACGTGCCGGACGAGCTGCGGGGGCTGCCGAAACGGACGCTGCCGGACGGGAAAGACGACGGCGGGCCGATTCCGTGGAAAAAGAGCGAGCTTACGCAGAGTTTCGGCGACGGGCCGGACCAGACGGAAGACGTGAGAGGCGGGCTAGGCCTGGAAGGCGCGGAACACCTGGAGCAGTTCGTGGAAGCAGGGGGAGTGCTGATTCCGGTGGGGCGGGCGACGGAGCTGCCGATCGATCTGGGAATCACGGAGTGCGTGAGCATTGCGCCGACCAAGCAACTGCAGGCGCGAGGCGCGGTGCTGAACGCGGACGTGGCGGACCGGAAGAGCCCCATCGCTTACGGGTACGACGAGCACGTGGGCGTGTACTTCAATCAAGCGCCGGTGCTTCGCGTGTCGATCGCGGGAGGCGGGCCGGGATTCAATCCCTTCGGCGAACAGCCGGGACGCACGAGCGGACGCGGGTCACTGACGGATCCGGACATTCCGCAGGGGCGGCCGTGGAATCCGCCGGAGGCGGAGCCGAAGCGCACAAAAGTGGAGCAGGAAACGTACATCGATCCGGAACTGCGGGACCTGCTTCGCGGGGAAATTCCGCCGCCGGTATTGTGGCCGCGGGTGGTGCTGCGATTTGCGCCGGAGAAGAGCCTGTGGGCCAGCGGAATGCTGGCGGGAGCAGGCGAACTGGCGGAAACGCCAGCGGTGGTGGACGTGCCGGTGGGACGCGGGCACGTAGTGCTGTTCGCCATCAATCCGATGTGGAGGCAGGAGACGCAGGGGAGCTTCATGCTGGTGATGAACGCAGCACTGAATTGGGACCATCTGGCGGCGGGATGGAAGGCGCCAGCGGAGGCAGCGGCGCCGGCGGGGACGAAGACGGGGGGCGGGGCGGAAGAATAGCGCTTCAGGGCTGGGCGGCTTCCGAGGCGTGGAAGGCGACAACGCGCCATTTGCCGGCCCGGCGAATGTAGACCTTTGTGAATCGCCAGTCGTCAACGACTTCCTGCCCATTCCTGGTGCGGATGCGCTGGAGGCGGCCGGTGACAATGGCGGCGTCTCCGTAGACGCGGACGCGGAGTTCGGAGGTCTGGTAGCGCAGAAATGTCATGTGGCCGGATCGCGCGAAGCTGAGCGCTTCCGTTTTTGTCATCACGGGCATGCGGGGAACTGCGACCTCGAGGTCGTCGGCCCAGAGAGCATCGAGGGCGTCTGCCTCGCCGCGCTCGTGGGCTGAGTTCCACACGGTTTCGAGACGCTCCAGTTCGCGCACGTCAGCCTGGTGCGGGGATTGAGCAGAGACTTGCAGTTCGGCAGCAAACGCGCTGGAGAGCGCGAGCACGGCAAATCCAAGCGGGATGAGCTTCACGGGGCCCCTCCGAAGATTTCGACACATTAGCATGCGGCGGAATGCGATGCGAAACAGGCGGGAGCCGCTGGACCCGAATTTTCGGGAGGCGTCCTCCCGCAGGGGAAGGGTTTCGCCCGCCACGGCGGGCAGGCGCTGCCGTTCGAGTGCATGAGAATCACGCACTATGGGGAGAGGTGTCATGGCGGAGTACTGGCTGTTGAAGACGGAACCATCGGAATATTCGTTTGCCGAGCTGCAGAAAGACAAAAAGACGGTGTGGGACGGGGTGAGGAATCCCGCGGCGGTGAAAAACCTGCGGGAAATGAAGAGCGGCATGCGGCTGGTGATTTATGAAACGGGAGAGGTGAGGAGCGCGGTGGGAACAGCGACAGTGGTTTCCGTGGATGCGTCGGACGTGAAGAATCCGCGCGTGGAGATTGAGGCGGGGAAGGCACTGACGGGAGCAGTGCCGCTCGACGAAATCAAAGCCAACCGGTTATTCAAGGATTCGGCGCTGGTGAAGATGGGGAGATTGTCTGTGGTGCCGCTGACGGCGGAGCAGTGGGAGTTTCTGACGCGAGGGTAGGAGAAGACAAAGGCGGGAAAACCGAAGACGGGAAAAACGCAAGCAGGAAGCCGGGGGTACGAAATGGGCGGACACACAAAAACGCGGGTCCGCGCAACGGTGACGGAGAGGAGAAAACCCACGCTCAGAAAACCACGGACCATGGCTACCCGGGCGCGGGACGGTCGAGGCGGCCCATAAAGAGGATGGCGCCGGACGAAAGATCGCGGATGAGGAAGAAGCAGGGATGGTCGACGCGGAAGTCGGTGTAACGGACAACGGCGGTGGCGATGACGCCGATTCCGGTGGCCGCGGCAGCTTCCGTGCCCTGCTCGTTGACATCGACCCAGGCTTTGTGCACGACGGTGGAGAGAGAGAGTTCGCGGCCACGTTCGCTCATGCCGGAGAAATCGGCACCGCGCGAGAACGCGAGCGGCATGCCGAGGGCGACGAGTTCGCGATTCAGTTCAAATGAAGACGTCATGGTGAAACGGGGAAGCTCGACGCGGACCAAGGCCGGGCGCAGTCTGGTAAGCGAGGCGGCGAGCGAATCCGAAGTCAGAGTGCGCTCAAACTCAGCGAGCCCATCCGGCTTGCGCGGAAGAAAAATATCCATGACCAGCGTGCCGCCCTTGTACGGCAGTTCGAGGAGCTGATACGCGCCGGCGTCCGAATAATTGAAGCTGCCCTGCTGCTGCATCATGTGAACCTGAATTTTCGCGCCGTCCGGAGCGGTGAAAGTGTCGTCGTGTGTGAGTTCCGGTTGGAAGGGGCGCTCCCAGGAGCCTTTGAAGTAAATGGCGTTGGCGAGGACCAGGCGCATATCGGGATGGAAGGCGGAGGGCGCGAAGAGATTCTTGATTTTGTCGTGAGTGTGCTGCGCGACCCAGGAATTAATCCGCGCGGCAATGGCGGGAGCATCGCGGGAGAAATCCACGGAATCGATTTCGGCAGAATAGGCGGAGCGCATGGATTCGAGATAGGAAGGCAGCAGCGGATACCCCTGCTGGGCCCAGAGGCCGTCGGCAATGTCGAGCTGGTAGCCGTGAGTCCTGGCGGCGGACTGAAGGGTGCCGAGCAGATCGGAGAACTCCGCCTGGGCCTGGCGGGGATCGGCGGGCAGATGGAGGACGGCGGACATCTGCTGAGCGGTCTGGCCGCGGGCGCCGGAGTAAACCATGCTCATGGCGGTTTCAATACTGAAGGGAGACAGGAAAAGATTGCCGGGCTGGGAGCGAAGAGCGCCGTAGAGGTCGAACGCGAACGAATTGCTGCCGCGGGCAATGACGGCAGTGGAGCCGGCAGGCGCGCGGGGAGCGGCGCGATCGGTGGAAACCATGCAGAGGCCCGCGAGCAGAGCGAGAGCCGCCGCGATGGGTGCAGGACGGAGCCGAGCTGGAAGTGCAGGCATTGGGTTCTCCTGACCTGATGCGGGAAACCGGATCCAGATGATGCGGCGGAATGAAACTATACGCCGGGCGAACGACTTCCTCCGTTGGGATGCGCGGAGATGGTATCCCGGTTTGCCACAACCGGCGAAGCGCGGCCGAGCGCATCGAGCCGGTGGCCCGCACGCAGGAGCAGTACCGGGCGCTGACTCGCGAATGAACTCGAGGATGCGACTGGCGCTACACGCCGGGAGCGGCGCACATGTAGGGCCAATCCTACTTTGCGGCGCTGCCTCTCAAGGTGTAGTTTGTATTCGAACCCCGACGATCGTGGGGCGCCGCGAGACCCAGCCCATGAAGACCCGCCCTGTCGTGCAGTTTTTTGCATGCCTGATGTTTGCGATGGCTGTCACCGCCGGGCAGAGCCCGCCCGTCCCGCCGGTCCGCTTGGAGGCAGGGACGGTGCTCAGCTTCCATCTGCAGACGCGGTTCGCGCCCGGAGAGCTGAACGCGACCGACCGCCTGCCGCGCGGAACCGTGATTCGCGTCAAGCTGCTCGACCCGGTGGATTCGGCCACCGAGGCCGACGGCAGCGAATTCCGCGGCGAGGTGACCGATCCCGTGGTTTCCTGGAACGGCGTCGTGATCCATCGGCATGCGATGGTCCACGGGCTGCTGGCACTGCTGCGCAGCGGACGGCACCCTGAAGGGTTTCGTTATGAGCTGCTGCTCACCGGAATCAAGGACCAGGCCAGATACTACGAACTGACGGCGTCGCTCAATCCGGAGTTCGCTGACACTTCTGCGCCTGCCGCAAGCAGCACACCCGCGCAGGAAAAGAAAGCCGCGATTGGCAGCAGACTTCCGGCCCCAACGCCTCGCTGGTAACGATTCCGCCGATCCTGACAGCCGCCCGCTGCCGTGCGCGAGCGCCGTTCACCGCCCCCGGGCCCTTTGGGCCGTCCTGATTGCCGCGAAGGGCCCGATTCACCGGGCCGGGTGCAATTGCCGGAGAACGTGCTAGGAGGTGACTCGCACGCTTACGGCTACGTTCTGTCCGCTTTCGACGCGATAGGTCACGTCGGCGTGCTCGCCTACCTTCAGGCTTCCATCCACGGTGGTGTTCTTGTTGATCTCAAACGTCATGGTCGTGGGAGCCTTTTGTGAAGACGCCGGCTCGCCGGGATCGGAGATCTCCGAGCCGACGTTCAGAGTAAGCGAGGTCTTCGAGAACGCAGCAATCTTTCCGGATACGGTCTGCGATTGCTGGCTCGCCCGTGCCTGCGCCGGCTGCTGGTTCGGCGTGTGCGTTTGCGGGACGGCCCATGCGACCGAGGCCAGAAGTGCCGCGCCCAGGGTTGCGATAAAAATGCGCGAATTGAGCTTCATGCTGTGACTCCTTGGTGGAATTGAGGGCGGGATTTTTTGAGTTGCAGAAACGCGGCCATTCGCGCGGGCAAGGAGACGATTCGACAAACGGCAGAAAATGGAGAGTTTGCGGCTGCAATAAAGACAGCGTCGGGGTACTAGTACAGGAAATCTCTTCCTGGAGTGAGCCGGAAGTGCATGGCGGGCGCGCACAGCGACGTCTACAAATGTCGTGTGGCCCAAACATTTCCAGCGGCAGCCGGCCCCGAGCTGTTGGCCGGGCTAACGAGCGCGTGCGATCACCAAGGTGATGTCGTCCGCCTGCGAGCCGCTGGAAAAATCCTGAACAGCGGCGGTGATTGCCTCGCGGAGGGCAGCGGCGCCGGCATGGTTCGTGGAGCGAATGGTTTCGAGGAGGCGTTTTTCGCCGAATTCTTCGCCCGCGGAGTTGGGAGCTTCGGAGACGCCGTCGGTGTACATCACGAGGAGGTCGCCGGGGGCGAGAGAGGTTTCGACAACCTCGCAGTTCCAGTCGAGGAACATGCCGAGCACGGTGGCGGTGGAGGCGAGCCGCTCGAGCGAGCCATCCGCACGGAGAAGGAGAGGAAAGTTGTGGCCGCAGTTGACGTAGCGAAGGTGGCGGCCGGCATCGGCGTAGTCGGCGAAGAACAGAGTTGCAAAGCGGTCTTCGGGCGTGTTTTCGCAGAAGAGGCGATTGACGGACTGGAGCAGGCGGGGCAGGTTGTCGAGAGCGAGGGCGTATTGACTGCGGAGGTTGGCCTGAAGGTTGGCCATGAGGAGGGCGCCGGCAATGCCTTTGCCGGCGATGTCGGCGAGCACGATGCCGAGGCGGCCGGGGCCGAGGTCGAGAAAATCGTAGTAGTCGCCGCCAACCACGCGAGCCTGAATGCAGCCACCGGCATAGTCGAGGGTGCGGAGCGGGGGCATTTTCTGCGGAAAGAGTTTGGACTGGACTTCGCGAGCGATTTCGATTTCATGAGCAGCGCGGCGCTCGGCTTCCATGCGCTGGGCAATGGATTCGGCGAGGCGGATGTTTTCCAGTGCGACGCCGACCTGGCTGGCAACAGCCTGAAGGAGGTGAAAGTCTTCGCTCGAATAGGGCTCTTCCGACAGGCGCTGGCCGAGGACGAGCAGGCCGATGAGATGGTTGCCGCGGCCGAGTATGGGGACGAGGCATTCGGGCTCGAGCGGCGACCAGGCGGAGAGAGCAGAGATTTCGGTGAGCGCGGGCGAATCGGCTTCCCAGGGCCCGCCCGGGCCCGGGAGGGCCAGTGCGATGGCGGGAGAGAAAAGCAACGGAGAGGGAGGGACCTCCCAGGGTTTTCCGCGGGCAGCGAGCTCCTTCAAGAAGGACATCTCCGGATCGAGGGAAGCGAGGCGGGGAGGAACGGGGCCGAACTCGGCCGCCAGGCGAGAGCCGGGAGATTCGAGGAAGCCAGTGAGCGATTTAGGATGGAGCGCCTCGTGGATGTGGCGTTCGAGGAGGGCGGCAAGCTGATGGCGGTCGTTGACGGTGCGCGCCTTGTCGGCGAGGTCCTGGAGGATGCGGCGGGCATCGTAGGCGCTGCGGAAAAAGGCGCGATCGATGCGTTCGGTGCCGCGGCGAATCAGGGGCGAGGAGACCCAGACGAGAACAATGCCAAAAGCCGCACTGATGGTCATGCCGAGGTTCGAGCCCGCGGGCAAGAAGGCCGCAAATGTGCGTGTGAAGATGGCGATCATTACGACCGCGACGAGGGATAAAAGGACGAGAAAACCGCGCTGGACGAGCACGTAGCGCGCGCTACGCCGGAGCAGCAGGGGGATTTCCATCACGCGGTGTTTGACGACCACGTAAGCGAAAGTAAGCGGGAAAATGGCGAGATCCAAAATGACGGCGGTATCGAACCAGAAGGCAGGCTGAAAACGGAAGAAGTCCATGGCCGCTCTTTCGGCCACGACGGGCAGCACGCCCACGGCAGTTCCCCAGAGAATCAGCCGGCTCTTCCTGGACACCACGGGATTCGCGGAGTAAAAGGCATTGCCGATGAGGGAGACCAGGCCGAGAAAGAGAAATCCGTATACGTAGATGAGGACATACGCCCGAGCGGGCACGGATCCGAACCAATGCACGAGGAAAGCGGGAGGAGTCATGTTTCCTCTGTGAATGCCGGGAAGGATGACCGAAGCGCTGCAGGCGAGTGAGAGCCATTTGAGCCAGGGGACGCGCCGCTCGAGCGGCGAAGGCGCCGGAAATACGGCGAAAAAGATGTAGAAAATAGCGCCCAGTAATCCCTGAAAGAACGCGCGGTACGCCACCATGAACGGGCGCAGACCCGGCGGCAACGAGTAGAAGATAGTCGGAAGCGGAGCCGCGCCAATGAATCCGCAAAGCATCAGCGCGAGGAGCCAGGCGTTTACGTCTTCCCGGCGGAGAAACAGGACGACTATCCCGACCAAAAGGAAAGGAGCGGGATATGAGCCTAAAACCTGGGCCGCCGAGGATCGTGCAAGGCCCTCCTGTGACTTCGACTGGCGGGCACGGAAGGACGCGTGAAGGATCAGCGTGCCGGGGACGCCGGGCCGTTCAATGGTGAGCGTCACCGGATCTCCGGGCCGGGCGTTCCACCAAGCGGCGTCGAGAACATCGGTAGTGATGACGGAGAGGCCGTTGACGGCGAGAATGCAATCGCCCGGGCGCAGCCCGGCCCGCTGCGCCGGACTATCCGGATAGATGCTCTGCATCTGCTGGCAACGAGGAAAGAACCCGGGAACAGGATCGTAGCCAATCTCCACGGGCGGCAACTGGTGGCGAACAGCGTACATCCAGAGGACGCTATAAAGCGCGGAAACGGCAGCGAGAACGATTGCGGCGGCGGTGAGAAGAGGGCGAGGGAGTTGAGACCAGCGAGACATAAATCCGCGCGCTCCAGGGCGGTTAGAAGTTTACGCCGGAACATGGCACAGCGCGCGCGGGGAATTGTGAGCCGAGGGACGCCGGCCAGTGCGCAAGCACGCGTGCCGGCAGCGAATTGCCTGAGAGGCGAGGATGTAGTGCTCGCTACTTCGCGGCGATTTCCGCCAGGATGCCGTCCAGACGGTCGTAGCTGACCGCGACGCCGCGCTCCATTCCGGATTTCAGGACGGTGTCGCGGGTCTCGCGGGAATCATAGAGGATGGTGCAGGTGAGCGTGGTGTGCCCACCGCGCTCAACGAGCACGTAGGTGACGAGCGCTTCGCCCGGATACCAGGGCTGGTCAAACTGCTCCGTATGGACGATGCGCTCGGGCGGCACGATTTCGCGGAAGACGCCATGCAGGCCCATCTCCGT
>DATKNR010000146.1:0-10044 GCA_035541255.1 Patescibacteria group bacterium | reverse complement strand
TGGCCAGCGCTTCCGAATACACTTTCGTCACGAGGAATTCCTCCCCCGTTCCCTCTTTTTTCCACACCTGGCCTACCTGAATTTTTCGCGCAGCCATTCATTCGCCTCAACTTTGTATGACTTTACAGGCTGAACTCTGCCTCGTCAACGCACTGAAAAACCGCATGTTTCGAGTGTGCCGTATTTTCCCTGTATCTCAGATCTACAGACCCGCGGGCGTCCCCCCGGGTGTACCCCATCGCTGCCGCCGAAACCACTTCTCAAGTTCAACCGCCCAGAAAATAACGGTGGGCACTCCAATCGCAACTGCCAGGTCGCGGCCCGGCAGCGCGGTCGTCTCGAAAATTCCCTGAAGCGGAGGCAAGTAGACCAGCGCCAGTTGGAGGATCACCGTCAGCGCCACCGCCCCCACCAATAACTTGTTGGAGAGCAGGCCAATGCGAAACAACGACTGCCTTTCCGACCGGATGGCCATGACGTTCGCCATCTGCGACAGCGTAAGCGTCGTGAAGACCATCGTTTGCCATTTCGGGTTTCCCAACCGCCAGTACGCAAACCCCACCCCCAGCGTGAGAAGTCCCATGAGCAGTCCCACCCAGATCACGTGGCCTCCCATTCCACGGGCAAAAATGCTCTCCTCACTCGCGCGCGGGGGGCGAAGCATCACGTCTGATTCGGGCGGCTCCACCCCGAGTGCCAGGGCGGGAAGCCCGTCGGTCACCAGATTCATCCACAGGATTTGAAGCGGCAGCAGCGGCAGCGGCATTCCGGCCAACGGAGCAAGAAGCATCAGCCAGATTTCGCCGGAATTTGTGGCCAGAATATATTTCACGAATTTTCGGATGTTGTCGTAGATCATCCGCCCTTCTTCCACCGCGGCCACGATCGTCGCAAAGTTGTCGTCCAGCAAAACCATGTCGGCGGCTTCTTTGGCCACATCGGTTCCGGTGATCCCCATCGCGACGCCGATGTTTGCCTTCTTCAGCGCCGGCGCGTCGTTCACCCCGTCTCCGGTCATGGCCACAATGTTGCCCCGGCGTTGGAGGCTTTCGACGATCTTGAGTTTGTGCTCCGGGGAAACGCGTGCGTAGATGGAAGTCGAAGCGGCCAGGCTTTCCAGCTCGCCACTGGTCAGGTGATCCAGCTGCGAGGGTGTAAGCGCGGGGCTCTCCCCATGAATGCCGAGTTTACCGGCGATACACTGCGCAGTCAGCGGATGGTCCCCCGTAATCATCACGGGACGAATGCCGGCTTTCTTGCAGGTTGCCACCGCGTGCGCCGCCTCGGCCCTCGGCGGGTCGATCATGGCGATCATGCCCACGAAGGTCAGTTCGTGTTCCGTGTCCGCAACCTCGCTGTGGATCGGGTCGCCATCCAGGAAACGAAACGCTACTCCCAGAATCCGCATGCCATTATTCGCCAGGCTGTCATTCGTCGCGACAATCTGATCGCGGCGCGCCTGGTCCAGCGGCTCGATCTTTCCCTCCTCCCACACGCTCCCGCACACACCCAGCATCGACTCGACTCCCCCTTTCATCACCGCCAGATTTGCGGGATGGTCGCTTCCCCAGGCGCTGCGAAGCGTCGCGGGAAGCAGCGATGAATCGGAGGGGAGCCGGTGAATCGTTGTCATCCGCTTTCGTTCCGAGGAAAAAGGTTCTTCCGCGATGCGCGGCATCAGCTTGTCCAATCCGCTCTTGTCGATCCCGAATCTTGCGGCCGCCTCAACCAACGCCATTTCGGTCGGATCTCCAAGAAACGATGCCGATGAAGACTCCTTCGCGCCTGGATGGATCATCGCGTCGTTGCACAGTGCTCCGCCGGCCAGCAGGAGGCCGAAGCCGGCCCGCTCGAAATCGGAAGGCGCGCCGTCTCGCTTCGGAATTCCGGCACCTGCAATGTCCCACTCACGGTCCAGCGTCCGAAGCGCGGTCACCGTCATGCGATTTTCGGTAAGCGTCCCCGTTTTGTCCGAGCAAATCACCGTCACGGAGCCGAGTGTCTCGACCGCGGAAAGTTTGCGGATCAAAGCCTTCCTTTTGAGCATCCGCTGCGATCCCAGGGTCAGGGCAATGGTCACCACGGCGGGAAGGCCTTCCGGAACTGCGGCCACTCCCATGCTCACGGCCGTCAGGAACATCAGCTTCAGGCCCTCTCCGCGTAGCAGGCCGATGACGAAGATAAGAGTCACGATGAAGAGAGCCGCGGCCGCCAATCCTTTCCCTAGTTGGCCGAGCCGTTGTTGCAGTGGGGTCGGCTCCCGGCGCACGCCATGAATCATTCCGGCAATCCGCCCCAGCTCGGTGCGCATTCCCGTTTCGGTGACTATGGCAACTCCTCGCCCTCCCGCGACGGACGTGCCCATGTACACCATGTTGTACCGGTCGCCCAAGGGCACATCCGATTCTTCGATGGATTCTTCCGCCTTTCTCACCGGAACCGACTCGCCGGTGAGCGAGGCCTCTTGTACTTGCAGGTTCGCGGTCTCCAGCACCCGGCAATCCGCAGGCACTAAGTTTCCCGCTTCCAGCACGACGAGGTCGCCGGGCACAAGCTGTGCTGCGGGAACTTCCTGCACCCTGCCGCTTCGTCGCACGCGCACCGAGGGAGAGGCCAGCCTTTTCAATGCGGCCATTGCTTTTTCTGCGCGATACTCCTGCGCAAAGCCAAGCAGTGCATTCAACACGACGATCACGCTGATTGCGATCGCGTCCTTGTAATCCCCGAGCAATGCGGAAATCACCGCGGCGGCGATCAGGATCACCACCATCAGCTCCGCCAACTGTCCCCAGAAAATCAGCCAGGGACTTTTGGCGCCGCGCTCCACCAGCTCGTTGCGGCCGTACTCTGCAAGCCGGCGGCCGGCTTCGGTCTCAGCCAGCCCGGTGTGCCTATCGGTCTTGAGTCTCTCCAAGACGGCGCGCGCCTCCAATTGATGCCAGCCGTGAGACGCTGGCGAAGCTGCGAAGTCCGAGCCTGAATTCATCCCGATGGAGGCGTTCTTCACGATGGACATCAGCTTACCGCCAAATGGAGGACCGAGCGGCTCAGTTGGAGTTTCCAACTGTCGCTCCGCCCCTGCTGGCACGCCGGGGACATGGAACGGACGGACGATATGCCGGATTCATCCGTAGCCGGGAATCACGCGCGGACTGCCTCCCGCAATGGGGTCCGGTTACGTCCGCGATCCAGTGGCTTGCCGCATCGTCCAGCCGGCTGCCTGGCCGGCCCGCAGGCGCAACGCCAACGCGCTGAAAGTGCCACGCCCCCCTTGCCGATGGGGATTGCTCGCTAGGTTCCCACTTCCACGTTTTTCGCCAGCGTCTTGAATCGTTCCCCATTTGCCTGGACCACGGTGATGGTCAGGTGCCCGGTCTTGCTCTTATGGATGTCCCTCACCACGCCGGATTTTCCTGCGTGCGTGCCGCCCACTACCTTGCATCGCGCCCCATCTTTCAGTTTATTGGAAGCCATGATCTCTCACCCCCGGTAGCGAAATTCTGCCATAACTGTTTCTCTAAGCGGCGCTGCTCGGGTGAGTGGCGAGTGGCGCACCCTCTGTCGCCCCCATCTGAATCTCCCATTTTTCATATTATTTACTTATTGACAATAGTGCCCACATTGTGATAGCCTCCGCGCGGGTCGCTATTGATGATCCCCGCTACACCAATCCGTGCTAAACCCCGCAGAATGTGCACATACAAGGCTCCGCCAAATCGCCTTCCCATAAGTCATTCAGTTTCTGCACTTGCAAGACCGCCTCGCATCTGCACATTCCACAGCTATTTCAAGTTGTGTGTTTTCAATCCCGTTTCTCCCCGCCGCACCTATCTCTTTCAGTTTCTGCACTTACAAAAAGAGAGGGAACCTTCATCACCAGCGGATGCGCGGAGATTCTGCTTTCCTCCTCACCTGTCGCGATCCACCAGTCACAGCATGTCCAACCTCTTTGGGATGAATGTCTATGTCATGTCAGGGGGGGAGGGTGCCTCCTCGCCTGTTCGCCGCGGATGGATCGCACCTTCCATTCTTCCAGTCTCGTCCACGCCTCGTCCTCTCCCGTCCGTCTCATCGCCGGCCAATGTCCATTCCGGACCTTCGGAACCACTAACCACTTCCCTCAGGAGACACTTACGCCCCTCGCATCATCTAAGGCCGTATGCAGTCGGACGGTGTGGACGTATAATCGGCAATTAGCTACTGACCCGAGGAGGGTCTGCTTATGAAAGGCGCCCGCAGGTTCGCCCTTCCCGCTCTCACCCTTTTCGCCGCTCTGGTCCTGATTGGCATCCCGGTTGGAGCGCGCTCCCAGCAGACCCAAAGCGGCTCTCAGACTCCTTCGCAGCAAACGCAGTCCAGCCCGCAGGCCACGGCCCAACAGCCTCAGACGCAGTCCCAGCCGTCCACGCAGGCCCAGGCTCCGGATCAGGCGCAACAGCCCGACGATTCCGCCCCGGATCAGCCCGCCACGCCCCCGGGCGTTAAGAACGCCAAGGACGACGTCAACAAGATCGGCGAGCGTAACGTCGGCAAGGGCATCAATTTCTACTCCCTCGAACGCGAAATCGCGCTGGGCAAGCAACTGGCTCAGGAAGTCGAGCGCTCCGCCAAGTTCGTGGACGACCCCATGGTCGTCGACTACGTGAACCGCGTCGGCCAGAACCTCGTCCGTAACTCCGACGCGCGCGTTCCCTTCACCATCAAGGTGATTGATTCCGACCAGATCAACGCCTTCGCTCTGCCAGGCGGCTTCTTCTACGTTTTCAGCGGCCTCATCCTTCAGGCCGACGAGGAGTCGGAGCTGGCCGGCGTCATGGCCCATGAGATTGCTCACGTCTGCGCACGCCACGGCACGCGCAACGCCACTAAGGCCGAGATCACTCAGATCGCCGCTCTCGTCGGCTCGATTTTCATCCCCTACACCTGGACCGGCTACGCCATCTACGAAGGCATGCAGTTTGCCATTCCCCTCCAGTTCCTCAAGTTCTCCCGCGACGCGGAGCGCGAGGCGGACTTTCTCGGCCTCCAGTACATGTATAAGGCCGGCTACGATCCCAACGCCTACGTCAGCTTCTTCGAAAAGATTCAGGCGGAAGAGAAGCGCCGCCCGGGCACGATTCCCAAGGTCTTTGCCGACCATCCGCCCACGGCCGAGCGCATCCGCAACATCCAGGAAGAAATCGCGCGCATCCTGCCCGTGCGCAGCGAATACATCGTCACCACGTCCGAATTCGACGTGGTCAAGGCCCGCCTGCGCGTGATTCAAAACCGTTCCAAGCTTACGAAGCAGGATTCGAACAAGCCCACTCTTCGCAAGCGTACCGACCGCGACACCACCACGGGGACTCAGGACGGCCAGAGTGACGACGACCGTCCGACCTTGAAGCGTCGGCCCGACAGTCCCTGAGCACGGCGCCTCAACCGGCCGCGCGGTTGTCCTGGCTGGTGTACTGCTCCGCTGTCAGCCGGATCGCTGATCCTCTATGCGCCGGGAGTCACCGGACCATGCCGTATTCGCAGGAAAAAGAAACCCCCTGGTTCGCCGGGGGGAGCGAACCAGGGGGCGAGGGGTGTACAACGGGGCCAGGGCGGAGATCGCTGCTACGTAATTTCGCTCCAGGTTTCAGGCTCGACAGCCATCACCATGCTCTTGAATATGTCCACGTCCCATCCGTCGCCGATTCGGAAGCGCAGCGCGTTTGGGGTTTCGCTCAGCAGTGTGCCGGGCAGCGGAACGCATACCTCGGCGAATGCCACACGCAGGATCACACGCATTCCGAGCCAGGGCTCGAAATCCGGGATCGTTGCGGGGCCGGGGGTCAGACTGCTTCGGGAGTCTGCGGTCATCACGATTCGGAGTGTGCCGCGGTGAGCTTGCGCCGGCTATGGTACGACCGCGCCATTTTGGGGGGACTAGGGCAGTACCCGCCTATTTTGGTACCCCTGGGACCGGCTCGGCACTCTGGTACCAACGTTGGATTGCGGCGCGCACCCGTCGCAGGCGAGAATGTTTGTGTAGTGCGTGTAGTGGAAACACGTCCCGGCCTGTGCGGCACACTCGCCCCGTCAACTTGGGCGGCAGGCCGCAGCGAAATTTGAAATAGGGGGAACCGCCGCGGAATGGCATCGCGGCTGCGAATCATCATGCTGGACTGGTTGCGCCACGCCTTTCAGACGCTGAGCGACGTTGAGGGCATTATCCGCGCCGGCGGCCTGGCCATCGTCTGCGGCATCATCTTCACGGAGACCGGGCTGTTCTTCGGCTTCTTCCTTCCGGGCGATTCACTGCTCGTCACGGCGGGGATACTGGCCGCTGCCGGACACCTTAGCCTGGCGGGATTGCTCTCGATCGTCACGCTGTGCGCCATCCTCGGCGATCAGCTCAATTATTTTGTCGGGCGGAAGGCTGGACAGGCGCTTTACTCGCGGCCGGATTCCATGTTTTTCAAGAAAAAGCACCTCGAGCGCGCGCACAACTACTACGAAAAATATGGCGTGAAGACGATCATCATCGCGCGCTTCATTCCCATCGTGCGCACGTTCTGCCCCGCCGTGGCCGGCGCCGCGGGCATGACCTATCGCACCTATCTGACCTTCGACATCGTTGGCGGAATCCTGTGGGTGTTCACCACCGTGCTGGGCGGTTTCTTCCTCGGCCGTTCCGTGCCGAATGTGAAGGAAAATCTGCACATCGTGATCGCGGTGGTGATTTTCCTTTCCATCCTTCCGGCGATTATTGAAGCTCTGCGTCACCGCCGCGCGCGAGCGGCTCGCGCACCGGCCGCGGCGCTGCCCGGGGAAGACTAGCCCCGCCGCGCTGCTTCTCTTCCCCGCACGATACCGATAAAATTGCGGACCCATGCTGGCCCTGCCTCTGGTTGTGATTACCGAGCCGCTCGATTTTTTTCTTCCTCACGGCCAGGTCGCGGAGCGTGAAGCGCAGGAAGCGCTCGGCGAGATGGAGCGGCGTCACGTTCCGCTCGTCTTCGTAAGCCGCGGGACACGCGCGCAGGTGGATTTCATCCGCCGAAAGATTGGGAACCGCCATCCCTTCGTCACGGAGATTGGCGGAGGTTTGTTCATTCCCGAGGGCTATTTCCGCCAGCGCATTTCCGGCGCCCAGATGATTCGTCACTACCATTCGGTTCCTTTCGCGCGTCCCTACGACGAAGCCTGCGCGGCGCTCGAGAAATGCGCGGCGGAAGCGGGGGTCGAGGTTGTTGGATTCCATCAGATGAGCGCACGCGAAGTTGCGGAGAACGCCGGCCTTCCGCTTCGCATCGCGGAGATGGCGCGTCTGCGGGAATTCGACGAACCCTTCTTCTTTGCCGGCGAAGAGTTCGAAGCGAGCCGGCGATTGGAACACGCTGCGCGGCTGCAGGGCTGGCGCATCACGCGCGGAAAACGCTTTTGGCATTTCTCCTCGGGCGCGGATGTCGCAGCCGCGATACGGCGCCTCATGGAGCTCTATCGCGCGGACCGCTCCCGCGGGCGCATGAAGTCCGTGGCCATCGGATCCTCTCGCCTGGATTTGCCGGTGCTCGCCGCGGCGGGACGCGCGGTTGTGCTGCCCTCTTCCGACGGCAGCTACGACTCCGAATTGGAGGAAAAGTTGCCCGGCGCGCGGCGGGCGGCGTCGGCAGGAACCGCAGGCTGGAAGGATGCAGTGATGGAGCTGATTTCCGGACCGGCGTGAACGCATGGGCCGCGGCGGCTCCGCCCAGAAACAAATCGGGGAGCCTGGCGGCTCCCCGATTCGCTCTCGTTGACTTCGTGCGCGGGTGATCCTGACGTGTCAGGGGCCGGTCGCACGAGAACACCGCATGCGCGGTGTCAGTTTCAAACTACTGGTCGATTTGTGTCCGGGGGAGTCATCCTCCCTCTCAATTCCTTTCTACTCCTGCGCGAGGAAGGATGCAAGCAAATGCCAGGCGAAATTCACAGGCCGGGAGAAATGCAATAATACCGGTGGGAGCGTGGAAGTGCTCGACACTCCGGAATTCGAAGAGAAGAACAAGTGGGCCAGAGCGCTTCGTTATTCGTGGCTCGCGGTGAGCGCGGTGTTTCTCCTCGTCGTGGGAATTATGGTGATGCGGTGGAGCGACAATCGTCAGTACGAACGGCAGATGGAGCGGAAAGAGGCGGAGAAACGGGCCGAACAGGACCGGAAGACCGTGGAAGCGCTCGGCGGAAACCGTTTCGAGATTCTGTCGTTCTATGCCTCGCCGCCGCAAGTCCACGCGGGCGATCGCGTGGAGCTGTGCTACGGCGTATCGAACGCCAAGACAGTGAAGATCGAACCGGGAGAGGAAGACCTGCGGCCGTCGTTCAGCCGTTGCGTCAACGAATTCCCGCGCAAGTCCACCACGTACACCCTGACCGCGACAGATTCCGCGGGACATGCCATCACGGCAACCGCAGCGGTGCGCGTCCGCTAGCCGGGCGCGTGGAACCGGTGGAGAGATTCAGCGGAGGAACAGGACTTCGCGGATCTGGTCGCGGCCTACAAAGGTCTTGGATGTGCGGAAGTCGTGGAACAGATTCATGACTTCGCGGTTGGGAATCGGCCGCTGAAAGATGACGGGCGCTGTGGCGGGAATGCATTCCAGGGTCTGAACATCGAGCACGCGATAGCGAAAGTACCGCTCCGGAGTTTTGTCGTGCAGGTGCAGGAGCGCAGCGCCGCCAGGACGCAGGATTTCCGCGAGACGTGCTACGAGGGCTGAACCGGTATTCGCGTCGAGATAATCCAGCGAATCCCAAAGCAGTACGCCGTGGAATTTGCGGGGCTCAAACCACAGATTGCGCGCGAAGAAGCGCGAGGGGCGCATCGCCAGGTCTTCGCTTTCCTCCGGCGGACCCGAAGCTGCGCGCACATCGCGCGCCGGGCGTTCGAGTTCTTCGGAGAGGAATTCGCGCCAGGAACGCAGCAGGTCGTGGCTGTGCAGCCGGAATCCCCGCGAGGTGAAAAAGTCCACGGTTGCCTGGGAAATCGGACTCAGGTCCAGCACTTCGCCGCGCTCCTCTCCTTCGATGAGGTGCAGCATTTCTTTGAGGCCATTGGAGACGCGGCGGATGGAAGCGGAACCGGCGTCGTTCGCGGGCGAACCGCTGAGGGGAGCGCGCGCAGGCGATGCCGCGCTGCTCGGGGACGCAAAAGCAGGTGTTTCGGGCCGCTGCCGCTGGGACCAGTTCATGCTCCTCGCTTCCGTCCCTAGTCGGATGCCTGGGTTGAGTCCGAGACGATGCCGCGATGCAGCACAGACGGCTCCGCGGCGGGCGCGTCTTCACGAGTCTCGGTGCCGACTTCCGGCACGCCGGGCGGATTGCCAACAGGTATCGAGGCGCCAGCAGCTGCCGCAGCCGCGTTGGCGGAGTGCGGCGGTTGGACGCGCTGGCTGCGCGGCGCCACGGAAGTGCGCGCGGCCGGGGCGCCCTTCTGCGATGCGGCCGGCGATTCTCCGGCGCGAACGACTTCCACACCACCGTTGAATATGGCTCCTTCCGCGAGCGCAACACGGGGAGCAGAGGCATCGCCCTCGACGGTGCCCGTGGCGGCAATCTCGAGGCGCTCCGCGGCCAGGAGGTCGCCGTCGACGTTGCCCTCGACGACAATTTCGCGAGCCTCTATCTCACCGTGAACCTTGCCGGAGGGGCCGATCACAACGCGCGCGGTTTCCATGCGGAGCTTGCCATCCACCTTGCCGCCAATCCACAAGTCCTCGCGACCGGAGATTTCGCCTTTCAGCGTCAGTCCGGAGGTGATGCGGGAACTTGCCGGAGCGGGCGGCGGCGGGGACGGCACGGCGGCAGGAACTGGACGCATTACCTCAGCCTGCGGCGCAGGCGCGGAAGGCTGAGCGGCCGGAGTCTGCGGGCGCGGTGCTGGCGTTTCCGCCTGCTGGGGAGTCTTTTGCTCGTTCTGTTTGAACCACATGGAAAACCTCCTCCGCAATCGTGGCGTTCGTGCCGGGCGGGCAGGCCGGTGGGAGGGCGCGAGAACTATAAAACAGGGTGGTAGTGATGGCAACGGAATGCGGCAGG
>DATKNR010000145.1:0-27160 GCA_035541255.1 Patescibacteria group bacterium | reverse complement strand
TTCTCTCCTACGTGTTGGATCTCCCCTCCGGCGCAACCATCATCCTTGTCGGCGTCGTCGCCTTTTTCCTTGTTGCGGCAAGCCGCATGGCTCTCCCGAGCCGGTGACGGGAACCATCTGGCGGGCAAAGGGGGTTGTGTGCCCTCGCTTTCGGCCCCGGCCGAAACGAAAGGAAGAATCAGCGCCCCAAGCGACGATCCATTCCGCCTAGATGAGGGCCTGGGTGTTGCCCTTCATAGGCCCGCTTCTGGATTGGGCTTAACAAGCATGCGCGGCCGTGCGGAAGGATCAGTGCGGCGGGCGATGAAGAGCTCAGCTAGGCCTCTACCCACGAAGGCAGAAATTGCGTCGAAATTAGACCCTGTGCCCCGGGGGCACACCCCATTTAACCGCGTCCCATTTTTTCCCGCCGGCCCGGCACATCGGGATCAGGGCACGCGTTCAAGCGTGCCGCTCGGGAATCCCGCACATTTTGGCTTCAGCCGCTGAGGCCCGCCCGCCAATCCTGATGTCGGGTCGGATTGACCCTCACGCGCCACCGGAGCAGCGCGTCGCCACAGGTAGAGCCAGTACGTGGACGCTCCGGCGAGCAGATGCTTCAGCGTGTGGCCGCTCAGCACGAACACAGAATAGATTTCGCGGTCGGCGAGTTCCGCCACTTTTGCCAGGCCGTACAGGATCACTGCGATCCACAGCTCGCGGCGCGCCGGCACTTCGAAGAAAATCAGCGCCACCGGAATCATCAGCATGGGCGCGAATTGGACCAGCACGTAAGGCCGCAAATCGCCCGACATGCGCCACCACACCACGCTCGCCAGTCCCGCAACGACCAAAGGCAGGAGCAGCCTTCGGCCGAGTTGCGCGCCGAAGCTCGCCCCGATAATCAGCGCGAGCAGCGACATGAACCCAATCGTCATCGGCAGGCGGTCCCACACCAGCCGCGGCGTGTCCGGCGCCCAGTGGTAATACGCCGAACCGAACGTAGTCAGGAAAATCCCAGCGAACAGGAATCGCGAGGCGAGATCGCGAAAGGCGCGCAGTCCCAGCACTCCCGCCACAGCAAACGGCAGGTTCGACACCACAGTCCAGAAGTTGGGGATGCCGAACAGCCGGCGCTGGTCGGCAAAATTGTGATAGCTCGCCGGCTGCGCAATCGGCGTGACAAACACCAACGCGATCAGACCGGCAACAACCGGGAGCAGGAAGAAAGCCACGCCGAGTCTGCGCAGATTTCGCATGGAGATCATTGCAATACTACGCATTCCCCGAGCGCCGCGCGAGACTGCCGCGCTTTACTTTTCGTGCCAGGCATCTTCCCGCCCGATGGTAATTACCCGGCCAAAATTCTAGACTCGATCCCATGAATTGCCCGAGCTGCGTGCACGAGATGACGGACTGGAAACTGGATCGCCGTCTCGGCGGAGACGTTACCGTGGACGTCTGTCCCGGATGCCAGGCGTTCTGGTTCAACGCGTTCGAAAGCCTGCAGCTCGCTCCCGCAGCCACGCTGAAGCTGATGAAATACATCGGCGAGCACTCCTCCGCGAAGAAACGGGAACTGGCGCCGGTGCTGCGCTGCCCCCGATGTGAGATTCCCCTGAAGCTGGCGCACGACATGTCCGGAAACGTGCGTTTCGTCTACTGGCGGTGCGCCACCTGCGACGGGCATTTCATCGCCTTCTACGATTTCCTGAAGGAAAAAAACTTCATCCATCCGCTCTCCCCGCAGCAGATTCAGGAATTGCGGGAGAAGGTCCAGACGGTGAATTGCTCGCACTGCGGTGGAACCATCAACCTGCAGACCGACACGGCATGTCCCTTCTGCCATTCCCCCATTTGCGTCCTGGATTTGAAGCAGCAGAGGGAAATGCTGGAGCAACTGAAAGAAGCTGCCGAGCCCCGTCCGGTGGATCCGAATCTGCCGCTGAAGCTGGCCATGGCGAAGCAACAGGCTGCCGCTGCGTTTGACGGGCGCGATGCGCAGTGGTGGAGCGACGCGCGCTCGGGCGACCTGGTGCAAGCGGGGCTGAACGCCGTGGCCCGATGGATCGGCGATCTGGTGATTTGATCGCCGGGATCCGGCGGGCGCCCCGCAGTAACCGATAGAAATCCGCGAACGGAAGTCCGTTGCGCTCCTCGCGCGCATTTCCCTAGAATCGGGCAGCACTTCAGGCTTCCGGATGCCGGCCCCTTCCTCTAATCCGTCCGAGCAGGCAGGCTCGTCTCCCTCTATTTCCGGCACGGCACGCCCGCAGGCGCCCAGCCAGCGCGAACTTGTGGCCGCGCAGGAACGGCGCGAGCAGGAACTGTGGCGCTGGTGCCTGCTGCTGCTCGTACTGCTGGCCGTGGCGCTGGGCGCGGAGTTCGCGCAGCGGCTGGAATCGCTGAACCTGCAGGTGGCAGCGCTGCCGGCGGTGGTGGTGGCGCTGATCGTGCTGCTTGCCGTGCTGGTGTGGCGGCGGCGGACGCGGGTGGTGCGCGCGCGAAACGAACTGGTGGAAGCCCAGTCGCAGCAACTGGCCATGGCCGTGGGCATGCCCGCGGCGCGCGAGTTCGAACGGCTCTACTACATCATCCAGCGCTCGCAGCAGGGCTACCGCGATCTGATCGACAGCTTCGAGGATCCCGTGCTGGCGCTGTCGCTCGACGGCGAAATTCTGGCGGCAAACCGCCGCGTGGTGGAGGTGTTCGGCCGCGACTTCAACGCAGTGATCGGCCACAAGCTGGACGAATTCGTGAGCGAGCCGGGGCTGGCGGCCGCGCGCGCGGCGCTGCCGCGGTTCGAGGAGCGGCGGCACTGGTTCGGAGTGGTACGGGTGCGGCTGCGGCCGTCGGGCGAGTTCCGTTTTTACGAGTGCGTGCTGCATGCCGTGGTGCGCGACGGGCGCACGGCGGGAATCAGCTGCATGGCACGCGACGTAACGCAGGAACGGCAGAACGAGGCGCGGTTCGCCGAACTGTTCAACTCGCTGCAGGAAGGAGTCTATTTCACCACGCCGCAGGGCGAAATCCTTGACGTCAATCCGGCGCTGGCGCGCATGCTGGGCTACGACTCGCGCGACGAGCTGATGAGCAAGAACGCGAAGGAACTGTTCCTGGACCAGGAGCAGCGCACGGCAGAAGCGGTGATGCTCGAGGAGCAGGGCAGGCTCGTGTCGCGCGAAATCGTGCTGCGAAAAAAGGACGGGACGCCGGTGACGTGCCTCGACACGGCCACGCTTGTGCGCGACCCGGCGGGGAACCCCGTACGCTACCAGGGAATCCTGGTGGACATTTCCGCGCGCCTGGAGATGGAACGGTCGCTCCGCGAGCAGCAGGAATTCGCGAAACGGCTGGTGGAAAGTTTCCCGGACCTGATTGTGGTGCTGGACCGCGAGGGAAAGTTCACCTTCGTGAGCAGCCGGGTGCGCGAAATTCTAGGGCTGGCGCCGCAGGAATTGCTCGGCGTGCGCTACGGCACGCGGGCGCATCCTGAAGACGTCCAGCACGTCGAGGCGCTCGTGCGGGACATCCTGGATGGCGTGAAAACGAACGACTCGCTGGAGTACCGTTCGCGGCATCACGACGGAAGCTGGAGGATGTTGCGGGCCACGGTGGCGCCGCTGGCGGATTCTTCAGGTGCGATCACGGGGCTGATCGCGTCCCTGCGCGACGTGACGGAGCTGAACCGGCTGGAGCAGCAGGTGATGCAGAGCGAAAAGCTGGCGGCGATGGGGCAGATGATGGCCGGTGTGGCGCACGAACTGAACAATCCGCTGACGGCGATCCTGGCTGTGAGCGACATGTTGCGCGAACACTCCGAAGACGCGGGGCACAAGCGGCAGCTCGAACTGCTGCACCAGCAGGCGCGGCGCGCCGCGGACATCGTTCAGGACCTGCTGTCGTTCGCGCGGCCGCCGGCACCGCGGAAGGGCCGGGTGCAACTGGGCGACGTGCTGCGGCGCGCGCTGCATCTGCATGAGTATTCGCTGCGGCGGAACAACGTGTCGGTGGATTTCCTGCCGGAGCGGGGCATTCCGGACGTTCTGGGCGATGCGAACCAGTTAATCCAGGTCTTTCTCAATCTTGTGGTGAACGCGGAACAGGCCATCCGCGAGGTGCGCGAGAGCGGCACGTTACGCGTCCGCATGGGACGTGGCGCGGCGGGAGAGCAGCAGGTGTGGGCCTCGATTCAGGACGACGGTCCCGGAATTCCCGCGGATATCCTGGAGAAGATCTTCGATCCATTCTTTACCACCAAGCGGCCGGGCCGCGGCACGGGTCTGGGGCTGAGCATCTCGATGGCGATCGTGCGGGAGCACGGCGGCGAAATTCACGTGCAGGCCGCGCCGGGGGGAGGAAGCGTCTTCCTGGTGACGCTGCCCGCAGCGTCCCCGGAGGAGGCCGAAGAGTCCGGCGGCGAACCGGGCGATTGACGCGCGCGCTCAGAGCATTCCGCGCATAGAGGCGGAAGGCGGGCAGGGAATCAATCCTTCGGCAGCGCGCCGCCGGGAGGGTCGACGCCGAAGTCCCATACGTACAGATCGAGGCCTTTATCCGGAATCGTTTGAATAAAGGCGTACTCGCCGGGCTTGAGTTTTTCTCCCATGGTGTACCGGTACGTGCCGCTGGCCGCGACCCAGCGCTCCAGCCGGACCTGAATATCTTTGTTACTCGACTGGCCGGCAACGTCCGTGTTGATTTCGGTGACCAGGCGCGAGTCATGGTGCACGCGGACCCTGACCAGGGAGAGCTGCGGCTCGTGGCCGTCCGCGGTGCGAACGTAGAACTCGGGTTGCGGGTCGAGGATGCGGAATTTCGAGTGGGCGCCCTTCAGCTCCACGCTGTGCTTGGTGGGGACGATCGGGACTGGGGTGAAAATCTGCGCGAGAAGCCGCGCCTTACCGAGATGTGATTCGGCGAGGTCCTGCGAAATGGACTGGACGGCGCCCCCGGCCAGCACGTAGAAGCCGGGATCGTCAGGCAGAAAAACTCCGGGTGCGACTTCCAGGCTCGCGTCGACGGTGAGGGAGGCGGCGCGTTCACGCTGGGCGATTTCTTTCAGTGTTTGGTCGATCTGTTTCTTTCGCGCGGCGTCTTCCGCCTCGCCCTTGTGCGTTGCGTCCCAATCGACGAGCTGCGAGGGAATTTCCTCCCAGGCTTCGCGCTCCACGCTCCAATAGCGCACACGATCGCCGGCGATTTTGTATTCGCGGACGAGCAGAAAGTTTCCATCCCTCAAGACCAAGCGGGTGCCTCGAGGGAGGGGAACGGGAACATTGGCCGGCGAACCGGGCGGAGCAGGGGCCGGCTTTTCCTGTGCGGGCGCCGCTGAGGGCGGAGCGGGGGATTGCGGGGGGGCGGCGAGAGCGAGCGCGAGGGGAGCGACGAGGAGGGCCGAAAGCAAGCCGAGGCGAGTGGAATGTGCTTTCATTGCGCCGCCGGCCGCGCGCGTGCGGCGTCCGGGTGATGAAAGGAGGATGCGCCGACGGGCGGTGAAGTTTGCCTCGGGGGGACCCGGCTCAGCTCTCGATGCGGACGCCGCGCCAGAAGGCGACGTGATTCTTGATCTGCTTTGCGGCGTCACTGGGCTCGGGATAGTACCAGGCGGCATCGGCATTTCGTTCGCCGTTCACTTCGACGTCATAGTAACTCGCCTTGCCCTTCCAGGGACACTGGCTGGTGGTGCTGCTGAGCTTGAGGTATTCGCGGTGGACGGAATCAGGAGGGAAATAGTGATTACCCTCGATGACCACCGTGGCGTTGCTTTCGGCAATCACGGCTCCCTTCCATACGGCTTTCGGCATGATTTCGCTCCTCAAGAGATTCCGGGCTACAGCATCCGGCTATTCCGCGATCCACAGGCTCTGCGCAAAGGGCCACTCCGCGTCCACCCACTGCGCCTCACAGCGGAAGCCGCAGCGGCGGCTCATCTCCACAACTTCGCCACAGGAATATTTGTGACTGCTTTCGGTCCAGATGGTTTCCCCGGCAGCGAAACGAACCTCGAGAGCGGCGCGCGGCACGCGCACGATCTGATCGGTGGTGGAGCGCAGATGCATCTCCACGCGGCGTTCCGCGCGGTCGTAGCGAACGCGATGGTCAAAGCGCTGCAAATCGAAATCGGCGCCGAGTTCGCGGTTGATGCGGGCCAGGAGATTGAGGTTGAACGCGGCGGTGACTCCGGTGGGATCGTCGTAGGCGAGCAGGACGCGCGCTTCGTCTTTTTCGAGGTCGGTGGCAAGGAGCAGGGCGTCGCCTTCCTGGAGAATCTGACGGACGCGACGGAGAAATTCGTCGCCGGCGGGCCGGTCGAAATTTCCGATGGTGCTGCCGAGGAAAAGCACCAGGAGTCGCACACCGGGCCAGCGGCGCGCGGCCACTTCCAGCAGGCCGTCGAGATAGGCGCGCTCGAATCCCACGATGCTTACGGATTCCAGACGGCCGAGATCGGATTCGCAGCGGTCGAGAGCGGAGCGCGAAATGTCGATGGGGTAGTAGTTGACGCTCTGGCGCCTGGCCAGCGCTTCGAGCATCCAGCGCGTCTTGCGGCCCGTTCCGCTGCCGAGCTCGGCCACCATCACAGGACCGGGAATGAGGCTGATCATCTCTTCCGAGTTGCGTTCAAGCAGGCGCGCGCCGGCGCGGCTCAGGCCGTATTCGGGCAGCAGGGAGATGGCTTCAAACAGAGTGGAGCCGAGATCGTCGTAGAGATATTTGGAGTAGAGTTCCTTCTGGCCGATTTTGGTGAGCCCCCCGCGGACGTCGGCGGCGAAATCCGCGATTGCGTATTCCATAATCTGTTCGGTGGAGAATCGCGCGGTCTCGATCATGGCTCATTCCTCCACGCAGCGGAATTTGGCGTACACGTAGGGATAACGCGGCTGGAACCAGTTGCGGAACGGTCGGCGCAGCAGGCAGGCAGCAGTGCGCGCGGAGCCGCCCTTCATGACGAAGTGGCGTCCGTCGAAGAAATCGGCGGAATATCCGGGATAGAAAGAAAAAGGCTCGAAGCCGGGGAGCGGGCCAAACGGAGTGCGGGTCCACTCCCAACCGTTGCCAAGAAGGTCGTGCACACCGAAGGCGCTCGCGCCGCCGGGATGAGCGGAGACGGGTGCGGGGTCCCAGCGCGCACAATCGAAGTTGCCGAGGCCGGCCGAAGGAGCGGCATCGCCCCAGGGATAGAGACGCTCGGTTCCCTGTGGCGTGCCGTAGGCGGCGCGATGCCACTGCGCCTCCGTGGGCAGCGATTTTCCGGCCCAGCGGGCGTAGGCGGAGGCCTCCGCGTGGCTCACGTAGACGGGCCAATCGAGCGGAAGAGGGAAGCGCTCGAACATGCCGCGCAGAAACCATCGGTCGCCCTCGCGCTCCCAGAAGTGAGGATGGCAGAGGCCGCCGGACTGCTTCCACTCCCAGTCTTCCGCGTTCCAAAGATTCGGATCGCTGTATCCGCCGGAGCGGATGAAATCGAGAAATTGGGAATTGGTGACGGGAAAAACGCCGACGGCGAACTCCGGTACGTCCTCCCGTGAGACTTCAAATTCGTTGTCCCAGCCGAAGGAAAAGGATCTCCCGGGGGCGGCGGAAGAAATCGAATGGCCGTTGCTGCGCGGCTGGCCGAGCGTGGTAACGCCGCGGGGAATCGGGATGCACCGGGCCGCAGGAGCAGGGACACGGGCTGGCAGCGGCGCGCTGGATTCGTCGCTGCGTTTTTTGTCGTAGGGCAACTGGTGGAGCAGGTAGGCGATCGTTTCCGCGTGCATGAGGCGATGCTCGATGGCCACGTGAAGGAGAGTGCCGTCGTCGACGCGGGGAGGGACCCCGCCCGATTCGCTCCGCCCGGCGAGAGCCGCATCGAGGCGTGAGCGGCACTGGAGGTTGTAGTCGCGAATCAGCGCTTCGCGCGGCCAGTCGGCGGGAACATCATCCGGCAAATTGCCGTGGGTAGGATCGATGCCGAAGGAGAACAACTTGTCGAAGCCGGCGTCATGAGAGGCGAGGCCGAGGGCGCCGCGGCCGAGCAGGTTCCAGTCGAAGGCCTCGAGATGACCGAGATAGAAGATGAGGCGATGGCGCTCGGGAATGGTGCGTTCGTAAAGGGCCCCGGGGAGCACGCGGGTGAAGAGTGCGTCCGTCTCCCGGCGGGCCTGCTGCAAGCGGGCCAACAAGGGACGAAGAGTCTCCGAGGCTGTGAGAGTGGAAGCCATGGAATCACTTGAGCGTTGGGAGGCGCCTCTTGTACCGCGCACCCCCGGCGCTTTCAAGGAATATCTTTCGCACCGCCCGACCGGAACCGGCATTGCGGCCCGGCCGAAGCAACCTGCCGAACCCAACGCGCGACTTTCTTTCGATGCAGGATGATGGCCCGAGGAGACGGAGAATCCGGGTCACGAAGCAAGGCGGGTGTGCTAGAGTCGGCTCCTTCCCGACCAGCAAGCTTGAAGGAGGGAAATCCATGAGATGGATCCGGATGTGCGCGTGGTTCTGCCTGACGATGCTCGTGGCCGCCGGGGCGTGGGCGCAGGCGCGCTATTTTGACGTGACGCAGGTGGCGGACGGCGTGTACGCGGCAATCGGAAAGAATGGAGCGTTCTGCAACGCGGCGGTGCTGATCAACAAGGACGATGTGCTAGTGGTGGACACGCACTTGCGGCCGGTGTGGGCCCACGACTTGATTCAGCAGATCAAGAGGACCACGGACAAGCCGGTACGCTACGTGGTGGATACGCACTGGCATCCGGACCACGTGCAGGGAAGCCATGCGTACATCGACGTCTTCGGGCCAAACGTGGAGTACCTGGCGCAGCACAATACGCGCGACGACATCATCCACAAGGCCATCCCGAGCATCCAGGACAGCCTGCACGATGTACCCGAGGGCATCGCGAAGATGGAAAAGGAACTCAGTGACGGCAAGGACTCCGAAGGGAAGCCGCTGACGGACGAGACACGCGCCGCGCTGACGAAACAGATATCCGATCAGAAGGACTACCTCGAAGAACTTCGCCACATGCAGATCGCACTACCGACGATTACGTTTGAGAAGAGCCTGTACCTGCACAAACCGGGCGACCGGACGATTCAGGTTCTGTATTTCGGCAAGGGACACACCCGAGGAGATGTGGTGGTGTATCTGCCAAAAGAAAAAGTGGTGGCGACCGGAGACTTGCTGACGAGCGGCATTCCGTTCATGCGCGACGCCTACCCGATTGAGTGGGTGGCCACGCTGGAGGCGGTGCAGAAGCTGGACTGGGACGTGGCCATTCCCGGTCACGGAGATGTGCAACACGGGAAGCAGCAAATCGGACGGCTGGTCGTGTTCCTGTCCGACCTCGTGGCGCAGGTGAAGTCTGCGGCAGCGCAGGGAATGAGCCTGGAAGAGACGAAGAAGGCGGTCAATCTGGCCAGCCATGCGGCAGATTTCCCCGTGTATAAGACGCCGGAAGCGTTCCAGCGGGCGGCCAACTCAGCGGTTGAACGGTGCTGGATGGAGGCGACGGGGAAGATCGCGGATTGAAGCCGCGGAGCCGCTGAGAAAATTCAGCGAGCTCCGCGGATTTGCAAACTGCCAGTCAGTCCTGCTGCTGATTCGGATAGGAGTTGGGGTTGGCCGGAGGCTCATCCGGATACGGCCCGTTGCCGGACTGCGGAACATTCGGGGCCGGCGAGTTGTAGGCGCCGCCCGGCGGCGGAGCGCCCTGAGGATTTGGAGCGGGCGAGTTGTAGACGCCGTTGGGTGGCGGATCGCCCTGAGCGTTTGGATAGGCGTAAGGATATGGATACGGATTCGGGGATTGATACGCGTAGGGGTAGGGATACGCGTACGGATACGGATAGGTATAGCTGTATGGGGAGGTGCAGGGCGCGTAGAGGCAAGGATTCAAATAGTTGAGAGCGTAGGGCAAGTAGCCGAGCCAACTCCACGGGTAATAAGAGCCCCAGCCACCACCCCAACCGCCACCGCCGTACCAACCACCGCCATACCCGCCGTGATTCCAGCCGCCGTACCCGCCGTGGTTCCAACCACCGCCGTGCCAGCCATTACTACCGCCGTAACCGTTTCCTGCGTAGTAACCAGATGCGCGAGAGTTCCCGCCATACGCTCCGTAACGCGAATTCGTGCCATTGGTGAATTGCGTGGAGCCGGCTTGAGAGCCGTAGCCGCGAGCGGAGCCGAAGGATCGCCAACCACTACCCTGATTGGACGATCCGCGCGCGGTTCCTGCAGCGGAGAACGAATGCCAGTTTCCGCCCGCGTTGGCCATGCCGCGCGAGGCATAAGAGCCACCGCGACCATAACCGGCTGTGCCTCTGCCTCCGGAATAAGCCCACGGAGAAGATCCACGATTGCCACCGAGTGCACGGTTTGCCGAGCCCGAAAAGCCGCGCATACCAGAGGAATTCCCTACGGATCCACCCGCTCCAAAACTCCGAGACACTCGCACGTGCGAATTGCCGCCAGAGCTGCCTGAGCCTCCGCGGAATCCGCCGCCACCCAAACCGCGGCCGGCGAAATTCCCAGCACGGGCACCGCCGCCGGAGCGGATTCCGCCGCCGGCCCTGCCGCCACCTCCACCGTGGAAGCTGCCGCCGCCATGGAAGCCGCCGCCGTGGCTCTGTCCGCCACCGCCATGTCCTCCACCGTGGCCACCGCCGTGGCCGCCACCATGGCCGCCGCCGTGCCCGCCGTGAGAAGCGAAAGCCGGGCCGGGCGCAACTGCAATCGCGCAGGACGCGGCGATCGTGAATAACAGCTTGTGAATGCGGGAACTCATCATGTGCATCCCCCCGAGATCAGGCCGTTGTGGCCGGTACTCGATCTAGTGCCGTATGTCGACCAAGTTTCGAAATCGCACGCCCGAGACTTATTGCAGCCCGCTGCCATCGTCAGTCGGAGAAAAACGGAGCAGCCCGACGGCCAAAGCTTCGGCTGGCGATAGTGTCCGCATGTATCTGAAATACAATGGGTTACAACTGTTTATCCAGAAATACAGCTGGGAGCGATGACGCAATGCTGGTGGATTTCGCGCGGGATTGGTGCTTATCAACCATGGTCTGTGGTGCCGTCCGCGAGTGAGCTAACCCTGGCGGAAGGCGCTTCTTCCGCAAATCAGGTTCTGGGCGCGCCCGAAGATTATTCCGGAAACAGATTCGCCCCCAATCTCGTACCGGACTGTATACAGCGAACCGGGGCGAGACTCGCCGGGAGGATATGAGGATGGGCGCACTGTTGCAGGACCTGCGTTACGGGATTCGCATGCTGGCGAAGAGCCCGGGATTCGCGGTGATGGCCGTGCTGACGCTGGCGATCGGGATCGGATTGAACACGGCGATCTTCAGCGTGGTGAATGGAATCCTGTTCCGGCCGCTGCCGGTGCGCGCGCCGGAAGAACTGGTGAACGTGTACAACACAGCTCCTCTGGGGGGATTGGTGACGCACGAACCGCTGGCGTTTCCGGACTTCGCGGATTTCCGCGACCAAAGCCAATGCTTCAGCGGGATGATCGGCTACGACCTGACGCCACTGGCGCTCGAACAGGGAACGGAGAGCCAGACGGTGACCGCGGAGATGGTGACGGAGAATTATTTTCAGACGCTGGGTGTGCGGCCGATGCTGGGGCGCGGGTTCGTGCCGGAAAACGGGAGGAAGCCAGGAAGCGATCCGGAAGTGGTGCTGAGCGCGGCTGCATGGAGGGGACGATTTGGCGGCGATCCGAACGTCGTGGGGCGGACGATCCGATTGAACGGGACGGCAATGACCGTGGTGGGCGTGGCGCCGGCGGAATTTACGGGGCTGGTGCGCGGAATCGGGTCGGAGATGTGGGTGCCGATGATGATGCGTTCCGCACTGCACGTGAATGACGAACTAACAGACCGGAGAAGCAGGTGGATGTTTGCGATGGGGAGATTGAAGCCGGGAGTGACGCTGGCGCAGGCGCAGGCGGAGCTGGAGGCCATCGCGCGGCGGTTGCAACAGGAATATCCGGATACGAACAAAGAACGCAATGCAGGACTGCTGGCGACGAAGGACGTGAAAATCCTGCCGGGACTGGACCGGGTGCTTTACACGGTGTCGGCGGTGCTGATGTGCATGGTAGGGCTGGTGCTGGTGATCGCATGCGCGAATGTGGCCAGTATGATGCTGGCGCGCGCGGCGGGGCGGCGGAAGGAAATGGCCGTGCGGCTGGCGCTCGGGGCGAAGCGCACGCGTCTGTGCCGGCAACTGCTGACGGAGAGCCTGCTGCTGGCGGTTCCCGGCGGCGCGCTGGGGCTGCTGGCGGCGGCGTGGACGAATCGAGTGCTGAATGCGTTCCAACCGCCGATTCCGGTGAGGATCGGGCTCGGGCTGTCGCTCGACACGCGCGTGCTCGTGTTCACGGTGCTGGTTTCGGTGACGACCGCGGTGCTGTTCGGGCTGGCGCCGGGGCTGCGGAGTTCGCGGACGGATCTGGCGGTGACGCTGAAAGACGAGAGCGCCAGCGCATCGAGCACGAGAGAAAAGCGGCGGCTGCATCACACGCTGGTGGTGGGGCAGGTGGCGCTCTCGATGCTGTTGCTGATCTGCGCGGGGCTTTCCGTGCGGAGCCTGGAAAACGCGAGCCGGATCAATCCCGGCTTCGACGTGAAGGGAGTGGCCACCGCGCGATTCGACGTGGGACTGCGCGGCGATTCGGCACAGGCAGGGGCGCAATTCTACGAGCGATTGAAGGAACGCGCCCGGACGCTGCCGGGCGTTGTGTCCGTGGCGTACGCAGACCTGGTGCCTCTCTCGTTCGAAGTCCGCACACTCTCCGCGGCGGCACGGGGAAACGATACGGCGCCGGAAAAGCAGTGGCCGGAGGTGGATTCCGCGACGGTGGGGCCGGACTACTTCGAAACCATGCGAGTTCCGCTGTTGAGGGGACGCGGCTTCAGCGAGAAGGACACTCCGGAATCGGAGCGGGTGGCGGTGGTAAACGAGTCGCTGGCGCGGCACTTCTGGCCGGGAAAAGATCCGATTGGGCAGCAGATCCGCGTGGAAAAGGACAAGGGCTACTACCAGGTGGTGGGGGTGGCGGCGGACGGGAAATACCGAACGCTGGGGGAAAATCCGCGATCCTATCTTTATCTATCGCTGACCCAGAGGTATGCGAGAGGCCAGTTGCTGCTGGTGCGGACATCGGGAGACCCGCACGCGGTGCTTCCGCTGCTGCGGCAGCAGGCGCGCGAACTTGACGACCACATGCCGGTGCTGCAGCTGCAGACGCTGGAGGAGACGACGGCAGTTTCGCTGCTGCTGCCGAAGGCAGGTGCAGGATTGTTCGGACTATTCGGACTGATTGGCGTGGCGCTGGCGGCGGTGGGAATTTACGGCGTGACGGCTTTTGCGGCGAGCCAGCGGACGCAGGAGATCGGCATCCGGATGGCAATGGGTGCGCAGCGGGCCGACATCCTGCGGCTCCTGCTGGGCCAGGGAACGAGGCTGTCGCTCGCCGGCATCGGAATCGGGCTGACGGCGGCAGTGGGCTTCACGCGGGTTCTGGGGGCGATACTGTACGGGATTGCGCCGACCGACCTGCCCACGCTGGCCGGAGTGTCGCTGCTATTTCTGGCGATTTCGGGGCTGGCCTGCTATGTGCCCGCGCGCCGTGCGACGCGGCTGGACCCGCTGGCAGCCCTGCGAAGAGAGTAAACGGCTGCGAAAGGTTCGCTCAGCGTGCAGCCGCAGACGCGCGGGTACGCGGGCCTGCTCGGTGGACGGCGGGACTCGCCAATTTTGCGCGGGCACGGAACCGGGCGGGGGGAACGCCAAACTCGCGCTTGAAGGCGCGATTGAAGGCCTGTTCGGATACGTAGCCGACCTCTCCGGAAATTCTGGCCACGCCGTAGCTGGTGGTGGTGAGGAGCCTGGCGCCGAGCTGAAGGCGCCATTGAGAGAGATAGGCCATGGGCGGCTCGCCGAGGAAATGACGGAAGCGCTCGGCGAGCACGGAGCGGGAAACGCCCACCTGCTGCGCGAGAGAAGCAATGGTCCAGGGATGTTCGGGCGCGCGATGCAAATGGGCCAGCGCGGCGCCGACGGCCGGATCGCGCGCACCGGCGAGCCATCCGGTCTGCTGGGGCGGCAACTCCGCCATGTAACGCCGCAGAGTTTCCACGAAGAGGGCTTCGGAGAGGCGAGCGAGAACCGCATCGCTGCCCGCCTGGTTTTCTCCAGCCTGGTGGGCGGAGAATTTGATGGAGTTTTCGAGCCACTGGCCGGCGGAATCGTTGCGGATGTTGACCTTGAAGACGGGAGGAAGCCCGCCGGAGAAGCGCTTGCAGAGTTCGGGATCGCATTCCAGGTAGCCACAAACAAAACGGGAGGGCTCGCCGCCTCCACCGTCGCGGGCCACGGCCATTCCCCGCGAGAAAATCGTCTTCAACTGCTTGGCGGTGTCGACGAAGGACTGAGGGCGGCCGTTTGCCATGACGTGCGGGTCGCCATGGGGAAAAATCACGATATCGCCCGGAACGAGGTCAATCGCTTCGGAGCAGTCTTCGATATTGACCCGTGCCTGGCCGTCGGTAAGCAGGTGATAGATGATGACGTGCCGGGGCGCCTTGCCGAGGAAGGCGGCGACTTCACAAGAAGGCGGGGAACGGAAGCCCCACGGCGCGGTAAACTCGGCGTTGAAGAAGACAGCGCCTTCGAGCTTCACCGCATGGAGGATTTCGGAAAGAGCGTCCATGTCAGTTCCGAGGCGGACTCCCGGCTAAAATTGCCGGACTCCTGGTCAAAGAATGATCCATGCTACCGCGCGGGAGGTAAGATTGCCAGACGGGAGGACAAACGCAACCGGCACGGCCGCGGCATACTCAAAGCGGGAATGGGGCCTTGGGAAATCGGTACGGGACGAAAACCCGAGAGGAGAGAGGAGAAACAGAAATGAGCGCAGCGCAGGCTCCCGCACTGGACATGGAGAAACTGAATGCCTTTATGGGCCGATTTGTGTCCGATCTGGGCGCTTCGGTCCATGCGGGGATGGTGGTGATCGGCGAGAAGCTGGGACTGTACAAGGCCCTGGCGACCGGCCCGGCAAGCGTGGCGGAGCTGGCCGCGAAGACGAACACAGATGAGCGCTACTTGCGCGAATGGCTGTCGTCGCAGGCGGCGGGCGGGTACATCACGTACGACGCGGCGTCGGGAAAATTCAGCCTGAACCAAGAACAGGCGTTCACGCTGGCGAATGAAGGGAGCCCGGCGTACCTGCCGGGAGCGTTTGAGCTGGCGCTGGCGTCGCTGGCGGCGGTTCCGCGGATCGCGGAGTCGTTCCGGACGGGCGCAGGAATGGGATGGCACGAACACGAGGACGGCGTCTTCCACGGCTGCGAGAAATTCTTCCGCCCGGGATATGCCGCCAACCTGGTGAGCGCATGGATTCCCTCGATGCGCGATGCCAAACAGAAACTGGAATCGGGAGGGCGAGTGGCGGACGTGGGCTGCGGGAAAGGCGCCTCCACGCTGCTGATGGCCCAGGCATTTCCCAAGTCGCGCTTCTTTGGATTTGACTACCACGACAAATCGATCGAGGCGGCGCGCGAATCGGCGCGGCGCGCAGGAGTGGCGGACCGCGTGGATTTTGCGGTGGCCAAAGCAAAGGAATATCCCGGCAAAGACTACGACTTCGTGACCGTGTTCGATTGCCTGCACGACATGGGCGACCCGGTGGGAGCGGCAAAGCACGTGCGGCAATCACTCGCGCCGGACGGGACGTGGATGATCGTGGAGCCGTTTGCCCACGACCAGCTGGAAGACAACCTAAACCCCGTGGGACGGGTCTACTACTCGTTCTCCACGCTCCTGTGCACGCCGTGCTCGCGGTCGCAGGAAGTGGGGTTGTGCCTGGGCGCACAGGCGGGAGAGAAGCGGATCCGCGACGTGGTGACCACAGCGGGATTCAGCCGGTTCCGCCGGGCCACGGAGACTCCGTTCAACATCGTGTACGAAGCCCAGCCGTAGGGCTGGGGCGACGGATCGAGCAAACGCAGAGGGCGTGCCTGCCGGAAAGAGGGCGGGCACGCCCTTTGTTTTGGAACAGGGACGCGCGTGGGAACCGCGGGAAGCCCGCAAGGTCGAAATGCGTATAGTATTTCGGCCATGGATGCGACCGCGGTGACCGCAGACGCGAAGGCCGAGTACTCCGAACGGCTGCGGCGGGCGAGACAGCAGCAGTCGGAGCACGAGCGGCGGCAGACGCAACTGGGAATTGCGAAGCTGACGATTGCAGCAGCTTTTGTGGTGCTGCTGGTGTGGATGCTGAAGGCAGAGCGGGGAACTCTCGTCTGGCTCGCGGCACCCGCGCTGGCCTACATCGTGCTCGATATCGGGCACGTGCGCGCGCTGCGCAAGTCGAAACGCTGCGGGCAGGTAATCGCGTTCTACGAGCGCGGAATCGCGCGGCTGGAAAACCGCTGGATGGGAACGGGAGAAAAGGGAGACGCGTTCTTGGATCCCGCGCATCCGTATGCGCGCGACCTGGACGTATTCGGGCCGGGATCGCTCTTCCAGCTGCTCTGCACAGCGCGAACGTCCGCAGGGCAGGAAATCCTGGCGAAATGGCTGAAGCACCCCGCCGCGCCGGAGGAAATCCGGGACCGGCAGGCGGCGGTGGCTGAATTGCGTCCGCGGCTGGACATGCGGGAAGAACTGGCGATCTTCGCGGAGGGAGTGCGGTCGGAGGTGCGTCCGGAGGCGCTGACCGAATGGGGGGAGGAGGCCGCGGTACTGGACGCCGGCAAAGTACAGCTTGCAGGGCGGATTCTGGCGGGAGCATGGCTCGCGAGCCTGGCGGTGTGGGCGGTGTGGGGACGCTGGGAAGTGACTCTCCTGGCCAGCGTTGTAAACGCAGTTTTCTACGGGCGGATCCGGCCTCAGGTGGTCAAAATCCTGGAGGCGGAACGATTCGAGCAGGACTTGAAACTGCTTGGCGGGGCGCTGGAGCTGGTGGAAAGAGAGAAGTTTTCCGCGGCGAAACTCGAGAAGCTGAAGGCGGCGCTCGAGGAATCCGGCGCGCCGCCATCGCAGTGCATCGCACGGGTGAGCCGGATGGTGGAAAGCCTGGAATCGCGGAGGAACTTGATCGTGGCGGTGGTTGACCCGTTCGTGCTGTGGACCGCGCGAGCCGCGTTTGCGATTGAAAGCTGGCGACAGAGATACGGCTCGGCCATCCGGCGCTGGCTGGCGGCTGTAGGGGAAATGGAAGCGCTGACTTCGCTGGCCGGATATACGTATGAGCACCCGACATACGTGTTCCCGGAGCTGACGGAGGGAGGCGCGCGATTCGAAGCGGAGGGGTTGGCGCATCCCCTGCTGGCGGAGGGGCAGGCGGTGCAGAACGATCTGACGATGGGAGACGAATTGCGGCTGGCCATCATCAGCGGGCCGAACATGGCGGGAAAGAGCACGTTTGTCCGCGCTGTGGGAATCAACGCAGTGCTGGCACAGTGCGGGGCGCCGGTCCGGGCGAGGCGGCTGCGGCTGTCGCCGTTACAGGTGGCGGCATCGATCTGCGTGCTGGATTCACTGCAGGGAGGGGTATCGCGATTCTATTCAGAGATTACCCGGCTGAAGCTGATGGCGTCGCTGACGGAGGGGCCGCTGGCGGTGCTGTTTCTGCTGGACGAACTGCTGAGCGGGACAAACTCGCATGACCGGAGGATTGGGGCGGAGGCTGTGGTGAAAAGCCTGGCGGCGAAGGGAGCGGTGGGGATCGTGACCACGCATGACCTGGCGCTCACCCAGATCGTGGAGGGAATGGCGCAGCCCGCGGCGAATTTCCATTTCGAAGACCGGTTTGAGAACGGCGAGTTGCATTTTGATTACCGCCTGGAACCAGGAATCGCGAAAAGCAGCAATGCATTGAAGCTGATGCGGTCGATTGGCCTGGAGATTTAAGAATCGAGAGCCCGGCTGGGAACGGGGCTGGCGGAATCAGTGCTGGAACCGGGGCCAGAGCACGGAGAGGATCATCAGGTCGGAAAGAGAGAAGAGCAGTTGCCCGGCGGAAGCCCCGGCAGCCTCCGCGGCGCGAGCCAGGCAGCCGAGGTGCTTCAGGCGGGCGAGTTCGCGGACTTCTTCCAAAGCCACGCCAAACAAGGTGGCTACTTCCACATCGGTAAAGAGCTTCTGACTGGCGCGAACGCGAAACATGCGCGACTCCAGGCTTCCGCTGCCCGGCCAGAATACGCCGGGAGCAATGGATAAGAGCAACTGGCATGCCACCGCTTTGACCAATTGCGCGATAGCGCTTACGCCTCCGGCAAACCGCGATTTACACAGGAGTTACCGGGGGAGGAAGTCCAGTTGCACGCTTCAGATTAGACGGGAGCGGGTTACGCCCGCGTTGCCACGAGGTGAAAGTTTTTGCTAACTCTGGAAGGACTTTCCAATTTCACGGATTTGCTTGGTGTGACGAATCTCGTGGTAGGCGAGCACCCGCATCCAGTCGTAAAGGTTGAGGCTGCCGAGGAAGGGGTGCTGGCGGCGGTAAGGGGCCAGGTCGCGCGCGGACTGCTCCGCAATCAGCTTCAAGGTCCGGTTTCGAGTTGCGGAGTACTCGCCGAGGGCTTCGTCGCGAGGCTTGACGAGCGTGGAGTCGAGAGGGATGGGGGTCTTGCGCTTGACGGCGCGCCAGGCGGACATGGAGACGGGGATGTGCATCTTGTTCCATAGGGAATAGCGCTTCGGGCGGCCGGAGAGCTCCTCGCGCACGCCATTCCATACGGTGGCCTCTACCATGGTGAGATGGGCTACCACCTCGGCCGCGGACCAGCCACCACTGGCTGGGGACTTCTTCCAGCGATTCTGGGGAATCCGCTCGCAGGCCTCAAGGAAATCCATGTGGGCCCGATTGAGGAGTTCGACGATGGCGGCGACGTCGCGCATGAAAGCCAATGGAGGATTGTAACGCCGGAGAGGGGGGAGAGGAGGTAAAGGAAGTAGAGGAGGTAAAGGAAAGAGGTGAGGCTGGGAGATGGCTGAGAACGTCTAGGCAGAAACGGCAGAAGCAGAAAGAGCACAGGCTGAAAGCCTGTGCTACAGGGAGAAGCCGCCGGCGGCTTCGAAGGCGTGGGCCAGGCGGAGGACGCGTCCTTCCTCAAAATGCGGGCCCATGATTTGCAGGCCGACGGGAAGCGTTCCGTTCGCCTTTCCGCAGGGAACGGAGATAGCGGTGATGCCAGCGAGCGAGCCGGTGACGGTGTAAATGTCGGCCAGGTACATGGCGAGCGGGTCGGCGGTGCGTTCGCCGAGGCGGAAGGCGGTGACAGGAGAGGTGGGGGCAAGGATCAGGTCCACTTGCCGGAAGGCGCGGTCGAAGTCGCCCTTGATGAGGCTGCGGACTTTCTGGGCCTTGAGGTAATAGGCGTCGTAATAGCCGGCGGAAAGCGCGTAGGTGCCGAGCATGATGCGGCGCTTTACTTCCGCGCCGAAGCCGGCGCCGCGGGTCTTCCGGTACATCTCGCCAAGGGTCGAACCGGGCACGCGAAGGCCGTAACGGACGCCGTCGAAGCGGGCGAGGTTGGAGCTGGCCTCGGCGGTGGCGATGAGGTAGTAGACCGGAATGGCGTAGGGCATGTGGGGCATTTCGATCGGGGTGGGAATGCAGCCGAGATCTCTAAGGCGGGCGATCGCGGCTTCCACCTTCTTGCGGACTTCGGGATCGAGGCCCTCGGCGAAATATTCCCTGGGAATGCCGAGGCGCAGGCCTTTGACGGGCTCTGACAATTCCGCGGTGTAGGAAGGAACGGGCAGGCCGGCTGAGGTGGCGTCGAGCGGGTCGCGGCCGGCGATGACTTCCATGACGCGGGCGACGTCGTCTACGGTGCGGGCGAAGGGGCCGATGCGGTCGAGCGAAGAGGCGAAGGCGATGAGGCCGTAGCGCGAAACGCGGCCATAGGTGGGCATCATGGCGGGGACGCCACAGAGAGCGCCGGGCTGGCGGATGGAGCCGCCGGTATCGGTGCCGAGCGAGACGACGGCAAGCCCGGCGGCCACGGCCGCTGCCGAGCCGCCGCTCGAACCGCCGGGGACGCGGTCGAGGGCCACAGGGTTGTGGACGGGACCATAGGCGGAGTTCTCGTTGGAGCTGCCCATAGCGAACTCGTCGCAGTTCGTCTTGCCCAGAAAAATGGCGCCGGCGCGGTCGAGGCGTTCGATGGCGGTCGAGTCGTAGGGTGGGACGTAGCCTTTCAGGATGCGCGAGCCGCAGGTGGTTTCCGTGCCGCGCGTGCTGAGAACGTCTTTGAGCGCAGTGGGCACGCCGGCGAGGGGAGGGAGCGGCTCGCGACGGGCGATTTTGGCGTCGATGGCGTCGGCCTGTGCGAAGGCGCGTTCGGGGGAGAGCGCGAGGAAAGCGTTGAGGCGCGGATTTTCGCGCTCGATGCGGGAGAAGTAGTCGGTGGCGAGCTCGCGCGCGGAGAGTTTGCGCGATTCGAGCGCGCTGCGGATTTCGGCGATGGTCCAGTTGCGGGGGGGCATTGCCGGGGCGGACACGGATTACTCACCCCGCTCGATGACTTTGGGAACGCGAAAGTAGGGCGGATCGGAAGTGGCGGCTTCCGGGGCGCGCTGGATTACGTCGCGGATGATGCCGGCGTCGCGGGGCGAGTCTTCGCGAAGGTGCTGGGCGTCGTCTTTGTCTTGCGTTTCTTTGCGGGCGACGAGAATCTGGGCGAGGGGCTCGACGGCCGAGGTGTCGAGCTCGTTGAGCTTTTCGCAGTAGGAGAGGATGGAGGCGAGCTGGGCGCCGTAGGTCTCGATTTCGGCGCCGGTAAGCTCGAGATTGGCAAGCTCGGCGACGCGCAGGACGTCTTCGCGGGAGATTTTCATGGTTCGACCAGTCCATGACCATAGCACGCGGGCAGCGATATTTCACTTTTGAAGGGTGCGGCGAACTCGAGGGCTGGGCGGAGCCGCGAGGGACTATTTTGCGGGGCGTTTTGCCGCGGAAGCGGCTTGCCCGGCGCGCCAGCTTTGCAGGAAGCCGAGAGCCATGGTGCTGCTATAGCCGTCAGAGACGCCGCCGAGCAGTTCGACCAGCGTTGCATTGTGCTCCGTCTCGGTTACCTGGAACTCGCGCTGAAGCCGGCGGACGAACCCTTCGTCGAGCTGCTTTTCGCCGCCGAGCACTGTAACGAAGTAGTCGCCGAGCGCCTGCTTGTAGGTGGTGAGCTGAAGGCGCTTCTCGGCGCTGAGTGCTGTGACTGATTCACGGAGGCGCGAAGCCTCCTCGGCGGCGAGCGCGGCCATGATTTTCTCATGGTCGGGAAGCTTGATCTGGAGCTGGTTGCGGAGGCCGTCGAGCAGGTTGACGGCGTCGGGAGTGACAAAGCCGTCGGCAAGAGCCTCGCGCACTGCCTCCTTATAGGCCGCGAGCAGGCGCGCGTATCCCTCCGAAGTTTCCCGCAGACGAATGGTGTGCAGCAGGAAGGCCTCGCGCAGATCCCGGGGAGGCGCCACGTCGGGCCACTCCCAACGCTTGAGGAAATTGCGAGCCAGGGTTTCCTCGGCAAAGGTCTGGCGCGATCGGGGCAGGCGGCGCACCAGGGAAAGCGTGGCCACCAGCACCACCGCCACAATAAAGAAATGAGGCAGCCAGGGGACAAGGCGGAGCGTGGGGGCACCCGCGAAGGTGTAGAAGGTGACCAGCGCGGCAAAGGCGGCGACGGAAAGAGTGATATGACGCGCGCGAACGGTGTTTACTTCGGCGTCGCGCGGTTCGCCGCGGCGGGCGAGAAGCCTTTCCGCCAGGGAAAAGAGCAGAAAGCCGGCCCCTGCGCAGACCGCAAGCGTCAAGAACGCGGCCGCGGCCCGGGGAATGCGAGGGTAGAAGAAGAAGCCGGCGGTGGCGGCGTCGTGGCCGGAAAGGAAGGCGACGCGATAGAGACCGGGCTGGCGGGTCCACGAGCCGCCAAAGTAGTAGTCCCAGGTTCCGGACTGAAGGAAATAGTAGAAGTAGAAGCCGAACACCAGTCCGGGGAAGGCGAGCATGACGAACCGCCGGGGATGCGAAGCGATTTCCTTCCAGTAGCCGTTTTCTTCATTGATGTCGGGACAGGATTTCTTGCAGGCTGTGCAGCGTGCGCACTGCGAATTGGACGTGTCGCGGAGACCACTGGGCTCGGTATAAATCTTCTCGACGAAGGAAACGGGACAAATGAAGTTGCACCAGGACTTGCCCGTGTAGAGCACGCCGAACAGAAAGGCTGCGGCCGACAGGAGGAGAAAAAAAACGGCGATAGCCGGGCCGTCTCCGTTGGTGGCGACCAAACGCAGCCAGAGAGACACAAAGAAGACGGAAAAAACCACCAGCGGGTAGTTCGCTTCAAGCCACGGGCCGGCGCGGCGCGTGCCGCCGAGGTTCCAGCGCGCAGGCAATTGAGCGAAGAAGGCCAGCGGGCAGATACGCCGCCAGCGGTGGTAGCCGACCAGGATGATGAATAGAGGCAGGGCGGCGACGACAACAGTCCAGACGATTCGGCCAGTGTAGCGGGGCAGCAGAAAGCCCAAGGCGGGCACGGCGCAGAAGATCAGGAGCGCGGCGCGGCCGAAGAGCACCACCCATTGCCCACCGTCCTCCGGGCGCGGGCGCGGAGGAGCGGCCGGCACGGCGTGCGGATCATGCCTTGCTGTCGGCGCAGCGCCCATGGACCCTGTTCCCCAACCGGCATCCGGCGGGAGAAGCGAACCATCCTGCGATACTCGGCACCGCTCGCATTGCCCGGTCAGGAGGCGCCCCCGGAAGCGGCGGAGCTTTCCGGAAGATCCTCGAACTCAAACACGGGAGTGAGCCGGGTCAATTGGAAGAGGGTGCGAATCCGCGGGGAAGCGCGCGCCAGCTTCAGAGTGGTGCCGGTGTTGCGCGCGGAACACGTGAGGCCCACGAGGGTGCCTATCCCGCCGCTGTCCATCATGGAAATTTCAGCCAGGTCCACGACGATGAGCTTCGCGTTGGGAAGGAGCTTGCGGACCAGGTCGCGCAGGGCGTCCGACTCTGCGCCGAGGATCAGGCTTCCGGCGCAATAGACGATAGTGCGATCGTCCCGGACGCGAGGGGTCAATTCGAGGGGCGTACACTTCTCCTTACATTTCGTTCAGGGAGGCCCGGCGATGCCTCCATTGGGCGCAAATCCTGGCGGGAGGATACCATCCCTCCAGCCAAGATGAGAAGGGCGGAGAGCGAAAAGGACTGCATGGCGGGCAGGCGCAAGCATTCCTGCTGGAAAGTATTTCAGGTCATGAGCGGCGGACAATCTCAGGCGGACTGCGCGGAGGCTCCTGCCAGTCCCAGCGAATCGGCCACTTGGCGCATGGCGGCGATGCAGTTGGCGATGTGCTCGTCGAGAGGGATGCCGAGCTCTTCGGCGCCCTTGACGACGTCGTCGCGGCTGACGCCGCGGGCGAAGGCCTTGTCCTTCATGCGCTTCTTCACGGAGCTGACTTCGAGATCCAGGATGCTTTTGCTCGGGCGGACGTAGGAGCAAGCGGTGAGGAATCCGGCGAGCTCGTCGCAGGCGAACAGGGTGTGTTCGAGGGCGGACTGGCGGGCAACGCCGGTGTAGTCGGCGTGAGAGAGGATGGCGCGGATCATTTCTTCAGGGTAGCCGCGCTCGCGGAGAATGGCGGAACCGGCGGAGGGATGGCCCTCGGTGGGGCTGTGCTCCTGGTTGGGCCAGCGCTCGTAGTCGAAATCGTGGAGGAGAGAGGTGATGGACCAAAGGTCTTCGTTGTGGCCGCCCTTGCGTGCGTAGAAGCGGACGCAGGCCTCGACGGCGAGGGCGTGCTTGCGGAGATTTTCGTTTTCAGTGAATTCGCAGAGGAGCTTCCAAGCGTCGTCGCGAGTGGGCATGGGAAAAGGATAAGGCGAAACTCGAAATTCGAAAAGCGCAGGAAGGAATCATCACGGAGTGCACCGAGGCCCGGAGAGCCCGGAGAGCACGGAGGGAAAGAGGAGAAGAGGGCTCACGAAAAAGAGGCGAATTGCCGATGAGGAAGAATGCGGAGGGGAGGATTGCGGCAGAGACAGGGACGACTAGCGGAAGAACCGGCAAGGTGCGGGTGCAGGCGGACGACTGCGGACGACTGCAGGCTGTTTGCGGACAATTCCTGAAATTCCGCTTGACAGGCCGGAGAGTGCGGTGCATCCTTTGCCCGCGCGCCAGTTTCTGCCTTCCCCCTAGAAGAGTCGCCTCCGCACCGCTCGCCAGAAACCTGCCTCTCGCAGGCAGGAAGGAGCGAGGAACCGGTGTCTGAACCACAGGCAACGCACTCCGCGGAAAGCGGAGTCGAAAACGAACGCGAAGTCATCCGTTGCAAGGTGTGCGGGCTGGTGCAGTACCGCACGAAGACGGACAATTGCCGTCGCTGTCTGCGCATTCTGCCACCGCGGGTGCAGTACCTGATCCCGCCGCCGGCTGCGCAGGAACTGCCCGGCGACGACCGGCAACTGTTTGAGCAATGGCCGAACGCGCAGACGGTGGAGAACATCGGGCACCGCATCCGGCAGCTGCGGGAAACCCGGGGGATGACACAGAGCCAGCTCCAGGCGAGGTCGCGGGTGTCGCGGTCGTATCTCTCGCGGATCGAGAGCGGGCAGATGACGCCGAGCCTGGGGACGCTGGAGAAAATCTCGGAAGCGCTCGGGGTAGGGCTGAACCGGTTCTTCCTGCCGGAATCGAGCAGCGAGACGCTGATGGAGGATCCGTTCATCCAGGGGCTGCGGCCATTCCTGCGGCAGCTGGACTGGGAGCAATGGCAGTCGATCCTCCGGCGACTACAGGTGATCAGCGACCACGTGACGGCAGTGGGCGCAGCGGTGGGACAGGGCTCGCCCCCGCGAATCCCTGCGGCGCGCGGTGGGCCAGCGCCCTCGGACCGCACGCCGATCCCACAGAACGGGAGCGCGAGGCCCCGGACTCTCGGGGGGACGCACACGGCGCTGAACCGGTAGGCACCGGTCCCGCGGCCGGGACCCAGCCCAAATTCCCCCGGCCAGGAGACTGACGCCGCAGCCGGAACGGTGCAGGAAGCGCTGCGGCGGAGCTTCTCTACCCGGCGGCAGGAAGGCCGTGCCGGGCCAGCACCGTACGACGACCAGCATTCCCATGCCGGGGCCGAAAGGCCGCCTTTCGACAGAGGAATCCGCGTGGAGAACCGGGAGCGCTATAGGAAGCGGACTTTTACGTCGGGTCGTTTTTCCAGATGGACGGTATCGATGAATCTCACCTGACGATTTTCGAGGGTCATCACCAGGGACTGGGTACGAGTCCCCTCACCAAAGAAGCGAACGCCCTTCAGCAGATTTCCTTCGGTCACTCCGGTGCAGGCGAAAATAATTTTCTTGCCGGGAGCCAGCTCGTCCGTGTCGTAAATCCGCCTCGGATCCTTGATGCCCATTTTGGCCAGGCGCTCTTCGTGTTCGGGTTTGCTGACCACGAGGCGGGCAATGATCTGGCCGTTGAGGCAGCGGAGCGCGGCGGCGGAGAGAACGCCTTCAGGAGCGCCACCGGTGCCCATGACGGCATGGACGCCGGTGCCGAGCACGGCAACGGAAATGCCTGCGGAGAGGTCGCCATCGGTGATGAGGCGGATGCGGGCTCCGGTGGCGCGAATGTCGCTGATCAATTTCTCGTGGCGGGGGCGGTCGAGGACGATGACGACCAGGTCATCCACGGAGCGGCCGAGGCGACGGGCGATGGCTTTGAGGTTATCGATCACGGGCGCGTCCAGGTCCACAGCGCCTTTGCAGGATGGGCCGACGATGATTTTTTCCATGTAGAGGTCCGGCGCATGGAGAAGGCCGCCGCGCTCGCTGGCGGCCAGCACGGTGATGGCGTTTGGCGAGCCGGTGGCGCACAGGTTGGTGCCCTCGAGCGGATCCACGGCGATGTCCACGGCTTCGTAGGAACGATTGTTGTGCACGGCCGCGCCGACTTTCTCGCCGATGTAGAGCATGGGGGCCTCGTCGCGTTCGCCTTCGCCGATGACGATGGTGCCGTCCATGGGCACGGAGTCCATCACGCGGCGCATGGCCTCGACGGCGACGTCATCGGCTTTGTGGCGGTCGCCGAGACCCATGGTACGGGCGGAAGCGATGGCGGCCTCTTCGACGACGCGGAGGAATTCGAGTCCGAGTGCGATTTCCATTGTGTCCAGCTCCTTCGGAGAAAACGGGCCTACTTCTTATCCCAAAACGCGCCGAGTGACAATACAGGTGACTGGCGAGCGGTGAATCGTAACTGGTGGAGGAGGAGAGGCTGACCTCGGCCGCTGCGGGGCTAACGAAGCTCCTTGAGGGCCAGCCAGGCGGCGAGGGCGGCGGATTTTTCTTCCGCGCGCCAGGGGCTGCCGATTTCCTTGCCAAATCGGGCCAACGTGCGACGCAGCTCCGCCGCGGGACGTCGCAGGCCAGCGACGGCGCGCGGCAGGGCCTCGCGCTCCAGGATGAGCATGGAAGGCAGGCGGCAGGCGCGAGCGCCCGCTTCGAGCACTTCGCGGAACAGGATTCCTTCGAGCGCGTGGGCGCGGACGTGGCTGCTGCCGATTTTTCGCACATCGGGATTACTGGCCACGACCAGGCCAGCACCAACCAGCTTTGAACCCGCGGCGCTGAACTCCTTCGCCAATTGACGAACGGCGGCGACAGCAACTCGCTGGGCCGCCTTCTTGCCCCGCGCTACCGCCTGCGGCTGCGCGGGAACGAAGGGCATGACGCGGCCGTGATACGGCTGGCGGGATTGCGGCACATTCGGATCGTGGAGCAGAACTTCGCGGCGGAAGAGGAGCCGTGGGGCGGATGCCGGTCCGGCGAGCGCCACGGCGATGGCGCGACCCGTTTTCACGCGGAAACCAATGGCTGCAAGACGCGGGGCGCGTGGGTAGGGCATAGCGGATGATCGCACGTGACAGGGTCGAAATCGACTCCATCGGCGCCGAGCGTGGGCTCAGCCGATGTGGCCCGGTTTGGGACCGCCTGGAACCGCGCCCACTTTCAGCTCAAATTTCACGGTGAGTTTTTGCGGGGGGTAAATCCTGTCGCGGTCACAGGCTTGATACCGGAATTCCCCGTGAACGGTGTAGTTGCCGGGAACCGCCTTGCGCTGCGCGATGATTTCCGCCTGGATGGTGACAACTCCCGAATACACGCTGAGATTGCCGGGC
>DATKNR010000144.1:0-7875 GCA_035541255.1 Patescibacteria group bacterium | reverse complement strand
AGCGCAGGGCGTAGCCATGCCGCTGATCGCCGAATTTCAGTTCACAAAGGAAATTGAAGACCGGCTGCTCAGCCCCATCCACATTTCCTGGATCGCGGTGGAAAAAATCGTGGCCGGGATGCTGCAGGCCATAGTGGCGGGGCTGGTGGTGATTCCGGCAGGATGGCTGCTCATCGGCAGCGGGCTGGACCTGAGCGGGACGCAGCCGCTGGCGCTCACCGTGATGCTGTTCCTGGTGGCGCTGTTTTCTTCCGCTGCCGGACTGGTGCTTGGCTGCATGATAGGACAAACGCAAATCGGAATGATGTTCACGCTCGTGCTTGGGCCCATGATTTTCTTCGGCTGCGCCTATTATCCGTGGAGCACGCTGGCGCGCTTTCCCGTGCTGCAGAAAGCGGTGCTTGCCAATCCGCTCGTCTATGCGAGCGAGGGATTCCGGGCCGCACTGGTTCCTACCATCCCGCATATGGGACTCGCGGCAATTCTCACAGCGCTTGTGGCGTTCAATGTCGTCCTGGTATGGCTGGGCATTTGGAGCTTCGATCGCAAAGCGATCAGCTAGGGCCGCATCGCCGGGGCCGGCCAGGAGCGTTGTGAAGGATCTCAGGCCGTTTGCGCCTTTGTTGCCGGCGCCTGCCGCCGCCGCCGCCCGCTGATCAAATAAAGCGCTGCGCGTAGCTCCAGCAATGGATCGTCGGACGGCTCGATTCCATCCACCCTCGGGATGGGATCCAAAATGATGTGCTGCTGCTCCTGCGCGTCCGCCGGAACTTTCGCCGTCAGCTCCACTTTTCCAAACGGAATCACCTGCCGGTCCGCCGGCCAGTGAATCGTGGCGTCATCCACCGTGTCTCCGGGCTTTGCGATCTGCACCTGGATGTCGAACCGGATGGGCCCCTTGGCCACGCGCTCCGCCAGTTCGTCGAACAGATAGTTCGCGCCTTTCGCTTTCGCCGCAGCGTCGTCCAGATGCTCGATCCCGGCCGCGGGCACAATTCGGTAGCGTCCGTATTTCGCGTCCCCGCCCTTGTTGATGAACCGCATCGCCGTCACGCCGTAATACTCCTCCTTCGCGAAACTTGTGGGGCTCGGCTTCGGTGCTTGCACGAAAGCGAGCGCGGCCGGATGCGTGGTCAGAAATCTTTCGATCGGCGCCGGTGATTCCTTCGTTCCCTGGCTCGCCGCCACAGCGCGCAAGAAGTCCAGGAATTCCTGCCCGGTCCGCGTCGGGAATCCATCGGTCGAGTGCCCGATGATGTCCGTGTGCACGCGGTCCGCCAGATGAAATCGCACCGCGATCCCCCGCGGATTCGCGTTGGGATCGTTGTCGGGCAGCAGCGGAATGCCCGTGGAATCGGAGAACCGCACGGTCACCGGTGTCGATGGCCGCGTGGCGTGCGGCGCACGGGTCAGTCCCGCGGCGCCCGCCGCAGGCGTGAATTGTCCCGCCAGCAGCATGCCTTTCGCGTGTGCCGGACGGAATCCGGGATGCAATCCGAAAATCGTGTCGAACTGCGCCAGCAAATCGTTGCCGAGCTGAATGAGTTTCTGGTCCGAGGGTAGCGGCATGGGCAGGCCTCCAGAGTGTTCAGGATGCCATGTCGGATGCAAGGGGCGGAATTCGGTTGCGGGATTTTGCCGCCTCGCCGTTTCCTCGCTGCCCGCGCGCCCGCTGCCGGCGCCTGAGCCCCTCCTTACGGCGCGACGAACTGGTACGACTTCCCCGCGCTCAGGCTCACCGGGCCGGTGGCGAGCGGTGTGATTCCGTCTTCTGCAAATACTGTCATGGTGCCTTGCAGGCTTCCCCCGGCTGGCGCGTAGAACCACTGCCGGTCCGGTCCGTATGCTCCGCTGGGTGGACCGGACGCGCCCGACAAAACCTCGATCACCACTTTCTTCTGCAGCCAGCGGGCAAAGATGCTGTAATCCGGATCGAGCCAGTCCACAGCGTCCCCGCCATACAGCACGCCCAGGATCCGTCCGTTTTGCGTCACGAATGAAGGTGTGGTCACGAACTTGTCCGCGGCGCCCGCGCCGCCAAAAAGCCCGAGCTCCCCGCTAAAGGTGACTCCGTCCCGCGATAGGCTGTACACAAAAGACGCGGGCGGCTCTCCAAATACGACCGGCTCATAGTAGAGTGCCATCACATACCAGTTCTGCCCCTGCACCAGGAACTTTTTCACGTCGTTCGCATAATTAATGCTTCCCAGGGCCGTTCCTGTCGCCGTAAACGCCGGCAACGATGTGGAAGTCGCCCGGTACACGTTTCCCTTCTTCTTCCCGAATTGGCCCCCGCTGTAGTACATCGTCCAGGAGGCGCTTTCTCTGAACAGTACATTCCCTCCATTGAAATCAGAGCCTGCAAAGGTGGGGTCGCCCTGCACCGTCACCGCGTCGCTGATCTGTGCCGTGTAGGGTTCAGGCGTTCCGTTCCAGCTCGTCCCGTCCGGACTGGATGTGTATGCGATCTGGTCCAGTCCGTTCGGTATGGCCTGGAACCCGAACAGCATGTGCAGCGTGCCATCCGGAAGCTGGTGAATGTTCGCGTTGTTCACGTGGTTCAGTGAGCCGTGGTCGATCACCAGATGCCGGCCGGCGAAGCTCAGAAAGTCGGCCGTTGTGCCGCTCCAGATCCGGTCGTTGCCCGTATCCGTGCCGTCCCACCCGCCATAAAACAGACGCCAGCCGCCCTGCTGCTCCAGCGCCCACGGCGCGTAGATGTTCTGGAACGCTCCCGTAGGCTGCGGCGCCAGCATCGGCACGCGCACATCCGGCACCCAATTCAGCCTGTGTTGCAGCCAGTCGCTCGGATTGAACGCTCCCGCCGCGAGTCCCTGGATTTCAATCATGTCGAAGGGAGCTGCGCCGGCCACTTCCTGCACCTGGACGGGCGTCAGCGATTTCACTTCAATCGTGAACGCTTTGCTCGCCGTCATCCCCGCCGTGTCCTTCACCTGCAGCGTAAACGTCTGCGTCTCAGCCGTCTGGGGAGTTCCGGATATGTCGATCAACTCTCCAAAGGCGTTTGTCAGCGAAAGATTCTGTGGAAGCTTCCCCGAACTCACGCTCCACGTGTACGGCGCGGCTCCGCTGTTGGCCTGAATCGTCTGGGAATAGGGAAAGGTCACCATGCCGCCGGCCACCGACGGCGTGACGATGACGGGGGGAGGAGTCGGCGGCGGCATCATTATCGTCTGCTGATCGCCTCCGCCGCAGGCGGCAGCCACTGCCACCGCTCCCAGCGCGAATCCGGACCTTACCGCGCCCGCCAATCGCGCTGGCCAAGTGGCTCCACTCACGGCTGCGCGCCGCAGTTCCATCGCGCAGAACAATGCACCGCGCACGGGGCACCTCTCCGGGGCAGTTATGAGTGCCGGTATAAGACCTTCATAATCGGAACAATCCTACACCGGTACAGGCGTTTGCGACATGCCCGTCGTGCGCGTCGCGGCTCGCGGCTCAGTTCGGCTTCGCGTCCAGGTCCTTGAACGCGAATTCCGACTTCAGCCCGCTGAACGGTTTGCCATCGAGCTCCGCGTAGGGATAGACGGAATAATTCAGCGGGTCGCCGGTCTGCTTCGGCGCCAGATTGATATCGCGTCCGCGCGTGAACTGCACTCGGTTCACGTCGTGCGCCCCGAAAAAGTACGTCCGCTCCTCGGGATGTTTCCACGCTTCCGAAGCGTCTATCGGAATCCATCCGTAGCCGATGACGTAGAATTCGGCCCAGCAGTGGTAGCCACCGATGGCACCTTCACCCTGCTTCGCCGGCAACGGAAAACCGATTTCGAACCGAGCCGGAATGCCCGCGGCGCGCGCCAGTCCGATGAAATATCCGTGGAAATCCGTGCAATTCCCTTTTTTCGCGGTGCAGAACCAGGCGGCGTCTCCATGACCCCAGCCCGTTCCCGTCTTGTCGTACTTCATCGTGGCGATCACGTAATTGTAGAGAGCGTGCGCCTTCGCCAGCGGATCCGTGAGCCCCTTGGTCTCTTCCGCGGAGGTTTCGCCAATGACGCCCGCGAGCGGCACCAGCTTGTCCGGCGAAAGGTCGCGCTGTTGTTCGGCGGGCGAAAGCGGCGGCGCAGCTTTGGCCGGCTTTTCCGCCAGGTCCACGCGATGTTCATGCCGCACCACGTTAAACGTCATGTGGACCTCGAATCCCTTCTGCAGCTGCGCGGCGGAGACGTCGAAATATGCGAATTCGTTCTGGTAGAAGGCGTCGCTCTTCAGTATGTGCTTCACCGGCGATTTCACTTCGAGCGTCGTGATGTCCTGATACGCGTCTGAGTGCGGCACGGGAATCCACAGGCGGAGCTTTTCTTTTGCATCGGGCGCGGCAGGCACGGCAACGGTGTACGAGAAGGAAAACTTGCGGGAGGCGGGGTGTGCATCGGCGGCCGTTGCGGGGTGTGAAGCCCCGCCGGGAGCGGCCAACAGTGAGAGCACCATCGCAGGCAGCGAGATGAGCGCCGTGACCACGGCGCGGCGAATACCTATATGCATGGTCTTCTCCTTGTGTTGGGATTCGAAAGGTTCAGGTGCTTCGAGCGGAATTGCACGGGCGGCCTCCTGGGCCTCGTCGAGCGGGGGCATTGTACGCCCAATCCCAAGATTCGATGTAGCGCGAGGCTCGAGCCGATCAACGGACGACCGAAACCGGAACTAGACGACGGTCTGCAGCTGTCGTTTGTATTGCGGTTGGGATTCTCGAGTGGCTCCAGTTCGGCTTCCGCTTGCTCCGGACCGGACAGAGATACCGCGCCCACTGCTGATGAAGGCGGCTGAGGGTGCGCCACTCGTCGACGGGCAGAGTCCGCGGGGCGAGTGCGCTTTCTTGCAGGGCGCAGGTATCGCGGCTCACAATCGACTGTATGGCGGGTCACTGCGAGGGGCGGACTGCGCGTGGTAACGGACTCTGCAGGAGAGGGGAACATGAGCCGCCTAGCACAATCCAGGAAAGCGGTTAACTCCTGCATCGATTGCGTGGTGACCGTGGACTGTCCCGCCCATCATGGCAAAGCGGAAATTACGGTGGCGCGATGGAAGGCAAGCAATGGCCAATACACGCCTTGGACCGTGGTGGATTGCTCGCTCCTTCCAGCCGGTCAAATCTGCTGCCATGTGGACTGTCTCAATCAGTTGACCGATATTTCGCGGTTGGGCCGACGCAAACGCACGCGTGCTACTTAGAGCCCGCGCCAGGGGCATCGCAGTTAAGGCCAGCCCGGTGCGGAGGTGAATCAGAGCGAGGAAGCGGGCCTCACGCCGGGCGGGGCGGTCGTGACCGTGGGGGACGACTCGAATGGGGCGCGATGTGCTACGCTATCGTCGCGTTTTCGAGGGAAACAGGACGCCCGGGCCCATGAACTCCCGAACTTCCGTCCGCGCCACAGTGGCGGCGTGTGCCTGCCTGACACTGGCCGCTTGGATGGGTGGATGCAGCACGAACGGAGGAAAACAGGCGCAGGCAGCTGCGTCGCCGCCTCCGGTGCCTGTGCGCGTGGCGCGCGTGGAACGCCGCACGGTTCCGCTCGATATCCAGACGATTGGCAACGTGGAACCCTATTCGGCTGTGTCGCTCAAATCGCGAGTATCCGCGGTGGTGGATACGGTGAATTTCCGCGAGGGCCAGGACGTGAAGAAAGGCGAGTTGCTGTTCACACTCGACAAACGGCCGTTCGAGGCCGATCTGCACCAGGCCGAAGCCGGACTGGAGCGCGACATCGCGCGTGGCCGGAATTCGGCGGCGCAAGCGAGCCGCTTTGCCGAACTCTACCAAGCCGGCGTGGCTTCCAAACAGCAGTACGACGACATGCAGGCAGCCGCGGCGGCCGACGAAGCGACCGTGCGTTCTGACCGTGCCGCAATCGAAGCCGCCAAACTGAAGGTCTCCTTTTGCAGCATCACCTCGCCGATTGACGGCCGCGTGGGCAGCGTGCTCGTGTATCCGGGAAACGTGGTAAAGGAAAACGATCTACCCGTAATGGTGGTGATCAACCAGATCCAGCCCATCTACGTCTCCTTCAACGTGCCGGAGCAGGCTTTGCCCGAGGTCAAGCGCTACTCCGCCGGCGGGCATCTGGCCGTGGAGGCGGAAGTGTCGCAGGAACCGCGCGAGCGCGAGCGGGGCCAACTGACATTTCTGGACAACGCGGTGGACCGCACGACGGGCACCATCCGGCTGAAGGGCACGTTTGAGAACTCGCAGCGGCGGTTGTGGCCCGGACAGTTCGTCAATGTAACGCTGCGGCTTTCCGAGGAGCCGGACCGCATTGTGGTTCCAAACCAGGCCGTACAAAGCAGCCAGGGCGGCCAGATGGTCTACGTGGTCCGGCCGGACAGCACGGTGGAAGCTCGCGGAGTGACGGTGGCGCGCGTGGCCGGGGCCGACGCGGTGATTGGAAAAGGCCTGGAGCCGGGCGAGACCGTGGTGACGGACGGCCAACTGCGGCTGGTGCCGGGCGCGCGGGTCGAAATCAAAAGCGATCCGGAAACACAGCACGCTCGCTGAGCCGGCATGAGCATCGTCGAACCATTTGTCCGTCGCCCGGTAATGACCACGCTGGTCAGCCTGGCGTTTCTCTTGTTCGGCGTGCTTGCCTACCTGCAACTTCCCGTCAGCGATCTTCCCAACGTTGATTTCCCGACGATTCAGGTGAGCGCGCGCCTGCCCGGCGCCAGCCCGGAGACCATGGCTTCCGCCGTCGCGATGCCTCTCGAACGCCAATTCACGACGATCGCGGGCATCGACAACATGAGCTCCTCGAACTCGATGGGGCTGACGCAGATCACGCTGCAATTTGTGCTGGAACGAAACATCGACGCTGCGGCGCAGGATGTGCAGACAGCCATCACGCAAACGATGAGCCAGCTTCCGCAGAACATGCCCAGCCCGCCGACCTATTACAAGGTGAACCCGGCGGATGCACCCATCCTGTATCTCTCGATGGTGAGCCCCACACTTCCGCTATCCACCGTGGATGAATTCGGAGAGACATTTGTGGCGCAGCGGATCTCCATGGTCAACGGGGTGGCACAGGTGTCCGTGTATGGCGGGCAGAAATATGCGGTGCGCGTGCAGGTGGATCCGAAAGCGCTGGCTTCGCGCGGGATCGGGATCGACGAAGTGGCTGAGGCGGTCGAAAAGGCGAACGTCAACCTGCCGACCGGAGCGCTGTTTGGCGCGCACGAATCACTGACACTGCAGTCAAATGGCCAGCTCTTTTCCGCGGCGGAATACAAGCCGGTAATCGTGGCCTATCGGGACGGCCGCCCGGTGAGACTCGAGGAGTTGGGCCGCGTGATCGACAGCGTGGAGAACGACAAGGTAGCAAGCTGGTTCTGCGATGCGACCGGGCAGCACCGCTCGATCTCCATGGCCATCATGAAGCAGCCGGGCACAAATACGGTGGAGGTGGTGGACGGGATCAAGCAGCTGCTCGCCGAGATGCGGCCGCAGATTCCTCCGGCGATCGACATAAAGCTGATGGCGGACGAATCACTGAGCATCCGCGATTCGGTGAACGACGTGAAGTTTACACTGCTGCTCACCGTGTTCCTGGTAGTGATGGTGATTTTCCTGTTCCTGCGCAACCTTTCCGCGACGCTAATTCCGAGCATGGCACTGCCGCTCTCGATTGTCGGAACGTTCGCGGTGATGTATCTACTCGGCTACACGGTGGACACGCTGTCGCTGATGGCGCTGACGCTATCGGTCGGTTTCGTGGTGGACGATGCCATCGTGATGCTGGAAAACATCGTGCGTCATCTGGAAATGGGCAAGGGGAAAATGCAGGCGGCGCTGGAGGGATCGCGCGAAATCGGATTCACCATCCTCTCCATGACGCTCTCGCTGGCCGCCGTGTTTCTGCC
>DATKNR010000143.1:0-10847 GCA_035541255.1 Patescibacteria group bacterium | reverse complement strand
TGGTTCGCGGGGGTTGTCAGCGTTGCCAGCCGCGATTCCCCCGGGTTTACCAGCACGCTCTTTCCTTCGTGGGCTGCCGTCACCGTAAACGACCCCTGCTGTGCCGAGAGCGTTGCCGTGGTCGGCGACGTCAGCGCAATTCCGCCAATCACTGTCTGTCCCGCCGTCGGCTGAATCGTCGCGTCGCCCAATTGCACCTGCACCGGCCGCTGGGGTGTCGAGCGGAAGTTCATCTGCCCCCTCAGCAGTTGCACCGTGGAGGTGTCCCCGCAGCGGAAAAATCGCACCGCGCTATCGCCTGCCAGGTGGATGGACGCGTTCTGCCCCAGCAGCAGCACGCTGTCGCCGTCCTGCGCCACTTCCACGATATCTCCGTTGAACACGTTGGTGCCCTGCGTCATCTGGCTTCCGCGCACCAACGCCGACTTGCTTGGTCCGGCAACGGCTGCGCTTTGCGGTGCGGAAAGAGAAGGGAGGGCAACCAGTGTAGCGCTCACAACTGTCGCGAGCAGTGGACGGAAGAGCATCCCGAATTGGCTTCCGGGCGGCCTTGGCTCCTGCGGTGTTCCCGCAGTCGCTTGCCTGAAAACCGCATCGATGCTAGCAGAACTCGCTCCCCTGTCAAGAAAAACGGGCGGCTTCTCCTGGGGCCCGGGGAAGCGCTCCCGCTCGCCGATTCGGCTTTGCTCCAGCGCGCGCCCTGCGAATCCGGTTATAATCATCTGATTGTCCTGCACGCGGAAAGTGCGCTGGCGCGCGCGGGATGAGCCCGCAAGCCGCACGCTGAGGGAATCCGATGATCCTGGACACCCTGGGTATCCAGAAGTATCTGCCGCACCGCCATCCCTTTCTGATGGTCGATTCCATCATTGCGATGGAGCGCCTCAAGCGCATCACCGGCATCAAGGCTGTCAGCTACAACGAGTGGTATTTCCCCGGCCATTTTCCCGGAAAGCCCGTCATGCCCGGTGTTCTCATCATCGAAGCCATGGCCCAGACCGGCGGCCTGCTTCTGCTCATGGAAATTCCTGACCGCGAAAACAAGCTGCTCTATTTCGCTGCCGTGGATGGCGCCCGCTTCCGCCGTCCTGTGGTTCCCGGCGACCTGCTGCGTCTCGAAATGACCGTGGCCAACTGGCGCGGCGATTTCTGCAAGCTGGACGGAAAAGCCTACGTCGGCGATCAGCTCGCCGCCGAGGCAATCCTGATGTGCAAAATGGTGAACCGCGAATGAGCGGTATCGACCCGCGGGCCGTCGTCTCGCCTCGCGCCCGTCTCGGCCGGGACGTGTGCGTCGGCCCTTACGCGCTCGTCGGCGACGACGTGGAGCTGGGCGACGGCTGCGTTGTCCACGGCCATGCCGCGGTCGAAGGGCCATCCCGTTTCGGCCGCGAGAATCAGTTCTTTCCGTTTAGCTGTGTCGGCTCCGCGCCCCAGGACCGCAAGTATCACGGCGAACCCACTCGCCTCGAAGCCGGCGACCGCAACGTCTTCCGCGAATACGTCACCGTGAACCGCGGCACTCCCGCCGGCGGCGCCCTCACGCGCATCGGCAGCGACAATCTCATCCTGGCTTACTCGCATATCGCTCACGACTGTGTCGTCGGTTCGCACACCCTCTTTGTCAACGGCGCCACGCTTGCCGGCCACGTCACTGTCGAGGACCACGCTACTGTCGGCGCTTTCTGTCCCGTTCACCAGTTTTGCCGCATCGGACGTTATGCCTACATCGCCGCAAGCACCGTGATTACACAGGACGTGCTGCCGTATTCCAAGACAGTTGCGCCGCGGGAAACGCGCTGCTACGGCGTCAATTCCATCGGCCTTGAACGTGAGGGTTTTTCGAAGGAGCGCATTCAGGCCATCGAGAAGGCCTTCCGCCTGCTCCTCAAATCGCGCCTCAACACCACGCAGGCCATCGAGCGCATGCGCGCCGAATTGCACGGTTCCGAGGATGTGGACGTTCTTTTGAAATTCATCGAGTCCGCCGAGCGCGGCATCATAAAGTAGTTGGGGAGTCTTTCATTGGGTGGTCTGCCATCATCGCAAGAATCCGCAAGCCGGGCCGCGCCCGGCCAGTGGGGACTCATCGCCGGCAACGGCCGCTTTCCCTTTCTCGTTCTGGAAGGCGCCCGCAGCCAGGGCATTGAGATGGCCGTCGTCGCCATCCGCGAAGAGGCTTCTCCCGAGCTCGAATCCGCCGCCAGGCGCATTCACTGGGTCAGTCTCGGTGAGCTCGGCAAGGCCATCGACGCGCTCCATTCCGAGCGCGTTACCCGCGCCGTCATGGCCGGCCAGGTGAAACACGCCAAGATTTTCAGCTCCATCCGCCCCGATTGGAAGATGGCGCGTCTCCTCATGTCCCTCGCTGTCAAGAACACCGACTCGCTCATCGGCGCCGTCGCCCGCGTTCTGGAAGAGGAGGGAATTCAGCTCGTCGATTCCACCGCCTTCCTCGATCCCCTCGTGGCGCCTCCTGGCCTCCTTACTCGCCGTTCGCCCACCGGCGACGAGCGCGCCGACCTCGAATATGGCCGCCGCGTCGCCCGTCACATTGCCGCGCTCGACCTCGGCCAGACCGTGGTCATCTCCGCCTGCGCCTGCGTGGCCATCGAAGCTATGGAAGGCACCGACGCCACCGTCGAACGCGCCGCGCGCCTTGCCGCGGGCCGCCGCCTCACCGTCGTGAAAGTCAGCAAGCCCGCCCAGGACATGCGCTTCGACGTTCCCGTTGTCGGTCTGCCCACGATCGAAGTCATGCGGCGCTCCGGCGCTACTGCGCTCGGCATCGACGCCGGCCGCACTCTCCTCTTCGATCGCGCCGAACTGCTCGCCGCCGCAGACCGCGCCGGCATCTCCATCGATTCCGTCCAGCCGCCGCTGGCTGAGCCTGCCGCGGGGAGTGCGCGATGACTGCCCGGCGCCTGCGCGTGGCTGTCATCGGGTGCGGCGATTTTGGCCGCAACCACGTCCGCGTCTATCGCGAACTCGGCGCGGAAATTGCCGGCATTTTCGACGTGGATTCCGCGCGCCGCGACCGTGTTGCGGCGGAGTTCCATGTCCCCGCCCTTCCCGGAATCGACAATCTCGCCGGCTCCGTGGACGCCGCCTCCGTGGCCGTGCCCACCGCAAGCCACGCTCAGGTGGGCTGCTCGCTATTGCAGCAGGGAATTGACGTTCTCGTGGAAAAGCCCATGGCAGCCACTCTGCCGGAAGCCGACCAGCTCATCGCGGCGGCCGCCCGCCATCAGCGCGTTCTCCAGGTCGGCCATGTGGAGCGTTTCAATCCCGGCCTCGCCGCCGTCAGGCCCCATCTTGCCCGCCCCCTATTTTTTGAAGTGCATCGCCTCGGAATCTTTTCGCCACGCAGCCTCGACGTCGACGTAATTTATGATGTGATGATTCACGACCTCGACATTCTGCTCACCCTGCTTCGCGAGCCCGTCACGGACGTCCGCGCCGTCGGCATCCCTGTGGTCTCCTCGCGAGTGGACATTGCTCATGCTCGCCTCGAATTCGCCGGCGGCGCCGTGGCCAACGTCACTGCCAGCCGCGTTTCCACCGAGCGCGTCCGCAAGCTTCGATTCTTCCAGACCCACGAATATCTCTCTGTGGATTTCGCCCGCCGCGACGCCGTCCGCATTCGCGTCGCCCCCGGTTCCGCTGCGGACAATCCTCAGTTCAATTTCGAAAAGCTGCCCACCGAGCCCGTCGAGCCGCTTCGCGCCGAACTCTCTTCCTTTCTCGACTCCGTCCGCACACGCTCTACTCCCCTCGTCGATGGCGGCTCCGGCCGCCGCGCTCTGGAGCTGGCTGACCGTGTGATGGCGGGCATCCTGGAACACCGCGGGCGCGTCCAATTCGACGAACTCGTTCCCCATCATCTCAAATGATCCCCCGCCTCCTCGTACCGGAGAAGCTCTCCCCTGTGTCCGCTGCCCCAACGGACGGGCGGAAGCGCGCCTGGACCATTCTGGACGACCGTCTGGTCATTCCAGCCCAGCTTCCCGTCAAACCCCTCGAAGCGGAGAGCAGCATTCCGGCGCATCTCCCGCTCGACGTGCTCGGCGAGCGCACCCTGGTCCCCCGGGATGCCGTTCACGGAACGCTCGAGTTGCCGCCCGCCGGCCAGGTTCTGCCCCCCACGGATGCCGATGAGCGCATGGCCGTTCCCGTGGACGCGCGCCCCGTCGAATTGATCGCGGAGACATTCCTCCCCGTCGAAGTTCTCGAGCGCGAGGATCTGGTCACCACCGACGTTTTCACCACCGGCGAAGTCAAGTTGTTGCCCAAGCAGGTCAGTGAGCTCCCCAGCGACCGGGGTTGGCTCATGCCTGCGGGTTCCCTCCTCGTTCACATCGTATTGGCGCTCATCATATTCGGTCTTGCTCTCGTCGTTCCCCATCACGTGCCTACTCAAGCGGAGTTGGAGGCATCGTCGCGCTCTCTCTCCCTCTACCTTCCCCCGGATTCCATGTTCAGCCGCTCGAAGACTTCGCCCACTCCCGCACCGCCCGGCGACCAGCTTCGCGTCGATCCCGGATTGCTTCGCAAACTCATGCCGGAGACGATTCCCGCTCCTTCGTCCAGCCCTGCTCAGCAGCCACAGGCCGTCACTCCTCGCCAGCAGCCGGAGCTGCCCACCGCCCCCATCCCTCAGATTCCCCAGCAGCCAACCCCGGCTCCTCCCCAGCGCTCTCCCGCCGTTCCGAGCATCGAGAATCCAAGGACAACGCCGGACGCTCCTCCACCGGCCTTCAAGTTGCCCTCTGTATCTCCAGGTCGCGCTTTGGAGGATTCCGTCCGCGGAGCCATGAGTAAGGGCGGCACCTCGAGTACCACTTTTGGCGGTGCGATGCCCCGAGGCGGCGGTGGTTCGATGGGTGGCGGTGGTGGTGTCGGCGCCGGCAATGGCTATCTCGGTGGCGCCGTCCAGATGCTCACTCCCGACCAGGGCGTTGATTTCTCCGGTTATCTCAACCAGGTCGTTGCCAGTGTCAGGCGTGAGTGGTACATCCTGATGCCCGAATCCGCGAAAATGGGCGACCGCGGCCGCGTCGTCATCGACTTCAAGATCATGCGCGACGGCTCGGTTCCTCGCACCGACCCTTTGCTCCGCCTCACCTCCGGCAAGGAGCCTCTCGATATCGCCGCCCTCGGCTCCATCCGCGGCGCAAGCCCTTTTCCTCCCCTTCCCCCGGCCTTCAGCGGGCCATTTATCGAGCTTCGCTTCATTTTCCTTTACAATCTCCCGCTGGACGCCGCGCAGTGAAGCCCACGCGGGCGCAGGTCATCGGCACGCTCCTCGCCGCCCTGCTCGTCTTCGCGTATCTCTTGCTCCGCTACGCTCGTCTGTTCGAATGAGTGAGCTCGCTCCCCTTGTCGTCATACTCGGCCCCACCGCCTCCGGCAAGTCCGCGCTGGCCATTGAAGTCGCCCGCCGCTGGCATGGCGAGATTCTGTGCTGCGATTCCACGCAGCTCTATCGCCACTTCGATATCGGCACCTCCAAAGTTCTCGGCGCTGAGCAACGCGGCATCCCTCACCACCTCGCGGACCTGCTCGAGCCCCACGAAGTCTTCACCGCCGGCGACTACCGCCGCCGTGCCCTCGAGGTTCTGGCCGATTTGCGCTCCCGGGCTCGCCTTCCCGTCATCACCGCCGGCACTGGCCTCTACCTCCGCGCGCTTCTCGAGGGGCTGGCGGAGGCTCCTGGCCGCTCGGAGGAACTGCGCGAGCGTCTCCGCCGCCGCGCCCGTTCCCATGGCTCCGAATACCTCCATAGGCTCCTCGCTCGGCTCGATGCTCCCTCGGCGGCCCGCATCGCTCCCCGCGATACCTCCAAACTGATCCGCGCCATCGAGGTCTGCCTTGCTTCCGGCCGGCCAATGAGCGAAGTCCTCCTCCGCCCGCGCCCGCGCTTGGAAGGTTTTCTGCCCGTGAAGCTCGGCCTCATGCCCCCTCGCGCTGCGCTCTATGCCCGGATTGAGAGCCGTACTCGCGCTATGCTGGCGGCCGGGTGGCTCGACGAGGTGCGTTCCCTTGCCGCTCGCGGTCTCGACCCCGCGGTCAAACCCTTTCAGTTCATCGGCTACGGTGAATTGCGAGCTCATCTCGCCGGCGTCGTCGACCTCGAGACCGCCGTCCGGGCCATTCAGCAGGCCACCCGCCGATATGCCAAGCGCCAGATCACCTGGTTTCGCCGCGAGGCTGCCGTCGAATGGTTTGAGGGTTTCGGCGACGACCCCGGCATCCTCGTAAGGGTATTCGCGCACCTTTCCACGCACCTCGCTCCCGCCTCCTAGTGTTCTATGGAGTGTGGCGGCTCGACGCCGCTTTGCCGCCACTCGTGCCCCGCCTCGCACTCTCCTCGACCACGTAATCCTCTCCCCACCCTCCTCCCCGCTCTCCGCGCTATAATGGCCTTGGCCGCATTGGACATTCGGCTCACGCTCGTGCCTCGCCGCTCGCAATGAAGAGACCCCAACCTGTCGGTTCCCGTGAGCGCGTCCTTCTCGTGGGCGTGGGAATGAAGCACGCCGCCCACGTTCCGGGCATCACCCCCGCCGATTACGAGCGCGAACGCATCGAGGAGCTTCACGAGCTCGCCCGCAGCGCCGGAGCCGAGGTTGCCGCCACCATTGTGCAGATGCGCGACCAGCTCGACCCCGCCACCCTGGTCGGCAGGGGAAAGCTCGATGAAATTCGCGCCGAGCTGACTACCCATCGCGCCTCCGTCGTCATTTTCGACCGCAATCTCGCTCCCGGCCAGCAGCGCAACATCGAGAAAGCACTCGACTGCCGCGTCCTCGACCGCACCCAGTTGATTCTCGATATCTTTGCCCGTCATGCCCGCACTCGCGAGGGCATGCTCCAGGTCGAGCTCGCGCAGCTCAACTACCTGCTCCCCCGCCTTGCCGGTCGCGGCGTCGAACTCTCCCGGCTGGGCGGCGGAATCGGCACCCGCGGCCCCGGCGAGCAGAAGCTGGAAACGGACCGCCGCCGCATCCGCGGCCGCATCGCCAAAATCCGAGCCGAAATCGAACTCGTCCGCCGCCGTCGCCAGGTACAGCGCAAAGCCCGCCGCGATGTTCCGTTGCCCTCGGCCGCTTTGGTTGGCTACACCAACGCCGGAAAATCCACCCTCTTCAACGCCCTCACTCGCGCCGGCGTTCTCACCTCTTCACGCATGTTCGCCACGCTCGATCCCACCGTCCGCGTTATCCACCTGCCTTCCGGCCATCGCGCCTTGCTTTCGGACACCGTCGGTTTCATCCGCGACCTTCCCCCCGGCCTCATCGCTGCGTTTCGCGCCACTCTGGAAGAGGCGGAGGAAGCCGCTCTCATCCTTCACGTCACCGACCTCTCCAATCCGAATCACCCCGAGCAGGACGCGGAAGTGGTCAAGATTCTCGACGAACTCGGCCTTTCCGATCGCCCGCGCCTCCACGTCTTCAACAAGTGCGACCGCCTCCCTCCGGAGATGCTCCCCGCTCATTCCAATGGTTCCAGCGTTTGCGTCTCCGCGCTCCAAGGCACGGGTCTCGATGAACTCCTCGCCCGGATTGACGCCGCTCTCCCTTCTGAGGGTCTGGTTCGCATGCAATTCGAGCTGCCACTCGAGGATGGCCGCACTCTCGCTCGCGTCCACGCCCGCGGCCGCGTTTTCGCTTCCGAGGTTCGTAACTCTCACCTCTGGGTCGACGCCGAGGTCCCCCAGGCTCTCGTCGGGCAGTTGGTGCCTGGAAAGGTTCGCCGCGGCCGTCAATCTTCCTGAACTTCAGCCGCAAGAACTTTTTCGGCTTTCCTGTCGTATCTTGATTAGGAACGGCGTGTGTCTCTGGAGGCCGCCATGGTTGGTTTTCTGATGTGGTGCATTCTCTTCGTGCTCTGTTGGCCGCTGGCCCTCATCGCACTTGTGCTCTATCCAATCGTTTGGCTGCTCCTGTTGCCATTTCGTCTGCTGGGCATCGCCGTAGAAGGCGCTCTTGCGCTCGTCAAGGGTCTGATCTTCCTTCCCGCTCGCATTTTGGGAATGGGACACGCTCGCTGACGTTGTTTGCCTGCATGCCGAGCCCTGCTCTGCCGCTAACTCGCTGAAATCGTGCCACGTTGCGGGCTTCAGCTTCTGTGGAAAACTGTGTGGAAAAGAGTTTTGCTGCTGCCGCATTCTTCCCCGGATTTTGTCTGGACGGTTCTCCGCCCCTCTCCAGTAAGCGCGATAATCCATTGAAATAGCAGTATTTAGCTCAGTCTCATCATTCCTCGCCGCGCATGCGTCGCCCATTCTGTGCTGGTTCGCTCTATTCTCCATTTTGCACAGATTTACAGCAGGTCCGCGATGCCCGCGCGACTTGACTATCGGTCCTTCGAAATCGATGCGCACTCTGCAAGCAGGCATGCCTGCGCCAACGCCGCCGCCTCTCGGTGCGGCTCCGGGGCCTTCCGGCCCTGCCGCCGTTGACTCGCACTGCCGGAGGCGTCTATAGTCAAGTCGTATCGTGGCTTGCGTTTATGGCGAGCCGCGAAGGCTCCCGCCTGAGAACAAAATGAACGTTCCGAACGCGCTGACGCTGCTGCGGATTTTCTTTGTGCCGCTGCTGGTGGCGGTGTTGCTTGGGCATTCCCCCAACGTTGTCCTCTGGGGCGTGTCCGTTCATTTTGAAGTCTGGGGCATGCTCATCCTGGCGGTCGCTGCCGCCACCGATTGGCTCGATGGCATGATCGCCCGCCGTCGCGGCGAAATCACCACTCTCGGCATTCTGCTCGACCCCATCGCCGACAAGTTGCTCATCACCGCTGCCTTCATTTCACTGGTCGACATGGGTCTGGTTCCCGCCTGGATGGTCGTCATCATCATCGGCCGGGAATTCACCGTACTTGGCCTTCGCAATATCGCTTCGGCGGAAGGACTCACGATCGCGGCTTCCGGCCTGGGCAAAACGAAAATGGCGCTTCAGGTTGTGGCCGCCTGTACCGTCATGGTCAGCCGCCGCTACCCCGCTCTTCATCTCATCGGCTACGGCCTGTTGTGGCTGGTCGTTTTCTTCGCGGTGATCTCCGCGGTTCAGTATTTCCTCAAGTTCTGGAGCCAGGTGGACGACCGGGTCAAGCAGCGCCGCATGCGCCTCCGCATCCTCGAGCGGCGCAAGAAGTCGCAGGAAGTCGCTCCTCCCGCGGCGCCTGCTTCCTTCGAACGGCATGAAACCTGACGCCGTCCCCGGTTCGATTCCGGCCCACGAACGTCAGCGGCTCCTCGCACTCGCGCGCGCTTCGATCCAATCCTTTCTCTGCGAGGCCCGCCTTCCGCCATCGGATTCTCCCGCCTTCCGCCCGTCCAGTCCCCGCCTCGGCGCATTCGTCACGCTCCATCTCGCCGGGCGCCTCCGCGGCTGCATCGGCAGGGTGGATTCTCCGGAGCCTCTCGATTCGCTCGTCGCTGCCTGCGCCATCCTCGCTGCATCGCGCGACCCGCGGTTTCCCCCCATCGTCCTCCGCGAACTGGACCTTCTCGAAATCGAGCTTTCCATTCTGACGCCCCCGGTGATTACGCATCCGGCCGACGTGCTCGATCGTCTCCAACCCGGCGTTCATGGTGCTGCGGTCACTCTTGGCGCCGCCCGCGGTCTCTTGCTCCCCCAGGTTGCTATCCAGTTTCGTTGGAATGCGCTCCGCTTCCTCGAGGAGACTTGCAGAAAAGCCGGACTGCCCCCCGGGGCCTGGCGGGACTCTGAAGTTCGCATCGAATTGTTTACCGCGGAAGTCTTTTCCGAATCCCAGCATCCCGCCCGGCCCGTCGCGTCCGCCGGATAGCTGGCCCGCCAGTGCCTTTTGGAAATAAAAAAGCCCCGGGCATCGCCCGGGGCTTTTCCATCCCGAAGTTCAGTCGCTTCCTATTCCAGTTCCACCCAATCCCCGATGTAGATTTCCCGGTACTCGTTGAAGATCAGCACGCTCGCGGACGTCGGCGTCACCCGCAATACTACGCCCTCGCCCAGCACCTCGCGAGGCAAGTCGAACGCGGACCAGTGCTCCGGCGTCTTCCCGAAGCCGAACACATGGTCGCTCATCCCCCCGATCTGATAGATGGAATCGCTCCTCGCGGCGGAGTACCGGAAGAACCGGATGTAGTCTCCCGGCTTCACGCCCGTGAGGTTCGCGTACACCACCGAGCCGCGCCCTTGCAGCATCACGTAATTCTTGGCCCTCACCACCCGCGCCCTCGCCTTCCCGCTCGGTGGCGCGAATCGGTCCAGGTCCTTCAGTGGCTTGAATGCTGGAATCGGATACTCCACCACGGGCCGCACGTAATCGCCGCGCTGCATGTAGGAGCAGGAATACGTGATCTCGGCGACGGCGGTCTTTGGCTGCACATTCACCACGTGGATCCGCCCAATGTCTGCCCACTGCGTCCCCATTCCGTTGGCTTTCAAGTGTTCCGAGTCCCATACCCTCACGTGGAACGGGTCCTTCACCGGCCGCATCACCATGAATTCGTCGCCTACTTTGGTCCCGCCCTCCGAACCCTTGTTGATGTACACGTATTGCCGGTTCGAAAAGATCGTTTGCGGGTCGGCCTCCGGCCCTGAAATCACATAGTTGTCGTATGGGACGCCCTCATTCGTGATCATCCCGGCGCAATACGTATCCGCTATCGTCGCGGAATTGCCGCGTTCCTCGGCCGCGTTCTGCGCCGCTGCTCCCGCAGCCCACAGGGTCAGAAGACACGACAGTGCTATCGCGATTCGTCGCATGAGACACTCCTTCATTCCGCGGCCCCCCGAACTGCGGGCGCGAGGGTACTTCCTCGCCAGACCGTAACAAAGGCCCGAGGGGGCGTCAAGCGG
>DATKNR010000142.1:0-53953 GCA_035541255.1 Patescibacteria group bacterium | reverse complement strand
TGTTGATCGTGCGCAGCGAGCCCACGGCAGACGCCTCATTGGCGGCCATCCGGGAGCGCAGCAGGTTCGGGATCGCGATCGCCGCGATGATCAGAATGATCGCCACAACGATCAGAAGCTCAATCAACGAGAAACCCTTTTCTCTCTTAATTCGCATCTCTTCTCCTTGAAGTCCCAGCATTGCACTGGTGCTCATGGGGCCAATGGTGCAACCGGAGGGCCAACCGGCGGGGCAGTCTCAATTTCTCATTGCACATCTAACAGGTTCAGATTCAACGGTTTAGACATGGAGGTATAGTACTAGAGTTCCCGGAGTACCATAGATATACGGCCTGAATCCATGGAACTGACAAGAAACGACGTCCAACAGTGACGAAAAGTGTCAGGAGCTTATGGCCGGTGGGCAAGAACAAGCGGAGTCACCCCAGGGATAGTCTGCCACTCTTGCGCAACAACACAAGAAGACATGCGCCGGAAACCAGCATCGCCGCAAATTCGATCAGAATCGCGGCGATGATGGGACCGTGCGCGACGCCAGCCTTGCCCAGAAATACGAACCATCGGTCGAAGCCCAAACCGATCGGAGCAGGCGAAGCGCTGAAGAGGTAATGGAAGAGGCGTTGCGTCTGGCTGACGAGCGGCGAATAGCTCATGCGGTAATTCCAGCTTGCATCGTAGTAGGCTCCCGTGGCCTGGTCCTCCAGAAAGCTGGTGGACATGCCAATCACCTGGACAAGAAAACCAGTGACGGCGAGAACGAGGACCAGGCGGCGAACCACCCGGCCACGTTCGGCAAGCAAAGGACCGAGGCCGAGAATCAGCAACGGAATCACGGGAACGAGATAGCGCGGCCCAAAAGAATAGCCACCTTCCCACTGCGCGTAACGCGCGTAGAAAAGCAGATAAACGAGCGGAGCCAGCCCAGCCACGAGGGCTAGACCACGATCGCGACGAGCGAGGGCGAGAAGTCCCGCAGGTGCCAGAAGCAGCGGAGGAGCGAACAGAAAGAGCGACTTGCCGGGCGAGAGCAGAAATCCGAACAGTCCTGTGGAGAGCGGAGTGTTGAAGCTATTCAAGCGCTTCCCGCCTTCGGCCATTTCCGGATAACCGAAGTCGAAGAAATTGCCGAAGAGGAATTCGTTGCGAAGCAGGTATGCAGCGGCGAACAGTCCAGAGACGCAAGCGACCACGCAGACGGAAATGATGCCACGGGCCCGGTCGCGCACGAGGATGGCGAGCAGAAACACCGGCACTGCGATGACGTGGGCAGGCCTGACCCAGATGGCTACGCCCAAGAGCAGGCCTCCCACGATGGAACGCTGCAAGGACACTGGCGCACCGCGCGGCGCCGTGAACAGGGCCAAAGCCGTGGCCAGAAGCAGGGCGGCCGCAAGTGGTTCCGAGAAAAACCAGGAGGAATAGGCGAACAGCGGAGTGGCTAGAGCGAGGATCAACGCCGCCATTCCACTCGCTCCCACGGGAAGGCCCAGGCGGACGAGAAGAAGAAATGCCAGTCCGGCGGCAATCGCCGCAAAGGTGGCGCTGCTGGAAACGACGACAGCATCGAGGGCGACGTCGCGAGCGGGAGCGGGAATGCCCGGCACCACTGTGCGAAGCATGCGTCCGAGCAAATACCATGGAGCAACGAGAACGGCCTGGCCCGCGCCGTAAGGCGCCTGAGGATTCCCTTCCCTATCGCGCTTTCCATAGTAAGCGCCGGCGGTGACGGCCTGCGGAACGGCAAAGTTGCCGCGAGTGACCAGGCTTTCGGCCTGAAAATCCACGGTCAATTCGTCAATCGTGCGGACGCGGCCGCTGGAGGTGAGCAGGTAAAGAAAATTCAGAAATAGAAAGAGGAATAGAAGAATTCGCCAATTGGAAGGCACATTCGGATTCGCGTCCACATTCGCATCTAACCACGCGCGCCGCGCGCAGCCCACAGCGGGATGAAGGACGTGTTTCGTTTGGGATATGCCGCCATCCATTGGGGACGAACCGGGAACCGGCGGGCGGCCCGACGCAGTTGCCTGATTGCGCAGCCCGGATTTCGCGGCTGGGTGAGACCGGGGCAAAGACTGCTACATTGGGCTGCGTTGCACTTCCGAGGACTCCGTGCCTTCTCGAACATTCGCAGAAAAGACAGGACGGCTGCTGGCGCATCCGGGAACGATGGTGGTGACGGCGTTTCTGATCCGCTACGGATTGTTCTACTCGTTCCGTATCCGCGGCCCCTATCCCATGACCGACGTGTTTCCGATCGGGTACGAGACAGGCCGAATTGCGCGCGCACTGGCGCTGGGACTGGGCTACAGCTCGCCGCTGAAGTTCGACACGGGACCGACCGCGTGGATGACGCCGCTGTATCCGTTCGTGCTTGCCGGTGTGTTCAAAGTGTTCGGGGTGTACAGCTGGGAATCGTTTCTTGTGATCTCGGCGATTGACTGCGCGTTTTCCGCGCTGACGGCATGGGTAATCTGGGCGATCGGACGGCGCGTCTTCAGCCCGAGCTGCGGAGTGACGGCCGGATGGATCTGGGCGCTGCTGCCTTCGGCGATCTTCTATCCGGTGGTGTGGGTGTGGGACACGTCGCTTTCGGCGCTGGTGATGGCGCTGATCGTGTTGGCAACGATACGACTGGTGGAGACGGAACGGACGGCTGCCTGGGGCGGATACGGGGGCCTGTGGGGACTGGGAGCATTGGTGAACGCGTCGCTTGTGTCTACATTGCCGGTGCTGCTGGGCTGGGCGGCGTACACGCTTCGAACCCGGACGCGGCAATGGATGAAGCCCGCCCTCGTGGCGCTGCTCGTATTTGCAGTGGTGATCAGCCCGTGGTTCGTCCGCAACTACGTGGTGTTCCACCGGCTGATTCTCTTCCGAAGCAACTTCGGCTTGGAACTGTGGCTGGGGAACAATCCGCTGAATCCCGGGGTGTGGTCGTGGTGGGTGCACCCGAACGACGACGATGCGGAGGGCCGCCTGTACGCGCGCATGGGTGAAATCCCCTACATGGACATGAAGCAAAAGGAAGCCATGGATTGGATTCGCGCGCACCCCGGCACATTCCTGTATCAGAGCTTCCGGCGGTTCGTGGACAATTGGACAGGCCTTGAAGAGCCGGTGACGGATCTACTCGCCCAGCCGTGGTACGTGAGTGCGGCGCTCTCACAGGAAGTCCTGTTCCCCATGATGGGACTCTTCGGAGGGCTGCTGGCGTACCGGAAGCGGAGTCCGTATGCCTTGCCGTTCGCAGGCTCCATCTTCCTGTTTCCGGTGGTGTACTACGTGACGCACACATCGCTTCGCTATCGCCACCCGATCGACCCTCTGCTGTGCGTGCTGGCGGGTTACAGCGCCGTGACGGGGTGCGCGTGGCTGGGGACACACCTGTTCGGCAGGCGCGTTCGCACGGATGCGGGGGAACGCGCAGAGGAACTGGCGTCGGCCGGAGGACGTCTGCGGTAGACCGCGACCGGGACTCCCCATCCCATCCATGAACGAAACCGGCAAACTCGAAGACGCTCCGGAGGTCAATCCGGCAGCCGAGGAATCGATCCTCAACGCGCCGTGGCTCTTCCCGTTGATCGCAGTGCTGGTGATCGCCGTGGCCTACATGCAATCGCCAACGCTGGGATTCGTGTTTGACGACGACATCATCGTCAAAGCGAATCCATTCATCACCTCGGCGAGCCATATACCCAGCTACTTCACGGAGCACGTATGGAGCAAATTGATGCTGGCGCGGAAGAACTACTACCGGCCGGTATTCCTGCTGTGGCTGCTGGGGAACTACGAGGCGTTCGGACTCGACCCGCTGGGATGGCACCTGAGCTCGCTGTTGCTGCACCTGGGAAGCACGGTGCTCGTGTATTTCCTCGCATTGCGGTTCACCCGGATGCGGTTTGCCTCACTGGGGAGCGCGCTGCTGTTCGGGCTACATCCCGCGCAGGTGGAAAACGTGGTGTGGGCCTCGGCGTCTACAGAGCTGCTTGGCAGCTTTCTGACGCTCGCCTCGATGCTGTGCTACGTGCGCTCCTTGGACGCCGGGGTGCGGAGGGTGCTGTGGCTGCTCGGGTCAGCGGTGCTGTATGCACTGGCGGTGATGACGAAGGAAACGGCCATCATCGTCCCGCTGCTCGTATTTCTGCACGAGTGGTGGGGCCGACCGGCTTCGCCCGACTCTGTCCGGCCGGGGGAGCGGCCATTCGGCGCGGCGCTGCTGGCCGGCGTGCGGGAATCCTGGCCGTACGCCGCGGTGACGGTGGGATATCTGGCAGCGCGATTTGCCGTGCTGGGAGGCATCGGGAATGCCGTGGTGAAGATGACGGCTGCGGTATGGCTCGATACAATCCCGAGCATTCTGCAGGTCTACGCGGTGCACCTGCTGTGGCCGGCGGGACTGAGCGCGTTCTACGACTATCCCTACATCGAACAATTCTCGGTGCGCCAAGTAGTGCTTCCGGCGCTCCTACTGCTGGTGCTTGCAGGGCTCCTGGTGCTGGCCATCCGAAAACGTGGGGGAGCAAAATTGGCCACCGTGTGGATGGTCTTCCCCATACTCCCGGTGCTGGATATCCCCATTTTTCCGCGCGGCGAATTTCTGCACGACCGCTACCTCTATCAACCGCTGATTGGCATGTCGCTGCTGGCCGGTCTGGGAATTGCGGCGCTGGAGCGGCGCTGGACGAGCGAAATCTCCCGGCGAGTGGTGTATGCAGTGTGCGGAGCGGTGGCGGTAGTGCTGGGAGCAGTGACATTCCGCCAGACCGGCTACTGGACCGACAATATGACGCTCTACCAGCGCGGCGTGGAGGTGTCTCCGCGGAATGCCTTTGCAAACCTGAACCTGGGAGTCGAGCTACTGAACCGCGGCCGATGGGAGGAGGCAATGGCCCAGTTCCGGAAGGCGTCGGACTGCGCCCCGAGATTTTACCTGGCGCAGTATGACCTGGGTTACGGCTACTACGTGGTGGGAAAATACAGCGAGGCGCAGCCCTACTTTCTCCGCGCGGTGGAGATCATGCCGGAAGACCCGGAGTCCAACATGTATCTCGGCATGACCTACTATCACCTGAAGCAGCCCGGCCCGGCGATGGCCTCCGTCCGCAAAGCCATTGCGCTGAAGCCGAATGGAACCGGGTACCACTTCGCGCTGGGAGTGATGCTGAAGGATTCGGGAGACGCGGCGGGAGCACGCGCGGAATTCGAGCAGGAACTGAAGCGCGACCCGGCGAATCAGCCCACGCTGGACCAGCTGCGGGCGCTCGACACGGCCGCCTCGCCTTCGGCAGCGGCGCATCCCTGAAACCGGCCGCAGGGGCGGTCAGATACCGTATTTCTTCGCGGCGTGCCGGAAGGAACGGTAGGACATCTTCAGCAACTCGGCGGCGCGAGTGCGCACTCCATCGGCCTTTTCCAACGCGGCGAGCAGATAGCCACGCTCCTCGGCGGCGAGGAGTTCCTCCAGGTTGAGCCCCTCGGCGGGAATGCCCGCTGGACGATGACCGCCAGCGGCCATCGGCTCCGGCGAATAGCTCTTGATCTTGTCGCTGAGCACGTCGAGCGAAATTGTCTTGCCGGTCTCCAGGGCGACGGCGCGCTCGAGGGTATTCTCCAGTTCACGAACGTTTCCGGGCCAATCGTAGGACTCCAGCCGGCGCAGAGCTTCCGGCGAGATGCCCTCGATTTGCTTGTCCATGGCCTTGCGAAAGCCTTCGAGAAAGTGGCGGGCCAGGAGCGGGATATCCTCGCGCCGCTCGCGAAGCGCGGGAAGATGAATGGGAATCACGCTCAGCCGGTAGTAGAGATCTTCGCGGAAACGGCCCTCGGAAATTTCCTTCTCGAAATCCTTGTTCGTGGCAGCGATGACCCGGACATCGACGTCGCTCTCTTCCGTGCTTCCCAGCGGGCGGACCTTGCCTTCCTGAAGCACCCGGTAGAGCTTCACCTGCATGGTGGGCGTCATGTTGCCGATTTCGTCCATGAACAAGGTGCCGCCGTGGGAGGCCTGGAAGAGGCCGTCGCGGTTCTCATTGGCGCCGGTGAAGGCGCCTTTGCGATAGCCGAAGAGTTCGGATTCGAGCAGCGTTTCGGGAAACGCGCCACAGTTGATAGTGATGAACGGCTCGGAGGAGCGGGAGCTATTCTCATGGATGGCGCGGGCCACCAGTTCCTTCCCCGTTCCGCTTTCCCCGGTGATGAGAACCCGGCTGGACTGAGGAGCGATAGTCTGGATGAGCTCAAAAATCTGGCGCATCGGCGGGCTCTGCCCGACGATGTTATCGAGACCGGTGAGCTTGCGGAGCTCACGCTTCAGATAGCCTGCTTCCTTGCGCAGCTTGACGTGTTCGGCGCACTGCCGCACGGCCTGACGGAGCTCGTCGGTGAGCTTGTCGCCCTTGATCACATAGCGGTCCGCGCCCGCATTCACCGCGTCGATTGCGGTTTCCAGCGTGGGTACGCCCGTGATCAGGATGACAAAGGTGGAGGGGGAGATTTCCTTGGCAAAACGCAGCACGTCCACGCCGCTGCCGCCGGGCATGCGGATATCGGAAATGATGATGTCGAAGATCTGCGACTCAATGCGGCGGCGGGCTGTTTCCGGCGAGTTGGCCACTTCGACGCGATGGCCTTCCTTGCGGAACGTAATGTCCAGCAGCTCGCAGATTGCCTTCTGGTCGTCGACGATGAGCAGGTGAGCCATGGGGTCAGGCACCGCGCCTCGAGACGGGAGCGACATTCCGGCTGTCGCGAGTGGACGGAGCACCCGCGGGCGGGACCGGGGCACGCGGGAGCTCGACGACGAATTCGGCGCCCTGATTCCGCTTGGAGAACACACTGACAGAGCCGCCGTGGGCCTTCACAATCTCGTACACGATGGCAAGGCCAAGTCCAGTGCCTCCCGGAAAGGTGGTGTGATAGGGCTCGAAAATCTTCTGGGTATCTCCCTCGCCGAGCCCGACTCCCGTATCGCGAAAGACGATGCGTACACGATTGCCGCGCGCCTCCATGGTGACCGTAAGCGTGCCGCCATCGGGCATGGCACGAAGCGCGTTGTCGCCCAGATTCCAGAACACCTGCTTCAGGCGGTCGCGGTCCGCGCGCATGCGGATCGTGCCGAGCTGAAATGCCCGCTCGATGCGGTGCCTGGGAGTGCGTCCTGTGTGCCGGTCCAGGAGCAGGAGGGTTTCCTCAAGAATTTCACTGGGGTCGGCTTCGGTAAACGTGTAGGTCTTCTCGCCGGAATAGCTCAACACGTCGGCAATGATTTGATTCAGGCGGGCGGATTCCTGGCTGACGATGCGGACCAGTTTTTTCTCGTCGTCACCCATGGGGACCATGCGGGCAAGCTCGTTGACGGCGCCGGCCATGGCCGTGAGCGGCTGCCGGATTTCATGAGCGATGGCGGCGGACAGGCGGCCGAGCGCGGCCATGCGGTCGCGCACGGCGACTTCCTGCTCCAGGCGGCGCAGTTCGGTGAGGTCCTGAAAGTTGTAGACGTAACCCAGAATCGCGTCTTCACCGCTGCGGGGAGTGCGGACGGGCGAAACGGAAAGCCCGAGGTAGCGCTCCCGGCCATCCGTGGTGCGAAAGACGACTTCTTTCCGGCCTTCAAATCGGCCGCGGCCCGGAGAAGCGGATGGCGGGGCACTCCCGGGAACTTGCGCGGACGCCAACGGTGCTGATGCGGACGGCGCCGCAGAAGACGCGGGCTCCAGGGGGAAGTCTGGGAACACATCGCGAAGCATTTGTCCGGCGACGTTCGCGAACGACTGCCCGGTGATTTCCTCGCCGGCACGGTTGAGCAGCAGGATGCGGCCGGACTCGTCTGTGGTGAGCAGGCCGCCGCGCATGGATTCAATGATGTCCTGGTTGAATGCGCGCAAATCCAGCAATTCGGCGCGCTGCGCCCGAAGCTCGGCGCCGCGATGACGAAGCGTCTGCATCAGGAGGCTGGAAAGGTAGGCGACCGCCAGAAAGTAAAAGAGATTGTTGCCCAGCCAGGAAAGCAGCGACGGGCCGGAGGGCATGGCGGTGGCCGTGCGGGGAAGTTTGTCGAAGTAGGTGAGCTCGACGAGGACGCCAAGAAGAATATAGCCCGCCCCCGCAGTCAGGAAGGTGCCCAGGCGAGTAAAGAGGATGCTGGCCACGAGAATCACCAGCAGGTAGAGGGTGATGAAGTAGCTTTCGTGACCGCCGGTGGCAAAGACAACGCCCGTGACCATGAGCAAATCGCTGAAGATCTGTACGGGAGCGACCCAGCGCGGGACGCGCCGTGCCCGTCCGACGGGAACGGAGAGCCAGCGAATCAGAAGCAGAAAGAAACAAGCGAGCGCGTACCAGGAAACGATTATGGGCGCGAAAAAATTACTGGGAGCGGTGGCGTCGATGTAGTTCTTGAGCACCAACACCACAGCAAGCAGAATTGTGATGACAAGAAAACGGACGCGGGCGAGCCACTGAAGCCAATCACGGAGCTCTTCTCCGGCGGGATCGACGGGACGAAGCACAGGGCCGCCAGCAGACTCCGCGGGCCACGAAGCCGCAGCGGGAGACAGGCTCGTCTCATGGGGAGACGCGCTGTTTCCCGGCCCGGCCTCTCCCCTGCCCGCGGCGTTCTGTGTCACGTGATTTCCCGGCGTTCCTATCCGGAGAGTTTGGCGATCATCGAGAAGAGCGGCATGTACATGGAAATGACGACACCGCCGACGACGCCGCCAAGGAAGACGATCATCAAAGGTTCGAGCGCGGTGAGCAGGTCCTTCACCGCGGCGTCCACTTCGTCCTCATAGAAATCGGCGATCTTCTGAAGCATGGCGTCCATGGCGCCGGTCTGTTCGCCCACACCAATCATCTGGGTGACCATGCTCGGAAAAACGTCCGTTTCCTTCAAAGGATCGACAAGGGTGCGGCCGGCTTCGACGGCCTTGCGCGTCTTCAAAATGGCTTGCTCGATAACGGCATTGCCCGAAGTGCGGGCGGTGATATCCAGTCCTTCCAGGATGGGGACGCCGCTGGAAATCAGGGTGCCGAGCGTGCGGGTGAAGCGGGCCACGCCGATCTTCCGCAGCAGGATGCCGATGAGCGGCAGGCGCAGGAGGACGGAGTCCAGGAAGTACTTGCCGCCCGGCGTTCCGTACGCGTACTTGGTGAGGAAGATCAGCGCGATGAAAACCACAACGATGACCGCTCCGTAGATGCTCCCGATGAAATTGCTGAGGCCGATGACAATGCGTGTGGGCAGCGGGAGGGTGACGCCAAGACCGGCGAAAAGGGTGGCGAAAATCGGGACGACCTTCCAGAGCAGCAGGATGATGACGCTAAAGGCGATGAACAGCACGGCCACGGGGTAGATGAGCGCGGATTGCACGGCACGCTTGAGCTTGACGTTCTTTTCAATGTAGCTGGAGAGGCGCTGCAAAATAGTGTCCAGGATACCGCCGGTCTCCCCGGCTTCCACCATGTTCACAAAGAGGGGATCGAAAACCTTGGAGTACGTGCGCATGGCAGCGGAAAGCGTAGAGCCGCCTTCGACGGCAGAGCGGACTCCGGTAAGAATCTTCTCGAATTGCTTGTTTTCCTGCTGGCCGGCGAGGATTTCCAGACATTGGACGAGGGGAAGACCGGCGTCGATCATCACGGAAAACTGCCGGGTGAAAATGGCGAGTTCCTTGGTGCTGACTCCACCGCCGAACGTAGGCAGGGCGAATTCCTTGCCCTTCTCGGATACCTTGCTGATCGTGATGTTCTCGCGGCGAAGCAGGGCCTGAAGCTCATTCTTATTGGAAGCGGCCCTTTCCCCGGTAACCCGCGCACCGGCGCGATTCACTCCGCTATATGCATAAACTGGCATCAGCGTTCCCTCCCCCACCAGGCCAGAAAGCGGCCAGGGCCATTCCCGTCAAGACCTCACCGTCGCACGGGAGTGGTGCCTGTGCGCGACGGCGTAGTGACGCCTCGGTTGATCATATCCTGCAATTCGTCCGGACTGGACGAACGCGAAAGGGCTGTTTCCAGACTGACAATCTTGTTGAAGTAGGCCTGAGCAAGGCCCTGGTTGAAGGTTTGCATGCCCGTCTGCCCGGCGCCGCTCTGCATGGCGGAATAAATCTGGTGGACCTTATCCTCGCGAATCAGGTTGCGCACGGCGGCATTGGGAATCAGGATCTCCATTACCATGACGCGGCCGCGGCCATCCGAACGTGGCAGCAGCGACTGGCAGAGCACGCCCTCCAGCACCATGGAGAGCTGGGCGCGCACCTGCGGCTGCTGGTGGGCGGGAAACACGTCGATGATGCGGTTGATGGTGGAGATCGCGGAATTCGTGTGCAGGGTGGCGAAGGTAAGATGGCCCGTTTCGGCAATGCGCAGAGCGCTCTCAATCGTCTCCAGGTCGCGCATTTCGCCGATCAGCACAACGTCGGGGTCCTCGCGGAGCGCGGCGCGGAGCGAGTTGGTGAACGAATGCGTGTCGGAGTGCACCTCGCGCTGATTCACCAGGCAGCGCTTATGCGAGTGCAGGAATTCGATGGGGTCCTCGATCGTGAGGATGTGCTCTTCGCGCTCGCCGTTGATCTTGTCGAGCATGGCGGCGAGAGTGGTGGATTTGCCCGACCCGGTCGGACCGGTGACCAGCACCAGGCCGCGGGGCTTGTCGCACAGGCCCTTGACTACGGAGGGCAGGCCGAGCTGGTCAAACGTGCGGATTTCCCACGGGATGGTGCGGAACACGGCGCCGATGGCGCCGCGCTGATGGAATACATTGGCGCGGAAACGGGCCAGATTCTTGATGCCGAACGAAAAGTCCAGTTCCAGGTTTTCTTCCAGCCGGTGCTTCTGCGCGTCGGTGAGCACGCTGTAGGCGAGCCCTTTGGTGTCCGCAGCGGACAGGGGAGGCATGTCCAGCGGGCGAAGCTTGCCGTGGACCCGAATGCGGGGCGCGCTGTTCGTGGTGATGTGCAGGTCGCTCCCGCCCATCTCGATCATTTTCTTGAGCAGATCGCTCAGCGTCACCGACGCCATAGTACCCCCAGTCCCATCCCGCGCTTCCGCCTGCGGCGGAGCGCAATCGCTTACAGCACCGTCTCCCGGAGCACCTCTTCCAGAGTGGTGTTTCCCGCAGCGGCCTTGACGAGGCCGCTCCTGCGCAAAGTAATCATGCCGCTTTCCAGCGCCTTTTTCTTCAATTCCATGGCGGAGGCGCCCACCAGGATCAGCTCTTTCAAATCGTCGGTGATTTCCATCACCTCGTAAAGACCCACGCGGCCCTTGTAGCCCGAGTTGTTGCACACCGAGCAGCCCTTCCCGTGGAAGATCTGAGTGGTCTTGGCTTCCTCCGGAGTGAAACCGGCATCGAGCAGGGTCTGTTCGGGCAGCGGCAGGGGTTCCTTGCAGTTGGCGCAAATGCGGCGCACCAGACGCTGCGCGCAGATGAGGTTGACGGAGGTGGCCACAAGGAACGGCTCGATGCCCATGTTCATCAACCGGCTGATGGTGGAAGGCGCATCGTTGGTATGCAGCGTGGAAAGAACCAGGTGGCCGGTGAGCGCCGCCTTTACGGCAATTTCCGCGGTCTCAAAGTCGCGGATCTCGCCGACGAGAATGATGTTCGGATCCTGCCGCAGGAAGGCGCGAAGAGCAGCGGCAAAGTTCAGGCCGATCTGCTCCTTCATCTGTACCTGATTGACGCCGCCAAGCTGGAATTCCACCGGATCTTCCGCGGTCATGATGTTCGTTTCCGGCGAATTCAGCCGGGCAACGGAAGAATAGAGCGTGTTCGTCTTGCCGGAGCCGGTAGGACCGGTGACCAGCACCATGCCGTAGGGCCGCAAGATGTTGCGCTCGAATTTGGAGAGCGATTCCTGCTCGAAGCCCAGCTTGGTCATGTCCAGGCGGAGGTTTTCCTTGTCGAGCAGGCGGAGGACGATTTTTTCGCCGTAGAGAGTGGGGACGGTGGAGACGCGGAAGTCCAGTTCCTTTTTCTTCCCGTCCTTGCTGAACTTGATCATGATGCGGCCGTCCTGCGGGAGCCGCTTTTCGCTGATGTCCAGCTTGGCCATGATCTTCAGGCGGCTGGTGAGGGCATCCTTCAATTTCATCGGCGGGGACATGACGGCCTGCAGGATGCCGTCCACGCGGAAGCGCACTCGATATTCCTTTTCGTACGGCTCGATATGGATGTCGCTGGCGCCCTTGCGGACCGAGTCGGTGAGAATCAGGTTCGCGAGCTTGATGATAGGAGCTTCCTCGGCCGCCTTCTCCAGGGAGGCGAGGTCCATCTGCTCTTCTTCGCCCGCCAGTTCGAGGTCGGTTTCCTCGCCCGCCAGGTCCTTCATCACCTTGTCGAGTTCCTGGACGCTGGCATTCTCGCCGTAGAACTTGCTAATGGCTTCGGAAATGGCGGATTCGGAGGCGACGACGGGCTCGACGTTGAACCCGGTCATGAACTTGATGTCGTCCATCGCGAAGACGTTGGTGGGGTCGGTCATCGCGATGGTGAGCGTGGAGCCGACGCGCGAAAGCGGCACGATCTGGTAGCGTACGGCGGTTTCCTGCGGGATCAGCTTCACCACAGTGGGATCCACTTCGTAGTATTTCAGGTTAATCGAAGGCACGCCATATTGGCGGGAGAGTACTGCCGTGACTTCGTCGTCGGTCACCAAGCCCATCTTGACCAGGGCCGTACCCAGGCGGCCGCCGTGCTGCTTCTGGAAGTCGAGCGCCTGCTTCAGCTGGTCTTGCGATATCAGCTTTTCCTTGACCAGAAGTTCGCCCAGACGGGCAGACATTCGCAGGCTCCTCAGTCGCGCAGGTCATCGCCGCGCGTCTTTCCAAGCAAGAGCGTGGCGCGCTTGGACGCGGAATGCGCGCGCCAGCCCAAGATTTCGAGACATCGTAGTGAATGCGGGAATGCCCTGTCAAGGCAAGCCGGGCCGAGCGTATCCAGAACCGCTCCCTGCCCCAGGGGCCAGCGGGGCTGTGCGATGGCCGCATGTCGCCGTCCGGCACGAGGCGTGGCAGCCCGGGAAGGGTGTATGCTCCCCGGAACGACGGGGGTTGGGAGGGCAGGAGGCCTGGCAATGCCTGGGAAAAAGTCCGGCGACAAGACGCGTTACAGCGTGCATCCTGCCGTGGCCATGGTGCAGAAGTGGGTGGCTGAGCTGAAAACGAAGACGGGCCGCTCGCTCGACGAGTGGATGGAGCTGATGGGAAAAGAAGGGCCGGCCACCGAACAGGATCGGCGCGACTGGCTGAAGAAGAGGCACGGGCTCGGAACGAACAGCGCGTGGTGGCTGGCGGAACGCTCGGTGGGCAAGGGGGGTGAGGAAGACACGCCGGAGGCCTACCTGAGCGCAGCGGACAAGTACGTGGCGGAAATGTACGCGGGCCCAAAGGCGGCTCTGCGGCCGATTTACGACGCTCTGCTCCAAGCGGGGCTGGGCACCGGCCCGGAGGCAAAGGCGTGCCCGTGCAGGACGATGGTTCCGCTCTACCGCCATCACGTGTTCGCGCAGATCAAACCCACCACGCAGACGCGGATCGATCTCGGATTGTGCTTCCTGAAGCTCGGGAAAAATCCGCCGAAACGGTTCATTGACACAGGCGGCGCAAAGAAGGGCGACCGAATCACGCACCGCGTGGAGATCACGTCGCCCGCGCAGGTTGACGCGGAAGTGAAGAGCTGGCTGAAGACCGCTTACGAGCTGGACGCGTAGGCAGCTACGGCGCCGGTTCCTGGCCCGGGGCCCACTCACTTCCAGCCGCCTCGCCTTGACTGGCCCGAACTGCCCCGTTATCGTGGGATTTCCATGGCAATCCAGGCCAGACCAGGGGCCAAACGGCGGGTGGCGCACGCACCCGCAGCTCCTGTACCGCGGCCCGAACTCGAAGAGTATTATCGCGCCCTCCATTCCGCCATGGGCCCTCAGCGGTGGTGGCCGGCGCGCACGCCATTTGAAGTGATTGTGGGCGCCATCCTGACGCAGAACACGGCATGGACAAACGTGGAGCGCGCGATCGCCAATCTGCGGCGCGAACGGCTGCTCTCGCCTGCGGCGCTGGAGCGCGTGGAGCGCAGGCGGCTGGAACGGCTAATCCGCTCGTCCGGCTACTTCCGGCAGAAGGCGCGGAAGCTGAAAGAATTTGTGCGTTTCCTGCGGCGGGAGTACGGCGGGTCGCTTGCGCGGATGTTCCGCACGCCCACGACGGAACTGCGCGAGCGGTTGCTGGCCGTTCACGGCATCGGACGGGAGACGGCCGATTCAATTTTGCTGTACGCCGGCGGCCATGGAGTATTCGTGGTGGATGCGTACACCCATCGCATTTTGACGCGACACGGGCTTTCGCACGCAAAAGCCGGCTATGAAGAGGTGCGTGCGCTGTTTGAGGCCAGCCTTCCGCGCGACCCGGCCACATACAATGAATTCCATGGGCTCATCGTGAACGTGGGGAAGAACTGGTGCCGCACGCGCGAACCGCGTTGCCACGAGTGTCCGCTGCAAACCTTCCTTCCCTCCCCTGCTGTGATCTCGCCGGCGGGAGCGGCGCAATGAGCGCGCCCGGCATGCCGCCCCCCGACAGCCCTGCCTTCCGAGCAGCGAGGACGCCGTCGCGCGAACCCGAACGGCGGCGCACGCGAAAGCTTCCGCTGATCCTGGGCGGCGTGTTTGTGGCGATGCTGCTGACCGTGATTTTGACCCTGGGCTCGTTCCGGATGCCCTTCGAGCCGGAAAGCGTGACGGCGCTGGTCATTCTGTTCGCCGTCTCGATGTTCGTGGTGGTGGCCTTCCTGGTTTTCGGCCTGGTACTGCTGCGGAACCTGTTCCGGCTGTGGACAGACAGGAGAGCGGGGCAGATGGGCTCGCGCTTCCGCACGAAAATGGTGTTCGGAGCGATGGGAATCTCGCTGCTTCCTGTAGCGCTGCTGTTCATCGTGAGCTACGCGTTGCTGAACCGCACGCTCACCAAATGGTTTCCGCACGCCCTGGAAGTGGCCACGGACGAAAGTGTGCGGCTCATTGAGGACATGGGCGAAGCGGGTGCCGCGCGCCGCAGCCTGCTGGCCAGCGAGGTTGCGCCACTCTTTGCCGCCGGCCAGCCGCTGCGCATCAGCGCAGGTTACGACGGAATCTGGAGGCTGGATGAAGCGGGGAGGGTGACGGACGCGATGTTCCGCGACACGCCCGGACTGGCGGAGGAAGCGCCGCACTTGGTGCGCACACTTCCCTCGGGGGCGGAGGCGTGGCAGGCTGGGAGAAACACGTATCTGGCTGCGCGCGCTGCGATGCCCCGGGGCGCGCTGGTGATCGCCCAACGCATGCCGGAAAGCTACCTTAAACGCATGGACATCATCCTGAGCCAGCGGCAGGCCTATCTGGCAGAGAGCCGGCAGCTCAAAGCCTTCCGCCTGCAGATGCTGCTCAGCCTGCTGCTGATCACCCTGCTGCTGCTGTTTTCCACCACCTGGGTGGCGCTGTTTCTTGAAAAACAGGTCACCGTGCCGGTGCAGGCGCTGGCCGAAGGCACACGGGAAATCTCCCAGGGGAACCTGGAACACCGCGTGACGGTTCGGGCACAAGACGAGCTGGGCATTCTGGTGGAGTCGTTCAACCGAATGACCGGACAGCTTCGCGACGCGCGCGATCGCCTGGAAGAATCGAACGCGAACCTGCAGCGGGCGTTCCAGGAAATGGAACATCGCCGCCATGTTATGGAGACGATTCTCGAAAACATTCCCACGGGCGTCGTGTCGCTCGATGCCACGGGCGCGGTGGAGCGGATGAATTCCTCGGCGGCAAGGATGTTCGGCGAAGCGGGCAGCTCCGCCTCGCGTTCGCTGGACGCCCTTCTGGGCGGTGAGGCGGCGCGCTCGGTGGAACGCCAGATGAGGCGCTCGCTCCGTATGGGCGCGGTATCGCAGGAACTGGAGATACCGGTGCCGGGCCGTCCCCCCCGACGGGCGGCGGTGACGGTCACATCGCTCGGACCGAGGCGTGCAAACCCCGGTTACGTGGTGGTGATCGACGACCTTTCGGAACTGCTGCATGCGCAGAAAGCCGCAGCGTGGCAGGAGGTGGCGCAGCGGATCGCTCACGAGATCAAGAATCCGCTCACGCCGATTCAGCTCTCGGCGCAACGGCTGGAACGCTTCCTGGATCGGCGCGCGAAGGGAACAGCGGCGGGGACGGAATCGGCGCGCGAGCTGGAATCCCTGGTGTCGGAATGCGCGGCGCTGATTCAAAGGGAAGTGACCACGCTGGGCAGTCTGGTGGATGCGTTTTCGCGGATGGCGCGGTTCCCGGAGGCGCAGCTCGTGCCTGTGGACTTGAACCACGTGGTGGCCACGGCAGTGGAAGTTTTTGCGGGGCGGCTGGACGGAGTGACTGTCCGAATGGAGCTGGCGGCAAACCTACCGCCGATCCGCGGGGACGCAGAACTGCTCCGCCGCGTGATCGTCAACCTGATCGACAATGCCGCGGAAGCGATGGAAGGTGCGGCACAACGCGAAATGACGCTGACGACCCGGCTGGGCGCCAACGGGGAAACGCTGGATTTGATTGTGGCCGACTCCGGACACGGCATCGCGCCACAGGACAAAGACCGGCTCTTCCTTCCGCATTTTTCCACCCGGCAGCGCGGAACCGGACTGGGGCTGGCGATTGCGGACCGCATCGTGGCCGAACATCATGGCGCCATCCGAGTGGAGGACAATCAGCCGCAGGGCGCGCGGTTTATCATCCGGCTGCCGGCGGCGGATCTGCCCGCAGCCACGTCCCAAAGTGCCGGCAATGGAGCCGCCGTGGCGGCCGGGGCTCCCGGCGGATCTCCGGGCGGATCCGGAGCGGAACTGAGAGGAGAAGGATAGCGCCGTGGTGCGATCCGTCCTCATCGTCGACGACGAAGAAGGCATTCGCCAGTCCCTTTCCTCCATTCTGCGCGAGGAAGGCTACACGGCGGACGCCGTGAGCAGCGGGGAAGATTGTCTGGAAGCCGCGAAGCGGCGCTCCTACGATCTGGTGCTGCTGGATATCTGGCTGAACGGGATGGACGGCCTCGAGACTCTGCGAAGGCTGAACGAGCTGGCGCGGCCGCCGGTGGTGCTGGTGATATCCGGGCACGCGACGATTGAGACCGCGGTTCGTGCCACCAAATTGGGCGCCTACGACTTTATCGAAAAACCGCTCGCACTCGAAAAAATGCTGGTGGCCGTTCGCAACGCAATGGCGCAGGCCCGCCTGCAGGAAGAAAACCGCATGCTGCGAGCGGAGTTGAACCGCAGCCACACGCTGCTGGGCGAAAGCGTGCCGATGAAAGCGCTGCGGCAGCTGATCGCCCTGACCGCGCCGACGGGCGGGCGCGTGCTGATCTACGGTGAAAGCGGAGCGGGAAAGGAGCTGGTTGCACGGACGCTGCACGCGCAGAGCCTGCGCGCGCACATGCCGTTTGTCGAAGTGAATTGCGCGGCGATTCCCGAAGAGCTGATTGAATCGGAGCTGTTCGGCCATGTGAAGGGCAGCTTTACCGGAGCGAACGAGGACAAGACGGGAAAATTCCAGCAGGCGGACGGCGGCACGCTATTTCTCGACGAAGTGGGCGACATGAGTCTGAAAACCCAGGCCAAAGTGCTTCGTGTGCTGGAGGAGCAGCGCTTTGAGCCCATCGGCTCGCGCAAGCCGGTGACCGTGGACGTTCGCGTGGTGGCCGCGACGAACAAAAAGCTGGAGGACGAAATCGCGCGCGGCACGTTTCGCGAGGACCTGTTCTACCGCTTGAACGTGGTTCCGGTGGCCATCCCGCCGCTTCGCGAGCGCACCGAGGACATTCCCATCTTCGCGCGGCATTTTCTGGAGGAATTCTGCGCGGCATACGGACGAAAAGCGCGGGAACTGGCGCCGGGAGCCGTGGAGGTGATGCTGCAGTATCCGTGGCCCGGAAACGTGCGCGAGCTGCGAAACGTGATGGAACGGCTGGTGATCATGTGTCCCGACGAACGGATTGAGGCACACCATCTGCCTCCGGAACTGTTTCGCGGGCTGGGGATGCGCAATGGGGCGCAGGCCGCCTCGACACTGGCGGAGGCGCGACACGCCTACGAACGCGAGATGATTCTGCGAAAACTCGAGGAGAACCACTGGAACATGACGCGCACGGCCTCCGCTCTGGGACTGGAGCGCAGCCACCTGTACCGCAAAATGAAGTCGCTGGGGATCTCACCGCAGGAAAACTAGCCGGCCGCAAGCAAGCCGCGGAAGTGACTACGATTCGTCGTCTTCCAGATGGACCGACTCGTCCTCGTTTCGTTCTTCGGCGGACATCGCTTCCATCTGACGGCGCCAGTCGAGTTCGCGGACGATGGCGGCCTGGTCGCGCCAGTTGGGCCGTACTTTGACGAACAGCTCGAGGAACACCCTGCGGCCGAGCAGTTGTTCCAATTCCTCGCGCGCTTCCGTGCCGATGGTTTTCAGCATGGCGCCGGCGCGGCCGATCACAATCCCCTTCTGCCCTTCCCTGTCCACATAAATTGTGGCGTGAATTCGGGTGAGAGGTTCGCCCTCCTCGAATTTGTCGAGCAGCACGGCAATGGCATGAGGCACTTCCTGGCGCGAGTGCTGGAGCACTTTTTCGCGGATGATTTCCGTGGCCAGAAAACGCTCCGGCTGGTCGGTGTACTGCTCCTCCGGGAAGTAGGGCGGGCCTTCGGGCAGGTACTTCAGGATCGTCGTGAGGAGCAACTCCACTCCGTCTCCGGTGAGAGCGGAGACGGGAATAATCTCGTCCAGTTCCAACCGCTTGCTGTATTCCGCGATCAGGGGAAGCAGCGCGTCTTTGCGCATGCGGTCAATCTTATTGAGGAGGAGGATGCGCGGCCCGCGAAACCGAGCCGCGCGATCGAGTGCCTGCCGCTCCGCGGCACCGAATCGACGCGTCGCATCCACGATCAGCAGGAGGATATGAATGCCGTCGAGGGCCTGCTCGATTTCTTCGAGCATCTGCCTGCCGAGCAGCGAGTCCGGCTTATGGAGGCCAGGCGTGTCGCTGATGACGAGCTGCGCGCCGGGCCGGTTGACGATGCCGAGGATGCGGTTGCGCGTCGTCTGTGGATGCGAGGAGACGATGGCCACCTTCTCACCCACCAGCGCATTCAGGAGCGTAGACTTTCCCGCGTTTGGCGGGCCCAGGATGGCGGCGAATCCGGAGCGGAACTTCATGGCCAGGCCATCATAGCAGGGCGAAGGAAGCGCGGGGCGGCGCTTACTTGCCGGTGCGGGAAGCGCGTGCCGCCCGCTCGCGCTGGGGCCTATTTTCTTCAGGAGGGTTTGCCGGTTTCGCTTGCTCATCAGCGGGAAGCAACGGCGGCGTTTCCGCGGGCGGAGCGACGAAGCGAGCGCGCAGGCGCAAGACCTTGCGCTGATTCGCGTCCACGACTTCAAAGCGAAGCTGGGGAGTGAGCACAGTTTCTCCGGGCACGGGCACATGGCCGGCCAGCTCGTTCAGCAAGCCGGCAGCGGTGGTGGCGCTCGCGCCCGGCTCGCGCTCGATGGTCACGCCCAGTAATTCCTCCAGCCGCTCCACGGGCACGCTGCCGCGGAGCAGGATGCTGCCGTCGGGCTCGCGGACGGCGTCTGGGATGGCGCGGCGATTTTCGTCCTCGATTTCGCCCACGATTTCTTCCACCAGGTCTTCCGCGGTCACCAGTCCGGCGACGCCGCCGTACTCGTCAATGGCAATCGCCATCTGCTGCTTCTTCTGCTGCAGTTCGCGGAGCAGTTCGGAGCCGTGCTTGGTCTCGGGAACGAAAACCACGGGACGGACGAGCTCGCGGACCTGCCGGGTGGCCGCTTCGTTCTCCGGAATGTCCAGGAGATCGTGGACGTGGGCGATGCCGATGATTTCGTCCAGCGAGCCTTCATAGACGGGGACACGCGAATACTTGGAATCGATAAACAGCTGGCGAAGCTGCGCGAGAGTGGCGGTGGCGGGGATGGCGACGATGTCCGGGCGCGGAGTCATGACCTCGCGCACACGTTTGTCGCCGAACTCCATCACCTGCTCGATGAGCTCCGCGTCGTGGGGCTCGAGGATGCCCTGGCTTTCGCCCGCTTCCACGAGTGCCTCGATACTTTCCTGCGCGGCCTCGGCAGCCGTAGGCTTTTCGTCGTGCAGGTGGGCCACGGACACTCCGGCTTCCAGCAGAGTGCGGATAGGCCAAACGATGTAGGAGAGTACGCGGAGGAGCGGAACCAGAGGGCGCAGCCACCTTCCCGTGCTGTGAGTGAGCAGCAGGTACGGGATCAGGTGCATCAGGAAGAAGACTTCGCAAACGGGAAGCACCATCTCCTGCAGCGCCGTTTCAAAGACGGTGTCCGCAGAACGGGCGGCCACCAGAATGGTGAGGGCGGCCACCACCACGAGCAGCAGGTGGGAGAGCAGGCGGAAGGTGAGCGTGGCAGGCTGGCGCTCGAGTTTCAGGCGGGGTTCGATTTCCGCTTCGAAAATGTCCAGATTGTCGCGGAGAACGCCGGTGGTCACCCGGCTGAGCTGCAGGTAGACGCGGTCCACGTAGGAGACCACGGTGAGCACCGCGCAAAGCAGAAGAATCACCGGAATGAGAATGCTGAGATACATGGTTCAGCCGATCCCCAGCCGGGCACGCAGCCGCCGCTCGTATCGGTCCATCTGGCCCTGGTCGGTTTCGTGGTCGTAACCGGCCAGGTGCAGCACACCGTGAAGAATCAGGACGCGCAATTCCTCTTCCACGCCGCGGCCGAGTGCGCGAGCGTTCCGGCGCGCGGCAGATGGAGATATGGCAATGTCGCCGAGATGAAAGCCTGCGCGGGAGCGGCGGAGTCCGCGAGTTCCGTCTGCGGGAAACGACAAAACGTCTGTGGGCCCGCGCTTGCCGCGGTAAGTGTGATTCAGGCGGGCGATCTCCGCATCGGAAACGAGGCAGACCGCCACTCCGGCGGCGGGCGGAAGCACCATGCGGCAGGCTTTGCCGAAGAAAGCGGACAGGGGGCCCGGGCGCACAGCCACGGAGCGCTGGCAGTTGAGCAGCACGCGCTCGCCGCGAAGACTGTCCGCGGTGGCAGGGCTACTTCGTGGCAGGTCGTCGGTCATTCTCGCGCGAGGAGGACGGCCCCGGCGAGCGGCCGGCCGACCCCGAGGCTCCTTCGAACGTTTCATAGGCCTTGATAATCTGTTGCACCAGATTATGCCGTACGACGTCTCGTTCGTTGAAGTGCACGAAAGCGATTTCCGGAATTTTACCGCAGACTTCCATAGCTTCCACCAGGCCGGAGCGGCGCTCGGATGGCAGGTCGATCTGAGTGATGTCGCCTGTGATCACGGCCTTGGAATTGAATCCCAGGCGGGTAAGAAACATTTTCATCTGCTCGCTGGTGGTGTTCTGGGCCTCGTCGAGGATGACAAAGGAATCGTTGAGCGTGCGCCCGCGCATGAAAGCCAGCGGCGCGACTTCGATGATTCCTTTCTCGAGGTAGCGCTCGAGTTTGTCGGCGTCGAGCATGTCGTAGAGCGCGTCGTAGAGCGGGCGCATATACGGGTCGATTTTCTGTTGGAGCGTTCCGGGCAGGAAGCCGAGCCGCTCGCCGGCCTCGACGGCGGGACGCGCGAGGATGATGCGCGATACTTCCTTCGTCAGCAATCCGGAGACGGCCATGGCCACGGCGAGATAGGTTTTCCCCGTGCCGCCCGGGCCGATGGCGAACACCATGTCGTACTTCTCGATGCACTCCATGTAGCGGCGCTGATTGGGAGTCTTTGCCGCGACGCTCTTTTTTCCGAATACACGATGGCGCTGCGGGCGGGCCACTTCGCGGAGGGAGAGCTGCGGCTCGGCCGCGGCGGCGCGCAGCAGCGATTTCACTTCGCCGCTCGAAAAGACGCGGCCCTCGCGGATCATCGTGCTGTAGTCCTCCAACAGGTGAGCCGCGCGATCCACGGATTCGTCTTCGCCCTCGAGCTCCAACGTGTTGTCTTCCAAGTGGGTGCGCACACGGAAGGTGTTTTCAAACAGGCGAAGATTCTCATCCAGCGCCCCGAAGAGCTGTTCAATTCCGCCGGCCAGTTGAATGGAGCGTTTCATCGCTCAGGTCGAGGCGCGGGCGCGCGCCTGGTGGTGAGAGCGCGGAAGAAAAGGTCGGACGTCCCAAACATGTATAAACCCAGACTAGCCCACCCCCGCGGGAGAATCAAGAATACGCTGGAACGCCTCCGGAATCTCGAACACGGCGCGATTGTCCACCGCGGCGATGCGCGCGCGCCGCTCGGCGAGCCGCTGGGGCTCAACGAACTGGGCCGTGGCCTCAACGACGTTTTTCCAGCTTCGCAGCACGATCCCGAAATCGTTGTCCTGGACCCAGTCGGCGTTGTAACGCTCCTGGGGGAGCGTCCAGGCGTTGCGCTCGACAATGACAGGGAGCCGCATGGCCAGCGCTTCGGAAATGCTGCCCGGCCCCGGTTTGCCGAGGAAGAAATCGGAAAGGCGCATGAAATAAGGCACCTCGCGCGTGAATCCCTCCACGAAGCGAGGACGCCGCGCGGGGCGGCCGCGAAGCGCCTCTGCCAGGCGTTCATTGCGCCCACAGATGAAGATAAGCTGGACGGGGAGTTCGGAACTCTCCAGCCGCTCCGCAATTTCCAACATGGCGCGCGCGCCATATCCACCGAATAAAACCAGGCCGGTGAGCAGCCCCGGATCCAGGCCGAGCCGGCTGCGTTCCGCGGATACATTCACGGAGGGGGCGTCGTAGAACTTGGGATTCAGAATCATGCCTGAGGTGCGTATCACGCTGCCGTCACGATGACCCATCGATCTCGCCTGCTCCACGGCGCGCTCCGTGCCGCAGATAAAATATTGCTGCTGGCGTTCGATCCAGAAATGCGGCGGATAGTCGGCCAAATCCGTCAGGAGAGTGACGAAGGGCCGTCCCGGAAACGCCTTGCGAAAACTCTCGCCCAGCACGCGATTGAAGTGGGGAATGAAGGACACCACCATTTCCGGTTGCACTTCGCGCCAATAGTTCACCATCCGACGGACAAGCAACGGGTGATAGAGACGGATGGTGGCCTGAAGCACGCGCATGATCTGCTTACTGCCGAGCGTCCAGCCGTGACGCAGCATCTGGTTGTACACATCCTGCATGCGCAGGCGCGTGATCCTGCGCACGAAGTCGAGCGCGTCGAGATGCTCCTGGAAATTGAACAGGCGCACGTCCCAGGGACGTTTTTCCGAATCAATCACCGCTTTCAGGGCTGTGGCAGCGCTCCGGTGGCCGCCGCCGGCGTCGAAGTAGACGAATTCGATTCTTCGCATCTGGCGCGGATTGTCTCACGCGCCGCCGGGAGTGCGCTCATTACAATCCTGTGAACGCAGGTTAGAATAGTGTTGAAAGAGTTATCGTTAGCCGCTTTTTTTTCCACAGTCATAGGGCCGTAACACCCAAGACCTACTTTTGAGACATGCGATGCGATCTCCATGTGCACTCCTTCCACTCGGGCATGTGCGAGGTGCCCGGACTGAGCCGTATATGCCGGGAATGCTACAGCGCTCCGGAGGACGTCTACGCCACGCTGCGCAAACGGGGTATGGACCTGGTGACGCTAACCGACCACGACTGCATCGATGGAGCTGAAGCGCTGCGCAGCTTCCAGCACTTCTTTCTGAGCGAAGAAGTGACCTGCCGAATGCCCAGCGGGACGCAGGTGCACATAGGCGTCTACGACATTACGGAACGCGACCACGTGGAAATCCAGAAGCGGCGGGACGACCTGCCGCGGCTGCTGGCATACCTGAACGAGCGGCGACTGTTCTTCAGCGTGAACCACCTCTTCTCCGGACTCACGGGACGGCGCGCGCCGGAGGATTTCGACTGGTTCGAATCCATGTTTCCCGCATATGAAACGAGAAACGGCCACATGTTGCGGGGCCATAACCATTCGGCGGCGGAGGTGGCGCGGCGGCTCCACAAGGCCGCCATCGGCGGAAGCGATGCTCACGCACTGGCGTCCGCCGGGACGGCCTACACGGAGGTGCCCGGCGCGAAGACGAAGGCGGAGTTCCTTCGCGGGTTGCGCGCCGGCCGCGGCATACCGGGTGGAGAGAATGGCAGTTACGTGAAACTGACGCGAGACGTCTTTCTCATCGCCGGGGCAATGCTCAAGCACAACCCCTGGACCTCGCCCCTGCTCCCACTGGCCCCGGCAATCCCCCTCTACACTTTGGCGGTTCTGCTCCATGAATATGGATTCGCACGCCGATGGAGCTCACTGGCGGAGCGCCGCGTGCGCGAACGGCCGCGACCGGCCCGCCCGCGCGGCATCTCTGCCCGATTCCGTCCTGCGGAGGCACTGGCATGGCGATAGCCCACACCGTACTGAGCTACATCGAGACGCGCGACGTGAGCCTGATGCGCCGTGTGCACGGCTGGCGCGCGCCGCGGTGGGTGCGAATCGCTTCCGTGTGGGCAACGCGGCTGGGGGACGGCTGGCTGTGGTATTCGCTGGCGCCGCTGGTTTTGATATTGGGCGGCGAACAGCGCTACCGCGCGCTGGCCACGGCGAGCTTCGCGGCGCTCGCCGGAATCGTGCTGTTCAAGTGCGTCAAGCATGCCTGCCGGCGGCAGCGTCCCTGCGAGCAGGAACCACATTGCTGGGCGACGATTCTGCCACCGGACCAGTTCTCGTTTCCCTCCGGCCACACGATTACGGCGTTCGCCATCGCCGTTTCTCTGGGCCACCTCTATCCGCAGGCCGAGCCCGGACTGTTCTTGATAGCCGTTTGCATCGGCGTCTCCCGCGTGCTGCTGGGCATGCACTTTCTGAGCGACGTAATCGCGGGGGCGCTGTTCGGCGCCGTGATCGGATCAGGCTCATTCCACCTGTTTGCGCAATTCTAGGGGGAATCTTCGCCGGTTCACTTCACGATCACTTTGCCCTTCATTTCCGGATGGAGCGTGCAGGAATAGGGAAAAGTTCCCGCCTTGTGGAACGTGAATTCGTAGGAGTGATTCGTTTCGAGCTCCGGTGAGGCAAACAGTTTGCCGGCGCTCACGACGGTATGAGTGACCTCGTCGCGATTCGTCCAGACCACGGTGGTTCCCGCTGTGATAGTGATCGGGTCCGGCTGGAAGGCATAGTTCTCGATGCTCACAGCCACCTTTGGCGGAGTGGAGGTCCCTGGCGGCAGAGGTGCCGCTGCGACGAAGCCGAGCATCGCCGCAAGCAAACCAAGCAGAGCCGGAAACAAGAGCCGAGCGCGGCGCATTCGCAGTTTCCCCTGGTTGTTTGTACCACGAATCTTGCGGCTATCCGCGGAAGCGACGAGTACGCCGGGTACAAACACCGCGCCGAGTTTCGCCCCATTTCCCTGTAAGGAATTAGAACTGTGGTATAAGTCGCCCCATGGCGGAGCTTCGCAGCGGTGCGATTCCCCTTTTTCGATTCGCCGGTGTGGACGTGTTTCTCCACTGGTCGTGGTTTGCGGTTGCGGCCTTCGAAATCAGCGACCGGACGGGGAGGTACCGCGGCCTTGCGTGGAACGTAGCAGAATATCTGGCGTTATTCCTCATCGTGCTGATGCACGAATACGGTCACGCACTCGCCTGTCGCCAGGTGGGAGGCACGGCCAACCGGATCGTGCTCTGGCCCTTGGGAGGCGTCGCCTACGTGAGCCCTCCCCAGCGCCCAGGCGCTACCCTCTGGAGCATCGCGGCAGGACCGCTGGTCAACGTTGCGCTCCTCCCGATTCTCTTCGCAATCGTGAGAATGACCCGCATCGCGGGTTTGCCGGCGACGATGCCTGACCTATTTGCCCTGCTCCGATCTCTGTACTTCATGAACCTTGGCCTGTTGCTCTTCAACCTGCTTCCGATCTATCCCTTGGATGGCGGTCAAATTTTCCGCTCGCTGCTCTGGTACGTGCTGGGTCGGGCCCGGAGTCTGATGGCGGCTACAGTCCTGGGGTTTGCCGGTGTCGTCGGGCTGATCGCCCTGGCGGTCTGGCTGGGAGAAATCTGGTTCGGCGTTCTCTCGGCGTTCATTCTGCTCAACTGCTGGCAAGGGCTGCGGCACGCCCTGGCCTTGTCGCGCATCGCGAAATTGCCGCGCCGGGAGGGGTATGCCTGCCCATCCTGCCGGGTTGCCCCACCGACAGGAGCGATTTGGCGCTGCTCGAACTGTACCAACACGTTCGATACATTCGAGTCCCAAGCCGTGTGCCCACTGTGCCGGACGCAGTTTTTCATCACGGCATGCTTCGATTGCGGAGCAGCGCATCCGTTCACCCAGTGGGCAGTTCCAAGGGACTCGATGGCGGAAGCGCTTAGGGCATAGGTTTCGCGTTCCCGGCCTCAAGTTAGGGCTCCCGCGCTGAATTGACTTCAACGCGCGCGTCCGCTAGTTTAGATAGTTTGCACACCCCAATAAAGGAGCGCTAGATGGCGCAGGCAACAGCGAAAAAGCAGAAGAAACGGAAAAAGTCAGTTCTGAAGCGCATCCGGCAGACGGCGCACCGGACGGAAGTCAACCGAGCCAACCGAAGCCGGGTGCGCACGGCCATCCGGGCCCTTCGCGGCGCCATCACTTCAGGAGACGCCGCCACGGCGAAGAAGCTACTGCCGGAAACCCTCGGCGCGATTGACCGTGCCATCCGGATCGGGGCGCTGAAAGAAAACACCGCCAACCGGTACAAATCCAATCTGGCGCTAGCAGTCAACTCGCTCGGCGCGCACTCCTGAAATCCTGCTGCGGGGGCCAAACCGGCCCGCAGTAACCGGAGTTCACTGCGATACGTCCCTTGTGTTGCGGTCGCCTGCATTGGCCGGGGTTCGGAAAGATCAACTGAAATACGGGGGTGGGCTTCGCATGCATTTCCCTGCCCCGGGAGGATGCGCTCATGTCACGGATTCGCTTTCTTGCCGCAGCGCTCGCGGTTCTGGCCGCCGGCTTTGTGCTGGCCCAGGGGCTGCCGGAGGGCCGCCTGATGCGGTTCCCCGATATTCACGGCGACCGCATAGTGTTCGTCTACGGCGGGGATCTGTGGCTGGCCTCCACAAGAGGCGGGGCGGCACATCGCATCACCACTTTCCTCGGCCGTGAACTCTTTCCCAAATTCTCGCCGGACGGCAAATGGATCGCCTTCACGGGCCAGTACGACGGAAATTTCAATGTGTACGTGATGCCGTCCGAAGGCGGTCAACCGCGCCAACTCACCTTCTGGCAGGGCAGCGCGCAGCCACTGAGCGACCGCATGGGTATCCACAACGAGGTAATGGGATGGACGCCCGACGGCAAACGAATTGTGTTTCTCTCCCGGCGCGACGCCTGGAATGAGTGGATCAAGCGTCCCTATACCGTCTCCGTTGATGGCGGACTTCCGGAGCCGCTGCCCATGGACCAGGGGGGCCTGCTCTCTTACAACGCCGACGGAACCAAGATCGCCTACAACCGCATCTTCCGCAATTTCCGCACCTGGAAGCGCTATACGGGCGGCCTGGCACAGGACATCTACATTTACGACATCAAGAACAACGTATTCGAGCAGCAGGTGCCGCACACGGAATACACCGATACGTTTCCGATGTGGCATGGAAACACGGTGTATTTCACCTCCGACCGCGGCCCGGAACACCGGCTGAATATCTACAGCTACGATCTGAGCGGCAAGCAGGTGGAGCAGCTCACCCACTTCACCGATTTTGACGTGATGTGGCCGAGCCTGGGCGACTCCTCGATCATTTTTGAGAACGGCGGCTATTTGTACGAATTCGACCTGGCGACGCACCAGCCCACAAAGCTGAGCATCACACTGCCCGGCGAACGCGACCAGACCATGCAGCACTGGGAGGCCGTGACCCGGAACATCACCGATTTCGACATCGCGCCGGACGGGAAGCGCGCCGTGTTTGCGGCGCGCGGCGACGTGTTCACGGTCCCCGCGAAGGAAGGCGCCACGCGCAATCTGACCATGACGCCGGGAATCCGAGAGAGCAAAGTCGCGTGGTCGCCGGACGGGAGGTGGATCGCATACGTTTCCGACCGCAGCGGCGAGGACGAAATCTACATCACTCCGCAGGACGGCATGGGCAATATCGAGCTCGGCAAGGAGCCCGAAGCAGGCGAGAAGGCCGGCAAAGAGCGCGGCAAGGACAAGGGGGAGCAGGTCACCAGCGGATATAAGGGATTCAAGTTCCCTCCGGTGTGGTCGCCGGACAGCAAGCGAATCGCCTGGGCGGACAAAGACCTGCAGCTCTGGTACACGGACATCAAGGACAAGCAGCCTGTGAAAGTGGACCGCGGCACAAACGGCGAAATCACCAATTACTCCTGGTCGCCGGACAGCAACTGGATCGCTTACGACAAGGTGCAGCGAACCGGGCTGAGCGTCGTCTATCTCTATTCGACGGCCGAAAAGAAAATCACGCCGGTGACCAGTGAAATGGTGAACAGTGTCGGGGCCGTATTCGATCCCGATGGGAAATATCTCTATTTCGTTTCCGACAGAGATTACAACGAGGTGCTGGGCAACTACGATTTCGAGTTTGCCAACCCGAAGACCTCTCGCCCCTACGCGGTGACGCTCAGGGCCGATCTGCCGTCCCCCTTCCCCGCGCTGAGCGACGAAACCGCGATCAAGCAGGAGCAACCGGCTCCGGAGGCCGCGGGCGCGGAGGGGCAAAAGGCCAAGAAGGAAGAGGGAAAGAAAAAACCGGCAGATAAGAAGGAAGAGGAAAAGCCGGCCGAGAGCAAGGCCGCCTCCGAGGGCGCGAAAGGATTCCGCATCGATGTGGACGGAATCCAGAACCGGGTGGTCGGCTTGCCGGTTCCCCCCGCGGTGATCAACGGGATCAACGCGGCCAAGGGATTTGTCTATTACTCCACGCAACCGATTCAAGGTCTTTCCGGGCCACTTCCCGGAGAGGAGTCCGCGCTGCACGCCTTCGACATGGCCGCGCGAAAGGACAAGACACTGATCGAGGACATTGACCGATGGGTGCTCTCCTCAGACGGCTCAAAGATCCTTTATCAGGCACACGGAGCCTACGGAATCATCGACGCAAAACCGGGCCCGGCGCCGGCGCATCCCGGCGAAGGAGCGTTGAACCTTGGCGGGCTGCGTGCAGATATCGATCCGCCAGCGGAATGGAAAAATGTTTTCGAGGAAGTGTGGAGGCAGGAGCGCGACTACTTCTACGAGCCCAGCATGAACGGCGTGGACTGGGCAGCGATAAGGCAGAAATACGAACCGCTCGTTCCCTTCGCCGCGAGCCGCTACGATCTCACCTACATCCTAGGAGAAATGATCGGCGAGCTATCCAACTCGCACACGTATGTGGGCGGCGGCGACATGCCGGAGATCCATCCAGTCAACGTCGGCCTGCTGGGCGTGGATTTCGAACTGGACGCCGCGAGCGGCCGCTACCGATTCAAGAAGATTTATCCGGGCGAAAACTGGAACCCGCAGACGCGCTCGCCGCTCACTGAACCCGGCATCAACGTGAAGGAAGGCGACTACCTGCTAGCCGTAAACGGGCGGGAAATTCGCGCGCCGGAGGACCCGTATGAGATGTTCGTAAACACCGCGAACGAGACCACCGCCGTTACCGTGAATTCAAAACCGGACGAAGCGGGAGCGCGAACTGTGGCCGTGAAACCCATCGCGGACGAATTCCGGCTGCGCATGTTGAACATGATCGAGACCAACCGCAAAAAGGTGGACGAAGCGACGGGCGGCAAGGTCGGATATGTGTACATCCCGGACATGGGAGATTCCGGTCTGAACGAATTTGTGAAGCAGTATTTCCCGCAGATTCGGAAGCAGGGGATGATTATCGACGTGCGGTACAACGGCGGCGGATTCGTGGACCAGCTCGTGCTCGAACGGCTGCGGCGAATCCTGATCGGGATGAACGCGAACCGCAACTGGACGAGCGGCACAACGCCTCCAGTGGTATTCCACGGTTACTATGCGTGCGTCACCAACGCGTACGCCGCCTCCGATGGCGACATCTTCAGCTTCTACTTCAAGGCGTATCACCTGGGTCCGCTTATCGGCGAACGGACCTGGGGTGGCGTCCGCGGCATCCGTGGCAACATCCCGCTGATCGACGGCGGCTACATCACACGGCCCGAAGGTTCTGAATACTCACTGGACAGCAAATGGGTGATGGAAAACCGCGGCGTGGAGCCGGATATCGTGGTGGACGACCGTCCGGACGACGTGGTCCGCGGGAAGGATGCCCAACTTGACCGAGCCATCCAGGAAGTGATGAAGAAAATCGAGGCCAATCCGCCAGTGCTGCCGCCCCGGCCTCCGGATCTGCCGCCGTATCCGGAAAAGCCGGGAATTTAGTTGCCGTGAATGGCGACGGGGGTCAGGCGATTCGCCGGTGTGACCCGCATGAATTTCGCGTCGGGCGCCGGCCCGCAAATCAAGCGGCGGGAGTTCGGCGAGCCGTCAGTTCGCTGATCAAAAACTCGAGAACGGCCCGGGGCGCCCGATTCCCGGATTTCAAACGGGAATCCGCCTCGGCAAGGGCGGAAAGTCCGCGCAACAGCATCTCACGGGGCAGTGCGTGGGCCTGCCGTTGCGCCATCGCAATGGTTTCCGGCCGCATCCGCAATTTTCCAGCGGCGGCATATTGATTCATTCCCGGAGGCAGTTCCTGCGCCTCAATTAGTTTGCGGTACATCCAAGCCATCGCGCCCACCAAAGCCACGGGTTCCTCGCCCTCACGCAGCAGTCCATCGAGAAACACGAGAGCGCGGTTGCGTTCGCCAGAAGCCAGGATTTCCGCCAATTGCCACACGGTGTAGCGTTTGGCGGCCGGGACAAGCAGCGACACATCCGCGGCAGTTATCCTTCGTGCATCTCCGGCGAAGGCCGCGAGTTTCGCGATTTCCGGCGCTATCCTCTCGAGCCCCCCATCCAGGCAATCGGCCAGTTGCGCAGCCGCTTCCGGCTCGATCTCGACACCGGCCTCCTGCGCCATGCGCGAGATCACCGGAATCGCATCCTGCGTCTTGCCACGCACGTCTTCCTTCAAGTCGAGAGAGAGGATTGCGGCCTTCTCCGCCAGGAGCTTCGACAGTTTCGTGCGCTGGTCGAGCGAAGCCGCCTCCAGAACCAGGACGGTAAATGGCGCGGGGTTGGTGAAGTACGCCTCAAGTGATTCCCTGGCGGCGTCGCGAGCTTTTTCCTCCAGTTCCTCGAGCGCGTCCAGCTCCAACGCGAAGATCACCTGACGGGGCGAGAGCATGGGATAGCTCTGCGCCATACTCAGGATGCGTTCCAGTCCCTCATCCCGAATCGATGCGCGTACCACTGCCCACTCCGGAGGGCCATCCGGAAAGCAGGCGTTCACGATTCCCTTGCGGCAGAAATCGCGCAAGTAAGCGTCTTCGCCTGCCAGGACGACGCACGCCGGCGTTCCCTTCTTCCCGGCGGGTGCGGCCAGCCATTGGAACAGCTTTTCGGGTGTCAGCTCCGGCATCAGAATTTCTCCAGCACGGCAGAGACGAGCGAGCGGGCGAAATCCAGTGCCATGCGGTTCAGCGCAGGCCCTTCTTCCTGGAAAAAGCTGGGAATATCCGTGGAGATTTCGTATTCGTTGCGGAAGACGAAGTTGGAATTCTGATATACGGCCTTGCCCGATTCGCGGTCCACCATCCGCACGCGGAGAGACATGGTGACGAGCATCAGAGTGGCCCGCGACGTCTGCGGGTCGAAAAGTATTGGCGTGGTCTGCAGCGAGGTGATTTCACCTTCCAGCACCGCGTCGGCGTTTTTTTCCTCCGGCACGACGCGGTATTTCGTCCGCGAAATCATTTCGCGCACGAGCGCCTGCGTGAACCGCTGTTCCACGCGGTAGGTGGAAGTGCGATTTTTGAGCGCCGGAATCGCGACGATTTTCCATTCCTGGGGCAAGGCATTGCCCCGGCCGGCAACGTGATAGCCGCAGGATGTGGTGAGAATCATTGCTGAGAAGAGCGCGGCGATCGCGGAGAAGCGTTTTGCCAGGACTGATCGGTCGCGGAAACGTCCAGCCGGCCGGTCAGGCTCCATTGTCCGTCCCACAAATCCGCTCCGCGATGCGAACCGCATTTTGCGCCGCAAGCCGCACATTGTCCACCGCGCCCCAAATCCACCAAATCATCGGCAGATTCGCGTCCGCCCGCAGCGTGGCGTGAATCTCCGCGGAGCCGGCGACACTGGCGTTCGAAGGCGAATCCGGGCCAACCAGTATGCCCTCGGCGGCGAGCGCCTGGTGGACGGAATCTTCCGGAAGAGGCGCATCAAACTCGACCGCGATACTGAATGCGGCTCCGTAGAACACCGGAGCCTGAATCACTTGTACGGCAGGCATGGGAGCGCGGTAGCCGAGGTAGTCCGCCAGGTCGTGGGAGATGCGCGCGCGGACGTCCTCAAGCCGCTGGCTACAGGATTCGCCGTAACGGTCGAGCAGATTGAAGGCCACCTGTGTGTCGAATACTTCGCGGGCGATCGGCTGAAAGGAAAGAAGGCTGGCGGTCTGCGCTTCCAGCTCGTCGATCCCGGCCTGGCCGCGCTCGGAAACGGAATGGAAGAGTGTGGCCGTGATCCGCCGGACGGGCAGGTTGCGCAGCGCAACGGAAATCGTTGAGGCGACGATGACGGCCGCGCCCGGCGCGCGAACCAGTTTCCGCGGCAGCGGACGCGCGGGGGAAAGGGTCCCGTCAAGCGCGGGAATCGAGGGCATGGCCCTGCGAACGCCCGAAAGGCCGCCCGAGAGATCGATCACGTCGGCCCCCGCCCGCTCCGCCTCCGCCCAGTGCCGCGCCGTAAATTCCTCGAGCCCGGTGAAAAACACAAGCCTCGCGCCATCAAAACTGCCCGGAACCAGCCCGTGAATCAACGCAGGCTCGCCGCCGGCCTCCGTCAGGGTGCCCTCCAGTGCGGCGTCGTCCAGCAGACGCAGCTCATGCGCGGGAAGCTCGCTCGTGCCCATCAATTCGGTTAGTTCTTTGCCGAGCAGCGAAGAGGCTCCGGCGATGGTGATACGAAGCGGGGCAGCGGGAGGTGAAGTCATTGTCGGGCGTGCGTCTCCGCCGAATGCGACGCCGCACGCAGATGGAGCGCGCGGTAAAGCCACAGAACGGGTCCGGAAAGCGTATACACCGTGGCGGCGACAAGTAACACCTGTTCCGAATAGAAAAATGCCAGCACGATGAGGAGGGCCAGCAATACGACAAGGACGGGAGGCTGGCGCACGTTCCATTTCAGATCTTTGAAGCCGTAAAAGCGCAGTTTACTGACCATCAGCACGCCGAGCGCGGCGACCAGCGCCAGCCAGCCAGCAGAAATACGCATGTCGTCCACCGGAAACTTCTTGGCATGCACCATGGCGGCGATCATGGCCGCGGCTCCGGGCGTGGGCATACCCACGAAATAGCGGTTGCTTGTGCCCGGCATCATCCCCTGGATATTGAACCTTGCAAGCCTCCAAGCCGTGCACACGACGTAGAAGAAAGTGAGGATCCAGCCCATCAGCAGCACGTGTTTCGCCAGCGGGTCGTTCTCCGAAAGCCCGTGCAATCCCCACACAAACGCTAGCATCGCGGGAGCGACACCAAAACTGATTACATCGGCGAGCGAGTCGAACTGTTTCCCCAGTTCAGAATCCCCGCCGATCATGCGGGCGACGCGTCCATCGAGCGAGTCGAACAGAATGGCCAGACCGATGCACTTCGAGGCATTATCGAAATCCTGCGAGGTACCCTGCAGCGTCATCAGGATGGCGTAATAGCCGCACATCAGATTGCCGAGAGTGAACAGGCTGGGAAGCAGGTACACGCCGCGCCGCAACCGCGAACCTCCACCGGGATGCATGCCGCTGTTCATTTCCACCTCGCCAGGATGCTCGATCCGCCGCGCACAGTGTCGCCCTGACGTACCACAATCTCCGCGGCCGCGGGCAGCCATACATCCACTCGCGAGCCGAACCGGATCATTCCTACGCGGTCGCCAATGCCCACGGCCTGTCCGCGCTCCTTCCAAAACAAGATCCGCCGCGCAATCAACCCGGCAATCTGCTTGAACTCCATATCGCCGCGGGGCGTCGACAGCCGGATCACGTTCTGCTCATTTTCCGCGGAGGCGCGCGCAAACATCGCGCCGTGAAAACTTCCCCGGCGGTACTCAAGCGAAGCGATCGTGCCCGATACGGGGGCGCGGTTCACGTGAACATCGAATACGGAAAGAAAAATGCTAATGCGCTGCCCAGGCCGCCCGTCACGCTCCTCCGGAGTAACGACCACCACCCGGCCGTCCGCCGGTGAAACCACCGCGTCCGGCTCCTCAGGAATGCGCCGCTCGGGGTCGCGAAAAAAGTACAGCACGAAAAGCCCGAGCAACAGGAAAAATACGGCAACCGCATCGAACCAGACAGCCCTCCCGAAGATTCGAGCGCAGACGAGCGCCACGAGTGCGGCAAACAGGGGACCAGCTGCGAATTTGTAACCGTCAGCAACCATTCCGGGTGGGCCGGGCGAAACACACGGACACCTCGACCCTATTGTACCCGAGGACGGCGTTCACGGCCGTTCTACCGGTTGTCGAACTCGCGGCGGCGGCGCGCCACGAGGATCTCCATCTCGTCTTTCACCCGTAATTTTCGTTTTTTCAGTTCGATTTCCAGGAGCAGGTCTTCCGAGTTCAGGTAGGTTTGCCTCGAGAGCCGGTCAAGCTGAGTTTCATACTGCGAGTGTTCTTGTGCGAGGCGCTGGAAGTCGGCGTCACGCGCCATAAGAATCTCGCGCACTTCCTGGGGTGAGACGGCCATGCGTCCTCCCTTCTGAAGAGCGGCGAATTTGAGTCACTGGACGGAGCGTAACACAGGCTTCATCGAGCGGCAATACCCTGGCAATACGACGGTCCCGTCATCCCCGCCGGGGTAGTGGAATTGCCAGGATGAGCGCGTCCTCTTCCGGATGCTGATAGTAACGATCGCGCCTCCCGGAGACGGAAAACCCCAGCGCGGCATAGAAAGCCAGCGCCGCCGCGTTCGATTGCCGCACCTCCAGGAAGGCTTGGACGGCTCCGCGCGCTTCTCCTTCGGTCAACGCCGCGGCCACCAGTGCCGCGCCCGCGCCGGTTCGCCGGGCAGACTCCGCCACGGCGAGGTTTAACACTTCCATTTCTCCGCCGGCGTAACGTGCCAGGACGAATCCCGCGACTCTCCCGGCTCGTTCTGTGACCCAGGCACGCATGGTGGAGTCTTCGGAGGGGAGATACGAGTCCGGCGTCCATTGCGCTGCCCACGGATGGGCTTCCGCCTCGATGGCCAGCACGGCTTCCAGATCGCGCGGCTCCAGGCGGCGGACAGGTGCGTGGCACTTCAACGGTCGTGCCATAGCAGTTCCGCGTCGGAGCGGCGCACGTAGTGCGCATCCAGGGTCAGCGCATCCACCAGTTCGCCCCGCTGGGCGCGTGCAAACCCAATTCGACCGATAGCTGGAGCGAGGGCCGGATCGGCAGATTCCACGCGCGTGCCTGCCTCCAGAGAGGCCGCAAGCGCGGCACGCACAATCTCCGCGGCAGTGGTGCAAATCACGTAGCGGGCTGCCCCAGCCTGCTCCCGGAGATAAGCAAAACACTCCGCCGGCGGCATGACCACATCGTCTCCGCGCCTGCGCATCCCTTCACCGCTGCGTTCGTACAGGCCGGCAAAGAACTGCCCGCGATGCGCATCCGCAATTCCGGCTACGAGTGGCTCGGTGGGGTCGGCCTGGGATGCCATGGCCTCCAGCGCGCTAACGGCGGCTATGGGGCGATGGTGCACTTCCGCCCAGGCCTTCACGGCCGCCAAGCCCACACGTACCCCTGTAAATGAGCCGGGGCCCGAAGCCACGGCGTACAGTTCCACCCGCGGCATCGCCACACCCGCCTCGTGCAGCACCTGTTCGACGTCATGGAACAATCGCGATGAGTACGGTTCCTCATTCGTCCGCGACACCTGCCGCTCCACTTCCCGGTCTCGCAGAAGGGCAACGCTGCCTGCAAATGAGGTTGTGTCGATGGCAAGGATCAGCATATCCGAAGATGTTCTGCCAATGAGAGCGAGGCGTCCGCTCTAAGCGTCCTGGCGTCTCAACAGGCGGACACCATCCGCGAACCCGGCGCCAGCGATTTCCGCGCCGTTTCCCTCCATGCGAGCTGGCGCTGCTTCCGCCGATTCCTTCCCTTCTCCGGGAGCGAGAAAGATATTCGACTCAACGCCGTGCTGGCGTGTATACAGCTCCCAGTAGCGCCCGCGGGCGGCCAGCAGAGTCTCGTGCCGCCCTCGCTCAATGATCCGTCCGCCCTCGACTACCAGGATCTGGTCCGCCCTGCGGATGGTGGAGAGCCGGTGCGCGATCACAAAGGTCGTCCGCCCGCGCATCAGATAGGCCAGGCCTTCCTGAATGAGCGCCTCGGACTCGGAATCGAGGCTCGAGGTCGCCTCGTCCAGCAGGAGGATGCGCGGGTCGGCCAGGATGGCGCGCGCGATCGAAACACGCTGGCGCTGCCCTCCCGAAAGTTTCACGCCTCGCTCGCCGACGATCGTGTCGTAACGCTTCTCGAAGTTCTCTGCGAATTCGTCCACGCGGGCGATACGGCACGCGCCCAAAATCTCTTCCTCTGATGCATCCGGACGCGAGAAGGCCACGTTTTCCCGGATCGTCCCGTCGAACAGAAAGGTGTCCTGCATCACCACGCCGAGCTGCCTGCGGTAGGAATCGAGACTCACCGTGGAGAGGTCCACGCCGTCCACGCGCACCTCGCCGGAAGTGGGCACGTAGAACGCGGCGATCAAGCCGATGATTGTAGATTTACCGGCACCCGAAGGACCCACCAGCGCCGTCACCGTTCCCGGTTCCGCGCGTAATGTAATTCCCTCCAGCACCTGTTTTCCGGCTTCATAGGAAAAACCGACCGCGTCGAACTCCACGAGACCGCGGATCTCGGCGAGGGAGCGCGTGCGCCGCGGGTCTTCATCCTCCGGGCGCTCGCGCAGAACTTCGTGCGTGCGCTCCAGCCCCGCGAGCGCCTCCGTGATCTGCGTGCCGATGCCGACGATCTGGAACATCGGCGCAACCAGCATGGCGAGGAAAGCCGTATAAGTGACCAGCGAACCCAGCGTCATCGTTCCGGCCAGAATCTGCCGGGCGCCAATGTACATGATCGTCGCGCTCACCAGCCCCAGCAGGACGCTGGAGGAGAGACTCATCAGCGACATCGCCGTAAGCGTTTGCAGCACGTTGTCCAGCAACCGCTGAACGCCAGCGGAGAACACGCTCGCTTCGCGCTGCTCGGCGCGGTAACCCTTCACGACGCGGATGCCGCCCAGCGTTTCCGTCAGGCGCCCGGTCACTTCGCCCTGGATTTTTGGGCGCGCGCGGAACATGGGACGGATTTTCCCGAGCGCCTTCTTCATCGCCCCACCCAGCACCAGGAGGAACGCGATGGCCACCAGTGTCATCGTGACGCTGATTCGCAGGAGTATGGCCAGCGCGAAGACAGAAGTCAGGAGCGCCCCGGCGAATTCCACCATTCCCGTGCCGATCAAGTTTCGCACGCCCTCCACATCGCTCATGATGCGCGACACGAGCACGCCGGTTTTGTTGGCGTCGTAGTACGCCACAGGGAGGCGGCCAATGTGTTCCTGCACCTGGCGACGCATATCCGCAATCAGCCGCTGTGCCGCCTTCGAAAGCAACTGCGTCAGCCCGTACGAAGTGCCGCCCTGCACCAGCGTGGCGAGAATCACCGCCCCAACCAGGGGCAAAAGCAGGGCCACCTGGCGTTTTGCCAGCACATTGTCCACCAGAAATTTTGTGGAGGCAGGTAGAACCAGTCCAGCCAGCCGGTTGATCACCATCAGCACGAATCCGACGGCCAGCAGCCCACGGCGGGGACGCATGAGCGCCCACACTTCCGGCAGCATCTCGCGCAGCTTCGGCTTTTCTCTTGCAGGTTCAGGCGCCATGCACAGTTTCTGATGCGCGCCGCTCCCCCTCCGGCGCCGAAGACCAGAATGACACACTGCGGGGCATTTCTGAAATACAGCAGGATGAGGGGCCCTGTTCGCCTTTTGTTTGCCAGGGCGGGCCAAAGAGATTTGATGGATTGCCTTGACGCGCCCGTAACGCTTTCCTAGACTGGATTGTATCTTCTCGGGGGTTTTCCACTCATGGACTTCAGGCTCGGTGAGAAGGTCGTATATCCCAACCACGGTGTGGGCGTAATCGAACAAATCAGCTACGGAGTTCTAAACGGCAGGACGGAGAAGTACTTCATGTTGCGGGTGGTGTCGAGCGGCCTGCGCGTGATGGTGCCGCACTCCAACGTCCAAGCCGTGGGACTGCGACCGGTGATCCGCTCGAACGAAGCGGTCCGCGTGCTGAGCTATCTGGAGACCACGAAGTGCGGCTCGCATCACGACTGGAAACATCGCTTCAAGGAAAACTCGGAGCGGATGCGCACCGGGTCGCTCTACGAAGTCGCCACGGTCCTGAAATCCCTTGTTTCCCTTAGCCGCTCCAAGCCCCTCTCCTTCCGCGAAAAGAAAATGCTCGAGCGCGCGCGACACCTGCTCATCAGCGAATTGGCCACAGCGCGCAATTCTCCGGAAGAAGCGGTGGAAGACAGCGTGACGAAGGCGCTCGCGAAGAGCAAACTCACTCTTCCGCCGGCCGGCGACAAACTGCTCGAGTAAGACTCCCGCGCAGCTCCACTCACGATCGCCCGACGCCGGTCAGCGCGGGCGTTTTCCCCACCCTCCTCCGCCCGGGGATTCAATGCGCAGAATGTCTCCCGGTTCCAAGCGCACGCTGATTTTGGAGGGTAGCCGCCGCGATCGTCCCGCGTGGATCAGAGTGGTTTTTCCCCTCGCACCCGCAGCGCCGCCGGCCAGACCGTAGGGGCCGATCCGCCGCCGGTCCGAGAGCAGGCTGGCCTCGGCGGCAGCAAGAAATTCCACTTCGCGCACAATGCCATCACCACCGCGCCACGCGCCCGCGCCTCCCGATCCGCGCCGCAATGTGTACCGTCGCACGCGCACCGGATAGGCATGTTCCAGCACTTCCACGGGAGTGTTCAGCGAGTTCGTCATGTGGGTGTGGATACCCGAGATTCCGTCGCGGCCGGGCCGCGCTCCCATGCCTCCGGCAATTGTCTCGTAGTAGGCGAACGCGCGCCCCGTGCGCGGATCGATTCCGCCGAATGAAAGATTGTTCATCGTTCCCTGCGAAGCGGCGGGCACACGCCGCGGCAGAGCCCGCGCGAGCGCGCGCAGCAGTGTGTCCACTATGCGCTGCGAAGCTTCCACGTTTCCGCCCGCCACGGCGCAAGGGGGCCTCGCGTTCACCACAGTCCCGAGCGGTGCAATCACTTCGATGGGCCGCAACAGCCCCGCGGTAGCCGGCACCTGCTCGTCCACCAGGCAGCGGAAGACGTAGTACACCGCGGAAACGGTAATGGCCTCCACAGCATTCACGCTCCCTGCGCACTGTGGCGCGGAGCCCGTGAAATCCACCTTCGCGCGCCCTCCCCGGACCGTGATCGCCACGCGGACGCGCACCGGAGTTGCTGAAACGCCGTCGTCATCCAAAAAATCCTCCGCCACATACCGGCCCGCGGGAATCTGCCTCAGAGTGGCGCGCATCATACGGCCGGAATAGTCGAGCAGGTGTCCGGCGTACTCCGTCAGTTCGCGCAACCCATACCGCGCGGCAATCTCCTCCAGCCGGCGCGCCCCCGTGCGGCACGCGGCGATTTGCGCGGTCAGATCCCCCTGCCGTTCCTCCGGAGTTCGCACGTTGGCCAGCACCAGGGCCAGCACATCACGGTCGATTTCTCCGGCGCGGCAGAGTTTCACGGGAGGAATCCGTACGCCCTCCGCAAAAATTTCCTGAGAGAGCGACATGGAGCCCGCCTGCGAGCCCCCGACGTCCGCGTGATGCGCCCTGCTCGAAACGTAGAAATGCGGCTTTGCGCGCGAGGCGCCGTGGACATAGACCGGCATGACCAGGGTGATGTCCGGAAGGTGCGTTCCTCCCGCGTAGGGATCATTCAGTATGGCCACATCGCCCGGCGAGAGCGGAAACGCTGCCAGGGCTGCCGCCACCGACATCGGCATGGACCCAAGATGCACTGGCATGTGGTCGCCCATGGCCAGCGCCTCGCCACGCGCATTGAATACCGCGCACGAATAGTCCCGCCGCTCTTTGATATTCGGAGAAAATGCCGACCGGCGCAGCGCCGCTCCCATCTCCTCCGCCACGGAGTGGAACAGATTTTTCAGAATTTCCAGGCGGATGGGATCCACTCGGCCGCTCATCGCCGCTCCTCGTCCAGCACCAGATTTCCGTACGCGTCCACGCGCGCCTGCCAGTTTGGCGGAATATAAGTTGTCGCGCCGTATTCGCTCACCACCGCCGGACCGCGGAGGCGATTGCCGGCCCGCAGTTTCGCCCGGTCATAGAACGCGGCCTCTAGCCATCTCCCGTCTGCAAACAGGCGCCGCTTGGCAGCAATCGCCGCGGTCGCCTGCGCACCTCCGCGTGGGGCCCGCTCCAGGCCCGGCTTCGGCGTCAATCCGGCCATTCGTGCGCGCACATTGACCACTTCCACCATGCGCGCTCGATCCGAGTGGCCGTAGCGCTGCTGGTGGAATCGATGAAACTCATTCAGAAAATCGCCCGCGGCGGGAACCGTCAGCTCGTATCCCTGTCCCGCGTATCGGCAGTCGAGAAACCGCTCCACGCGCAACTTTGCCCTTTGCCGAAAACCCTCCCGCGCCAGTTCGCGCGCGCCCGCGCGTTCGATTTCGTCAAATGCCAGCCGCAACCGCCTGGCCATCTGACCGCGTGGCAGCCCGGAGAGCTGTACCGTGCGGACGTATTCCCTCACCACGTCCGCCCGCAGGATCCCCAGTGCCGAGAGACCTCCCGGCAGCCGTGGCACCAGCACTCTCGGGAGCCGCAGGGCGGCCGCCAGTTCACAGGCGTGCAGCCCGCCTGCTCCCCCAAATGCCACGAGGGCGTAGTCGCGCGGGTCGTGGCCGCGCTCGATGGAAATCACGCGGATGGCTTTCTCCATCACGGCATTCGCCACTTCCACAATCCCCTGCGCGAACTCTTCCACCGTGCGCAGCCCTTCGCGCGGCGCGCGCATCACGCGCTTGAGTGCAAGGCGCGCCCGTGAATCGTCCAGCTGAAACTCTCCTCGCAAGAAACCTTCTGGCGAGATCCGCCCCAGCGCCAACTGCGCGTCCGTCACCGTGGGCCGATCTCCGCGCCCATAACACGCCGGACCGGGGTCCGCTCCCGCGCTCTCCGGCCCCACGCGCAGGGCACCCGCGCGATCAAGCCGCGCCAGCGAACCGCCGCCTGCGCCGACAGTGTGAATGTCGAGCACCGGAACGGCCACCGGCAGACCTGCGACCACCGCCTCATTCGTAGCCTGTGGCGCGCCATCGAGCAGAGCCACGTCCGTCGAAGTGCCACCCATGTCGAAGCTGATCACCCGCCGGAACCCCGCGACGCTCGCTACATACTCCGCTCCGAGCACCCCACCCGCCGGCCCGGAGAGAATCGTGCGCACTGGTTCGCGCGCGGCGGCCTCCACTGAGACGATGCCCCCGTTCGACTGCATCACGCGAACGTGGGCCCTCGTCTTTGGGCGACCAGCCGGGATGGGGGGCAAGCCCCACGCCGTCATCGCACGCCGTGTCGCCTCGCGCAGATACTGCTCCATCACCGGGACCAGATACGCGTTGACGACCGTCGTTGCCGTGCGCTCGAACTCCCTGAATTCCGGAAGCACCACGCTGGAAAGCGACGCGGGGATCCCCGCGTCTGCCAGCGCCGCCCCCATCGCGCGCTCATGAGCCGGGTTCGCGTAGGAGAAGAGCAGACACACGGCTACGGCCTCCGCTCCGGAAGCGCGCGCCGCCCGCGCCACGCGGCGCAACTCCGCCCGCGAAGGGCGCAATAACACGCGTCCTCCCGGCCCCATCCGCTCGTGAAGGCCGATGCGGCGTTCCTTAGGCACCAGTGGCGCCGGACGCTCGACGAACCAGTCATACAGCCGGGGCCGCGCCTGCCGGCCGATCTCCAGCACGTCTTCGAGTCCCGCCGTCGTCACCAGCGCAACGCGCCCCCCGCGCCTCTCGAGTAATGCATTGGTTCCTACCGTCGTTCCGTAAAGAAGTTCAAGCGGGGTGCCGGCAGCCTCCGGGCACTCGGCGAGTACGAGCTCCAGGATGTGCGCGATGGCATCCGCGGGATTCTTCGGAGTGGACGGAACTTTCAGGATGGTGAGCCGGCCGCCGGAAACGAACACGGCGTCCGTAAACGTTCCTCCGGAATCAACGGCAATGCGCATGATTTCGAGTGGCACAGCTTCGGCCCGTCAACGGACCGACAGTGCGGGTGGGAAGTTTGCAGGCAGCGGGGTCACCGGCGCAACTAAAACATGTGGCGGCCGCGGGCTGCTCGCCTTATTTGCGCGAGCGCGGCGCAGACAGCAGCGATTCCACCTGACGCAGGTGGTTCAGGTCGTGCCCGGCAATCATATTTACGATCGTCTCGATCGATTCCTCGCCGCGTTCGGCGTGCATGCCGGACAGTCTCCACTGCTCGGGGCGGAGGCGCCGCAACCACTCGAGGTTCGCCTCGCGGACGGCGCGGTAGAGCGCCAGCGATTTCTTGGCGTCGCGCCGCGCGTAATTCCCCGCCGCGGCCCACGCGTCCTGGTCATACGCCTGTATGGAAGTCCCCGGAGCGCCGGTGATGGCGCGCATCCGCCAGCCCACTACAATTTCCGTCTCGGAGAGATGCGCCAGGATTTCGTTTACCGACCACTTGCCAGGCGCGGGCTTTCGCGAAAGCCGCTGCTTGGTGGCCCCGCGCAGAGCCTTCGCCAATCGGCCGGGCGTGGCGGCCTGGATCTTCATGGGGTCCTGGCCCTGTAGGTTTCCGAGAATTCGCTGGCGGTATTGCGCCGGTGTTTCCTGCATCGTTAGTCCTCCCCCCTCAGAATCTAGAGACAGGCACGAGCGGGCCATAGAGCCTAATTGGACGGTCTGTCTCCCGTGTTCGTTTCAGGGACGCGGCGTCCCACAGGCGGGAATGCTCTCCTGCCGTCGAACAAACCGGGCCGGACAAACGTATGAAAACAGTATGGATGGCCGCTGCTCCCTTGGAGGCTAATTTGCGGTATACACGCCAGTCTGTTGTGCCCGAGGGACCGGGAGGGGAGGAACGATGGGTATCTTCTTGCAAGATTTGCGCTTTGCGGCGCGTATGTTGCGGCGAAGCCCCGCATTCACCGTCATCGCTGTCCTGACGCTAGCCCTGGGGATTGGCGCGAACACCGCGATCTTCAGCATTGTGGATTCCTTCCTGCTCCGACCACTCCCCGTAAAAAACCCGGACGAACTCGTGGTCCTGGCCATCGACCAGAATCAGGGGCAACTCCTCGAACAGTTTTCCAATGCGGATCTGCAGGACATCCGGCAGCAGACTAGCTCCGTTTTTGCCGACATCACCGGTACGCTCGTCGGTCTGGATGGATTGAGCGTCAACGGGCACGCGGACCGGTTGGTTACAAACTATGTGACGGGCAACTACTTCAGCGCGCTGGGATTGAAGCCGGCCCTGGGACGTCTGATTCTGCCCTCTGAGGGCAAAGAGGTCGGCGCCGATCCCGTGCTCGTTCTCGCCTACTCCTATTGGAAAAAGCGGTTCAACTCCGATCCAAACATCGTCGGCCAGAAAGTGACCGTCGATGGACATGCATTCACCATCGTCGGCGTTGCGCCGGAAGGCTTCCACGGGACACAGCCAATCATCGACCCGGGCGGCTTCCTTCCCCTTTCCATGGCCACGATAGAAGGCAGCGCGAACCCGGCGGACTTCATGGTGAACCGCAACATCCGCAACGCCACGTTGCTCGCCCGTCTCCAGCCCGGCGTTACCCTGGCTCAGGCACAGGCTGCGCTCCGTCTCGTAAGCCAGAGGCTGGCGATGCAATATCCGGAGACCAACAAAGGCTTCAACATTCTGGCCTTCCCGGAGCGGCTCTCGCGGCCCAACCCGAGCAAAGACAATTCCATGGTGCTGATTTCTCTGTTGTTCATGGCCCTCTCCGGCCTGGTGCTCGTCCTCGCGTGCGTGAACGTGGCCAATATTCTGCTTGTCCGGGGCAGCATCCGGCAGCGCGAGATGGCGGTGCGCGCGGCAATGGGCGCTGCCCGCTCCCGGCTGATCCGACAATTGCTCACCGAAAGCGTATTGCTGGCAATGCTGGGAGGGACAGCGGGAATCTTCCTCGGGCTATGGGGAAGCAGCTTGATCGGCCGAATTGACTTGAAAACCAGCCTCCCGGTTTATCTCGATTTCAACTTTGACTGGCGAATTTTCGCCTTCGCTTTCGCCGCGGCGCTGCTCACCGGACTGGTGGTAGGCGTGGTGCCGGCGTTCCGGCTTTCCCGGGGAAATCTGAGCGCCATCCTGCATGAAGGCGGACGCAGTGTGGCCGGAGGGCGAAATCTCCTGCGCAGCGCGCTGGTGGTCGCACAGGTGGCCGGCTCGCTCATGCTCCTGATCATCGCCGGGCTCTTTACGCGAAGCCTCCAGCACGCTCAAAGTGCCAATCTCGGATTCGATCCCCACCACGTCCTGAACCTCACCATGGACCCCAACGAAATCGGGTTCAACGAAGCGCAGGCCCGCGTCTTCTACAAGCAGATGCTGGAGCGAGTGCGTGCGCTTCCCGGCGTGGACTCGGCGTCGCTCGCCCTTGCAATTCCCATGGGGTACTACAGCAGCGCCGATACTCTGATCGTGCCGGGCTACGAGACTCCTGCCGGCCAGCCGCCTGCATCAATTTTCTACAGCCAGATTTCGACCGGCTACTTCAAGACCATGGGCATCGGCATGGATCACGGCCGCGAGTTCACCGACGCGGACGACAAGGACACGCAGTACGTGGCCATCGTCAATCAGACGATGGCAGAGAAATTCTGGCCTCATGAGGACCCCATCGGCCGCCAATTCCGCCTGTCTGGCGATCAGACTCATACGATTACCGTGGTCGGGGAATGCAAGGACAGCCACACGTTCGGTATCACGGGCAAGATGAAACCGTATTTCTACGTGCCCTGGACGCAGAATTTCAGCTCCCTGCTGAACCTGCAGGTGCGCGCGGGAGGAGATCCGGAAGTCCTCGGACCCGAAATCGTCAAGGAAATCACGGCGATGGCTCCGGACCTGCCCGTATTCGACGTGCAGCCGATGACACGCGCCATGGAAGGCGCCAACGGCTTTCTCATATTTGAATTCGGCGCGGCCCTCGCCGCTGCGCTCGGATTTCTGGGATTGCTGCTCGCCCTTGTAGGTGTGTACGGCGTAGTGTCCTACACCGCGAGCCAGCGGAAGCACGAGATCGGAATCCGAATGGCACTGGGCGCGCAGCCGCGCGAAATCCTCCAAATGGTGCTGCGCCAGGGAATCGGCATCATTGCCGCCGGCCTCGTGCTCGGACTTCTGATCACATTCGCGCTGGCCCGGGCCGTGGGCTATTTCCTGATCGGGGTCAGCCCCACGGATCCGCTCACCTATATTTCCGTGACTGCGATTCTGGTGTTCGTAGCGCTGACCGCTTCCTCAATCCCCGCCTGGCGGGCCATGAGGCTGGATCCGCTGGTCGCACTGAGGCACGAGTAGCTGAAATCCGCGGTGGGCGGCGCGGCCCGCTCAGGCGAGCGGCAGATTCGCCTGCGCGTCCTCGCCGTTTCTTGCCGTCCGGCCGGCGAGCAGGAGCGGATACGCCGCCGCGGCAATCATCGCGGCATTGTCCGTGGACAGCGGCCGACTGGGGAAAAATACTGGTAGAGAGCGCGCTGCCGCTTCCTGCTCGAATGTCGCGCGCAATTCGCTGTTCGCAGCTACGCCACCGGAAACGAGCGCGCACCGCGCCGCGCGCTCCTCGGCCGCTCCCAACGTTCGCGCCACCAAATCCTCCACCACGGCGCGCTGGAAGCTCGCCACCAGGTCCAGTGTCGCGCGCGAGCACAAGGGCAGCAGGTCCACTGCTTTTCGCACACCGGCGCGAAGCGCTTCACTGCGGGCCGCGATTTCCGGCTCGAATGCAGGGTTCGACCGGACATGCCGCAGAACCGCCGTCTTGATCCCACTGAAGCTGAAATCGAACGGATTTCCACGCGTCCGGGGAGAGGTGAAGGCGACCGCCCCCGCATTCCCGTGCCGCGCCAGTTGGTCGATCACCGGGCCGCCGGGATACCCGAGCGCCAGTAGCTTAGCCACCTTGTCGTACGCCTCGCCGGCGGCGTCGTCGCGCGTGGCGCCAATCCTGCCATACCGGCAGCGGTACGCCGGGTATTCCGGGGGAGCGGACACATTCCCTTCCTCCGGCTGCACGTCGTAGAGCACCGTGTGCCCGCCGGAAACAATCAGGCAAACAGCAGGAAGTTCCGGCAGAGCCTTTCGCGCGGCACCATTCGGCTGCTGAGCCTCCAGAAAAACGGCATGGACGTGTCCTTCCAGGTGATTCACCGGTACGAGCGGCTTGCCGAGCGCGGAAGCCAGCGTGTGGCCGTACGTGTAACCCACCAGCAAGGATCCGATCAGGCCCGGGCCGCGAGTCACGCCGATCGCGGCGATTCCCGCGAAGTCCATGCCCGCGCGCTCCAGCGCTTCGCGCACCACGGGCACTATGCGCCGCAGGTGTTCCCGCGAGGCCAACTCAGGCACTACCCCGCCGTACTTGCGGTGCACGTCATCCTGTGAGGCCACAACACTCGACAAAATGTCGCGCCCGCCACGCACCACCGCCGCGGCCGTTTCGTCGCAGGAGCTTTCGATCCCCAGAATGGGCATGGACACTCGAGTCACCTCACAGCGGAAAAGTTCATGGTAGCATACGCGGAATGTCGCACCGGCTCGCGCAGCAACTGGACCGCGTGGCCCGGGATCGCACCTCCGGCGCTGCGCAGCTGGCACTCCAGAGCGTACTGGCTGTTCAGTCCTGGCTTGACCGCCACGCCACGCCTTCGGAGGCGGAACTGGAAGAGGTAACGCTCCGTCTTCTCCGCCTGCAATCCTCCATGGCCCCCATCCTTCGCTTGGCTAACGAGGTCGCGCTGGCCGCCGATGTCCCGGACCATGGACGCGCTCTCTCGGCCCGCCTCCGCGCCTTCCGCCGCTGCCTGGAGAATTCACGGGCTCGCATCGCCCGGCATTTTGCGTCTGATCTGGATCATTCCTCCCGCGCAACGCTGGCTACCTATTCGTTCAGCTCCACCGTGATCGGAGCGCTCGCCGCCGCACGCTCACGCCTCGCGTCCGTGTTGGTCGCGGAGAGCCGCCCAGAAATGGAGGGCCGACTGACGGCGCAGCGCCTGTCCCGTGTACGCGTCCCCGTGCAATACACCACGGATGCCGGGCTGTTCGGCCTGTTGCATTCCGCAGGTGTCCTGGTACTCGGAGCGGACGCGGTGCTTTCCCACGCGTTCGTGAACAAAATTGGAACCCGCACTGTGTGCCTGGCGGCTCGCGACGCCGGCGTCTCCGTGCTGCTGCTCAGCGATTCCACAAAGTTCCTGCCCGAGGAGCTGGCCGCCCCTTTTTGGCGGCCAAGTGAAGGCGCACCGGGACAAATCTGGCGCCGGGCGCCGCGCGGCGTAACGGTTCGCAGCCCGCTTTTCGAACACACGGAACTGGATGGAGTGCGGGTGATTACGGAGTCGGGGATTCTCGATCCACAGGCGGTTCGCGAGGCAGTGGAAGAGGTGCAGGTCTCTCCGCGCCTCAAGCGGCTGGCCGATTAGCCGCACAACGCGTCGAAACATTCCGGCACATCTGCGTTGACACTCGCGCGCTGCGTCACGTATGTTGGATTTTCTCGCGGAATTTGTCCGCTACCTGCCAGATGGGCCGCCGGGCAAGTATCCGCGCTACAGGCATCATGCCCGCCATCTCCTCTCGTCGCGTGCGCAAGGCCGTGCTGCCCGCCGCCGGGCTGGGAACTCGCTTTCTGCCTGCCACCAAGGCTGTCCCCAAGGAAATGCTTCCGCTGGTGGACAAGCCGCTCATCCAGTTCTGCGTCGAAGAATGCGTTGCCAGCGGCATCGAGCACATTATCGTCGTCACGGGCCGCGGCAAGACCGCCATTGAAGACCACTTCGACTTTGCGCCTGAACTGGAGCATTTCCTTGCGGACAAAGGGAAGACCGCGCTCGCCGAAGAAATTCACGCCCTCGGCAAAATGGCCGAGTTCAGCTATATCCGCCAGCGCGAGGCCCTTGGGCTGGGCCACGCTGTGCTGACCGCGAAAGATCTGGTGGGCAATGAGCCATTCGCGGTCCTGCTCGGAGACGTAATCATCCAGTCTGACTCTCCCGCCACCAGACAGCTGATGGACGTATACGCAGCCACAGGCCAAGGAGCCATTGCCGTCGAGCCGGTTCCCCTCGATCAGATCCACCTCTACGGTGTCATTAAACCCCTGGTGAATCCTTCCACCACGCCGCCCATGCCCGCGAAAATCGTGGAGCGCATTGTAGCCATCGAAGATCTCGTGGAAAAACCGAATCGCGATGATGCACCCTCCAACCTCATCGTCACCGGGCGCTACCTGCTTCCGCCGGAAATTTTCTCCTGTCTGGAACGGACCACTCCGGGCCGTGGGGGGGAGATTCAGCTTACCGATGGCATGCGCCTCCTGACCAAGGAAAAAGGGGTGTGGGCCTACCGCTACGAAGGCGTTTCCTTCGATGCGGGCGACAAACTCGGATTCCTGAAGGCCACCGTTGAGATGGGATTGCGGAACCCCGGACTTGGACCTGCATTCCGTAATTATCTGAAATCCTTGAAATTCTAGTCTCGAGCCAAAACGACAGGGCGCTTGTCCCCAGGGCCCTTCTCGTCGGCATCGTGCTTTATTTCTTGGAGGGCTTGCTCTCTTTGGCGGGAGCGCTCTCTTTGGCGGACGCGGTCTTGCTGGTCTCGGAGCTGGCGGATTCGGTCCTGTTGGAATCTCCTCCGCTCGATTTCCCGGCGTAATCGGTCACATACCAGCCCGAACCCTTGAACTGGATCGCCGGAGGCGCGAGCACGCGCTCCGCCCGCGCACCGCACTCCGGGCATTTTTTCCTGGCGGACGCGTTGTGGCTTTCAATTTTCTCGAACCGATGGCCGCATTTCGTGCATAGATATTCGTACAGGGGCACGAAGAATCCCTCCGCACAACTTCAAAAATCGTAGTATAGCATGGCCGCTTAAGTCATCATGGCTGGCAGAAAATTCAATCCGCCCTCCGCTCCTCCCGTGCCCGCCGCGGGTGGGGGCTCGCTCTATCTTGTCGCCACACCCATTGGAAATCTGGAAGACATCACGCTGCGCGCCCTGCGAATTCTCCGCGAGGTTCGCTGGATCGCCTGCGAAGACACGAGACGCACCACATCCCTGCTTCAGCGCCATGGCATTGAATCTCCGCTCATCAGCTACCACGAGCATAACGAACGGCAGAGGACTCCGGAGCTGCTGGCGGCGCTCGAACGCGGCGAATCCGGAGCGCTGGTTACGGATGCGGGAACACCGCTGGTCTCCGATCCGGGATTCCGGCTGGTTTCCGCCGCCATTGCGCATGGAATTCGCGTGGTTCCCGTGCCCGGCTGTTCCGCCGTGCTGGCTGCGCTGGCCGCCTCCGGGCTGCCCTGCGACGAGTTTCTGTTTGCCGGATTCCTCCCCGCGCGGAGCGCCGAACGTCGCCGCGCGCTCGATCGGCTTCGCACCGAACCTCGCACCATTGTCCTCTTCGAAGCACCTCACAGGCTGGCTGCCAGCCTGGCCGATGCCGCGGAGATCCTCGGTCCCCGTCCCGCCGTGGTCGGCCGCGAGATCACAAAAATCTTCGAAGAATTCCGCCGCGGGACGCTCGTGGAGCTCGCGGAATCCATCCGCTCCATAAAGCCACGCGGCGAAATTACCCTGGTGATCGGCCCGCCGGCCCAAGAGACCGCGGAGTCGGTCTCCTGCTCCACGCGGGAATCGGCGGGGCTGCCTCTTTCCGCCCGCGTCGCCCAGTTGATTGAGTCCGAAGGCATCAGTCGCAATGCGGCGCTCAAACGCGCCGCCCGGGAGCGCGGCATCACGCGCCGTGTTGCCTATCGACGTCTGCTCGAAGAGCGTTAAAATCCTCGGTCCGAGCAACTGCATCTCACTACGTGTAGGGTTGGAACATGGCGCGCCGGTGGGCGCCACTTCCGGCGTGCGGGATCAGCGGCTGAGACATGTATCGCAATCCATGTGCGCGGCTCGCGCTGGCGGTGACAGTGGCGTGCTCCCTTTGCGCCGCGGGCCAGGCCATCCCCACCACGATTGATGCCGGCCACTCCTACGCCAGCCTGTGGATGGGACGGCAATCTGAGACCAGCGTGATGGTGAACGTCGGTGTGGCTCAGGTCGGCGGTATCGTTCGCCTGGAAGCGAAACAGCCGGAGGAGGCGGCACTGAGGTTCTCACTGGTTCCGGGCGGCGCCGGGTCGCAGCTGCTGGCACCCGATGGGACGCTGCGGGACGATGTAACCGCCCCCATCATGCGTTATACGGCCATGACCTTCCGCAGCTCAGGTGCTCGCATCCGCAACGACGGACGCCTCGAAATCACCGGCGAACTCGCCGTGGTTCATGTGACGCGCGAGCGGATCCTGCCGGCCTGGAACAGCGCGAATGACGCGCCTACTTACACAGACCCGAAGACCTTGCGCTCCGCAAAGACGGTAACTTTCGTCCTCGCCACGCCGCGCGTCGAATTTCTTGCCGAGTATCTACAGAAACATTCCGACCTCGTTTTTTCCGCGACCGTCGAGGCCGCTGCGTTTCCGGACCTTCCCAGCATCGTTCTCGACTCAGACTGGCCCACGGTGGCTGAAGACGAGCACTGCGAACCTGCAAGCCCCTACGTTAGTCCCCGGGACTACTCCGGCTGGACCTGTGCCGGAAAGGCGATTACGACAACTCCAGCCTACCTGCCCTGGCAAACCACATCGGTCGATTACTCGGGTCTGCGAAAATATGACGCGCCCGCAGACGGGCCAGTGACCATACTTCTCCATCTGCGGTTTGCTCGTTCCGCCGGTCCTGCCACGACACCGCCGGCTCGCTGACGCCGCCCCCTTCAAGGGCGGGTGAACTCCTCGCCAATCCCGGAACCCGCACCTCTTTACTGCCGCACACCTCTGGTGGTTTACTAAACCCAGGTCATAATTCATGAGTCCAGCGCCAACGGTGCTGCCGCCCAGTTCCGCAGTTGGCAAATTCCTTCGCAGCTGGAATCTCCTTCTCAAGTCCGCCCAGATGTACGGCACCGAGCACGTCCAGACGAATTCCAAGTCCATGGACGCCTGGAACTCGCTGGCGGCCGCACTCAAGGAAAACAACGGCCGCAACCTGGAATTTGCCGTCACGGAAAAACGTCTGCTCGTCAACGGCGACCCGGTGAAAATCGGGCCCGCCGAGCAGAGCTTCGTGTATCTCCTCGCTGCCGCGGATGTCGCCAGCGTCACGTTCACGGCGCAATCCAATCCGGAATCGTTCCTCCATTTCGTGCGCGTATTCGCGGAGAACGCTTCCGAACCGGGGCAGATCGTGAGCAAGCTCAAACAAGCCATCGGCGACGAGTCCAAGTCCGGCATTCGCATCAACGAAATCCGCTTCGTCCGTGCCGGTTCCGGCGGCGCGGTGTCCGGAGGGATGGCGGCAACGCTGCTGGCGGAATCGTTCGGGGGTGATACCGCGCGTGTCGAAGGATTGCTGAACGACCCCGCCAAACTGCTCGGTATTCTTACTGCTGCTGGAATGGCGACCGCCACGCCCGCATCCGGTAGCGGCCCCGGCACTGTCAATGAAAGCGGCTCCAGCAGCGGATTTGCTTCCCCTCCTCCTCTGGATGAGGAGGAGACCACCACAGCGATTCGCCTGCTCGTTAAACTGGCGCGTGAGGGCGGCAATGAGGGAACGCTCGCACCGTCACACTGGCGCGAGGAGTTCTCCCGCATTCCCGAAACCAGTCAAGTCGTACTCCAGCGCGTACTGAAGGAGTTTGCCGAGGCGGTTCCTCCCAAAGAGCCTCCGCCGCCCGTCCTCCTCCAGATGGCGGAACATCTTGCCGTGCGGCTGGCCATGGAGCGGTACAAGAGCGGCAGCACGGAGGTGGATGCTGTCGCCAACGTCCTCAATCGAATGAATACGGAAATCGACCAGCTCCGCGAGACTCTTGGGACCTACGAAGAGCGACTGAAGCAGGCCGGCTTCGAGTTGAATCGGCCACCCGACGTTCTTGAGCAGGAATTCTGGTCGCGCATGCCGGAGCCCGCAAAACTCGGCGTCCTGCTGTCCGATGAAGCCTGGCAGATTCCTTCGCGGCACGTCCGCCAGTATGCCGACCACCTTGCCGAGCACGGCGAGACGGCAAAACTCGAGCAGATCCTGCTGAAGTACGTTTCGTGTATCCAGAGCGAATCGGAGTATGCGCGCAAGCGCGTGGCCGTCGGACTGAAGGACCTTGCCGCCTTCTATCCGCGTCCGGAGAGTCGGACACTCCCTGCCGCCATCCGCCTGGTGGGCGAGCAACTCCTCCGCGAAACCCAGCCCGAACTCCAGAAATTGATTTGCTCCACGTTCGTCCTGCTCGGCCAGGAGGCGGCCACGCGCCGCCGCTATCGCGCCGCGCTGGAGGTCGTCCAGGCGCTCCAGACCATCGAGAAGAGCAACGAGCAATTGTGCGCCAGTCTCCACGCCCGCATCGGCATGGAGAACCGGATTCCCGATTTTCTGGAGGAAGCGCTGCGCATGCCGGAAGTCCCCGGCGAACTGATGGACTTTCTGCGCCGGCTTCCTATTCCCACCGCCGAGCACATCGCCGGACGCATCAGCCGCTGTTCCCGCCGCCGAGAGCGCGACCGATTGGTGGCGCTGGCCACGGATTTCGGCGCGCCCGCGGCGGAAGCGCTTCAGGGCATTTTCCGGCACCGTCCTCCCGCCAGCGCCGTGAATACCGTCGGACTGCTCAGCCGTATTGATCCCGCTGCACTCGGAGAAGATTTGCGCGCGCGCCTGCCCGAGTGGAGCCGCGTCTATCACGATGCCGTCGCGCGTCAGATCGCCGCCGCCGGCTCGCCCAGCCGTGGCCGGCTCCTCGCTCTACTCCTTGACGTCTTCGATCCCCTCGTGGTTCCCCTGGCCATCGATGAAATCGGCATGGGGGAAGACGCCGAACCCTCCCCCCTGCTCCTCAGCATTGCCGGCGGCGAGCTCACCAAGTTCGGCAACATGTTCGTGCGCGCGAAGGCACTGGAAGCTCTCGGACGGCTCCGCGTTGCCGCTGCCGTCCCGCTGCTGCGCAAACTCGCGGAGTCGGAGGAATACCAGGGCCGCTACACGCCGGAGGAGCTCCGCGTGGTGGCCGCGCAGTCTCTCTACAAGATCGATCGCGAAGCGGCGAAGGAGGCCATGTCGTCCGCGGGTTTCAAAGTAGCCGACCTAGAGCCCCTCCCGCTCGACCGGTCCTCGGAAGCCCCCGGGGTGCGCCAGCGCTATTACCCGCGATTGAAGCTCGCGCGAGAGCTCAAGGCTACGCTCGTCACTGCCGACGGCGAACTCGACGCAGGAATCCGCGAACTCTCTCTCGGCGGCGGGCTTTGTTCCTGCTCCGAGCGCGTGCCTCCCGGCATGCCCGCAACGATCCGCATCAAGACGGGCTTGCGCAGCTTTCCGGCAAAGGTGATCATCCGCGACGCGCGCTCGGAAAATGTCGCCTTTGAAATCGCCGACATGGACCTCGACTCGCGCTCCAAGCTTCGCGCGCTCCTGCAGCGCGCCCGGAAATGAT
>DATKNR010000141.1:0-23730 GCA_035541255.1 Patescibacteria group bacterium | reverse complement strand
GTGAGGCCGTCGTTGGCTTCGGCCACCTGGGTGAGGTTCATGGAGCAGAATTTCGGCCCGCACATGGAGCAGAACTTGGCTTCCTTGTAAAAATCGTCGGGCAAGGTCTCGTCATGCATGGCGCGCGCCGTTTCCGGATCGAGCGAGAGGGCGAACTGCTTCTCCCAGTCGAAGAGGAAGCGGGCGTAGCTGAGCGCGTCGTCGCGCTCGCGTGCGCCGGGGCGGTGGCGCGCGATGTCCGCTGCGTGCGCGGCAATCTTGTAGGCGATGACGCCCTGCTTCACGTCCTCCGCATTGGGCAGGCCGAGGTGTTCCTTCGGCGTGACGTAGCAGAGCATGGAAGCGCCATGCCAGCCGATCATGGCCGCGCCGATGGCGCTGGTGATGTGGTCGTAGCCGGGAGCGATGTCGGTGACGAGCGGCCCGAGCGTGTAGAACGGCGCCTCGTGGCACAGTTCCATTTCCTTCTTCACCTGGAGCTCGATCTGGTCCATGGGGATGTGGCCGGGGCCTTCGATCATCACCTGGACGTCGTACTCCCAGGCTTTGCTGGTGAGTTCGCCAAGGACTTTCAATTCGGCGAACTGAGCCTCGTCGCTGGCATCGGCCAGCGAGCCCGGGCGCAGACCATCGCCGAGCGAGAAGCTGACGTCGTGCTTGCGGAAAATCTTGCAGATGGCGTCGAAATTCTCGTAAAGGAAATTTTCCTTCTTGTGATGGCTCATCCACACGGCCAGCAGAGAGCCGCCGCGGCTGACGATTCCCGTGATGCGGTTGCGCACCATGGGCAGGAATTCGCGCAGCACGCCGGCGTGGATGGTCATGTAGTCCACGCCCTGCTCGGCCTGCTCTTCGATCACTTCGAGCATCACGCCGATGGTGAGGTCTTCGGCGCGCTTCACGCGCGAGAGCGCTTCGTAGATAGGCACGGTGCCGACGGGAACGGGCGAGGCGTCAATGATGGCGCGGCGGATGTGCGGGATATCCCCGCCGGTGGAGAGGTCCATCACGGTGTCCGAGCCGAGCTTGACGGCGTTGGCCAGCTTTTGCAGCTCGTCGTCCACCTTGGAAGTGACCGCGGAGTTGCCGATGTTGGCGTTGATCTTGCATTTGAAGGCCACGCCGATGCCCATGGGCTCGAGATTGCGGTGATGGATATTGGCGGGGATGATGGCGCGGCCGCGAGCCACCTCGCTGCGCACAAGTTCGGGCGAAAGGCGTTCGCGCCGGGCCACATAATCCATTTCGCCGGTCACAATGCCCTGACGGGCGTAGTGCATCTGGCTGACGTTGCGGGAGCCGTTGGCGCCGGCCGCCGCCGCCAATCTTTGTTCTATCCAGGAATCACGGAGTGCCATGGGAAATCCCCCTGCGGAATGAAAACAATCACTAGTCTAGGCTTGCATTATGGCATCGGGGGTTCGCCGCCGCAACGACCAGGCGGCGCTCTCAAGCGCGGACCAGAGCCTGGCGCTACACCGCGACGTGCCAGCCGGTTCGTTGCAGCACTCCGGGCAGTACAGCATAGAAGCGGTCCATCTCGGCAGAAGTGCCGATGGTGATGCGGACGCAGCCGGCACAGGCCGGATCGGCGCCACGGTCGCGGACGTGGATGCCGTCCTTGGCCAGCTCTGCGGTGAACTCCGCGTGCCACTTGCCGAGATCGGCGAGGACGAAATTGCCGTGGCTGGGCCAGGTGCGGATGCCGTATTTGGAGAAGGCGGCATCGAGTCGCGCTCGCTCGCGCTTCACGGCGGTGACGCATGCGGAAACGTGGTCCTGATCGGCGAGTGCTTCGGGCAGGCAGGCGAGGGCCACGCTGTTCACGCTAAACGGCGGAGCCAGGCGGCGCACTGCATCCATGTGTTCCGCCGCGCCGACGAGGCAGCCGACGCGAAGAGCGGCCAGACCATAGGCTTTGGAGAATGTGCGCGCCACGAAGAGATTGGGGAAACGCGGCAGTTCGCCCAGCATCGTCTCTCCGGAAAATTCGTAGTAAGCCTCATCCACGAGCACGGCGGAGTGTGGAGCGGCCTCGAGAATGGCGAGAAGTTCCTTTCGCGGCGCGAGCGCACCGGTGGGGTTATTCGGATTGGCGACGGCGATCAGGCGCGTCTGGGGCGAGATGGCGGCGCGCAGTGCCGCGGCGGGAAAACGGAAGTCGCGGTCGGTGGCAATTCCCACGGTGCGCGCACCCGCGGCGGTGGCGCAGATGGGATACATGGGAAACGTTGGGACGGGGTAGAGGGCATCGTCGCCGGGACCGAGAAACGTGGAGAACAGCAGCACGATGGCCTCGTCCACGCCGTTGGTCAGGAGCACCTCTTGGGGACCGACACCGAGATGCTTCGCGACAACTGCTTCGACGGCAGCGCGCTCCGGATAGAGGGATATGTCCGCCGCGGTGAGGCTGCGCAGTCTGGCGAGCACCCGTGGAGACGGCCCGGCGGTGTTTTCGTTGAGGTCGAGGCAGATTCCGGAGCGGCCGGAAGTGAGTTGTGGAATCTGCGGAACCGAGAGGACAGCGTCACGCGCTCTGAGCATCGAAGCTCCTGACGATAGAGAAGTGCAATAAGAAAGAAAAGAATACCGCAGAGGCGCAGAGAACGCAGAGGAATCACTGAGAAATTGCGGAGCCGGTCCCGGCGGATCAAGCCGCGGCAGGCGCGAGGAGTTTCTTCAACTCATTGGGATCTGCCGTTGGCGGCTGGCATACCCCGCCGGCACAGACGAGCGCCAGAGGGGTCTCAGCAGAGAGGTGCGGAAGGGTGGCGGCGAGCGCCGGAGGGAGCACGCCCGCGGCGAGATGCTCCGGCGTGACGCGGAGCACGGCTTTCGCGAAGCGGAAGACGGCGAGAGCCGCCTGTTCGAGCTGCGCCGCTCGTGCATCGCCCGCGGGACCGAGCACGACAACCTGCGCAGGGGCCGCGAGGTAGACTCCGAGCGCAAGAGCGAAGCTCGAAGCAAACAGGCCGTATTGAGGCGCGACTCCGGCAAAAGTTTCCAGTGTGGACATGGCGCGGTCGCGGTAGCGCTGTTCGCCGGTGTACGCGTAGAGGCGAGTGAGCACCGTGGCCGCGCAGGAATTGCCGGACGGCGTCGGGGAATCCTGGAAAGGCTTGCGGCGAACCTCAAGCCCGCCCATGGGAGCGGCCAAACGCGAGCGGTCGAAGAAGGCGCCGCCCTCCGCGTCACCATAGAGATCGATCGCGAGGTCCATGGCACGAACGGCAGCGTCGAACCGGCGGCGATCCAGCGTGGCCTCGAAGGCATCGAGCAGAGCGGCGGCGGCATACACCTGATCGTCGAGCGAACCATCGAGGCGCGGGCGGCCGACGCGATGCGCAAAGCCGCGAGCGGGATCCCAGGCCTCGGCCAGGAGCCGGTCGAGTGTTTTCAAGGCGAATTCACGGCAATCCTCGCGGCCGAGCACGCGAGCCGCTTCCAGATAGGCGGAGCAATACATCGCGTTCCACCCCGTGTAGATGGCGCGGTCGATGGCGGGCGTGGGACGCTTCGCGCGCGCTTCGAGCAAATGTTTCTGCGCAGCGGCGAGAATCTCCGCCACCTCCGCCTCCGATTTGCTCATGCGCGTGGCCATTTCCTTCAAGTCGCGGTCGACCCACAGAACATTTTTCGCCGGGTTGTGGTGCATTTCACCGGCGGGCTCCACGTCGTAATAGAGCTCGATAACCAGGGCTTCATCGGGCGCCAGCGCAGCGCGTACCTCTTCCTGCGTCCAGGTGAAATAGTCGCCGTCGTCGTCCAGCGAGATATCGGCATCCTGGCTGGCGTAGAAGCCGCCACGCGAGGGCGGCTCGGAAAGCACCTCGCCCGTCCAGCGGATGATGCCTTCGGCAGTGCGGCGGAACAATGCCCGGAATTCGGGATCGCCGGTGATCTGCCACGCGCGCAGATAGTTCGCCAGCATCGGCGCGTTGTCGTAACTCATTTTTTCGAAATGGGGCACGCACCAGCGCTCGTCCACGGAGTAACGATGGAAGCCGCCGCCAATCTGGTCGTACACGCCGCCGCGCGCCATTTTCATCAGCGTGGTTTCGACCACGGCGAGAAGGTGGCGATGGCCGGTGGCCTGGAATCGCTCGCACAGGAAATCGATGGCCGCGGGATGGGGAAATTTGGGCGCGCGGCCGAACCCGCCGTTGCGGATGTCGAACTGACGGACCACGCCGTCTTCCATTTCGTCGATCAGTCGCGAGGAAAGCGAGCCGCGGCCCTCGCGAAACGTTTCGGCCTGGGCCACGGCATCGGCCAGAGTCTGCGCGGAGCGGTCTACGTCCGCGCGGCGCTCGCGATATGCCTCGGCAACGGCGGAGAGGATGCGGCGAAATCCCGGGCGGCCCATGGCGTCCTCGGGAGGGAAGTAAGTGCCGCCGAAAAACGGGCGGCCGTCGGGAGTGAGAAATCCGGTGAGCGGCCAGCCGCCCTGCCCGGAGATGGCGCTGATGGCGGCCTGGTATCGCGCGTCCACGTCGGGACGTTCGTCGCGGTCCACTTTCACGGGGATGTAGAGCTGGTTGATGAGCGCGGCGATTTCGGGGTTTTCGTAGCTTTCGCGGTCAATCACGTGGCACCAGTGGCACCACACGGCGCCGATGTCGAGCAGGATGGGTTTGTCCTCCGCGCGGGCGCGGGCAAACGCTTCCTCGCCCCATTCGTGCCAGTCCACCGGCTGGTGCTCGGCGGAGCGCAGGTAGGCGCTGGCGGAGTGGCTCAGCCGGTTGCCGGCAGTCGAGGTCATCGGGAAACCCTTTCGTACGTCATGGGCGGTGCCGGAAAATGGCGCGGCCAGCGGCACATCGTCGCCGCTACTGGATGCGCGTGGTGCCCCCGCCGGTATCGTGCGGGTCGAGAGGTCTTCGCCCCGCGAAGCCCTCGTGCGGTCCATGGTAGAAGCGGATGCGGTCTTCGCCCAGCCGCCAGCAGAGCAGCACTTCCTCGTCGTTCAGGATGGCGGGAAAATCGAGCAGGCCCATCTCGAGATCCTTCACCAGGCAGCCGGTGGCCTGAATCGTTTCCAGCGCGTGCTGCAGCTTCGTGCCGATCTCGTTGTATCGCGTGCGCAGGTCCCCTACCTCCGACTGCGAGACGAGTGAACCGCCGAGCATGCCGATGCGCCGGGCAATGGCGCCGAGGCTTTCCTCCACTTCGGCGAGCGCGCGACGGCCCTCCATCGCTTCGATGAGGATGGGTTCCACTTCCACTCGGGTTCGTTCGGCTTCGGTAAGCGTGAAATGACGGAACTCTTCAGCCATGGGTCGGGGCTATCCGAGCCCGAGCATCCGGTCGAGCGCCACGCGCGCCCAGCGACGCTGGTCTTCAGGCACGCTGATGCGGTTCACCACGTTGCCCTCCACGAGACTCTCGAGGGCCCACAGCAGATGGTGCGGAGTGATGCGGAACATGGTGGAGCAGACGCACACGTGGGGATCGAGCGAGATGACGGTGCGGTCGGTGAGCGTTTTAGCCAGACGGTTCACCAGATGAATTTCCGTGCCGATGGCCCAGGAAGAACCGGGAGGGGAGGCAGTAACTTTCTTGATGATGCCCTCGGTCGAGCCCGTATCGTCCGCCTTTCGAACGACCTCGAAGCTGCATTCCGGATGGACGATCACGCGGATGCCGGGATGTTCGGCGCGCACGCGGTCCACATGCTGCGGGAGAAAGCGCTGATGGACCGAGCAATAGCCCTTCCAGAGGATCATTTTCGCGCGTCGGATGGCCTCTTCCGTGTTTCCGCCCATCTCCTGCGCCGGGTCCCAGACGACCATCTCGTTGAGCGGGATGCCCATGCCATAGGCGGTATTTCGCCCGAGGTGCTCGTCGGGAAGGAACAGCACACGCTGGCCCTGCGTGAAGGCCCACTCGAGCACGCGGGCGGCGTTCGAGCTGGTGACCACGGAACCGTTATGCTGGCCGGTAAACGCTTTGATGGCGGCGGTGGAATTCATGTAGGTGACCGGAACGACGTTCAGGCCGCCGATGGCCTCCAGTTCGTCCCAGCAGGTTTCCACCTGGCCGATTTCCGCCATGTCCGCCATGGAACAGCCGGCATTCAGATCGGGCAGGATGACCACCTGGCCCGGCCTGCGCAGCACGTCCGCGCTCTCCGCCATAAAGTGGACGCCGCAGAAAACGATGTATTTTGCGTCGCAGCCGGCGGCCTGCTGCGCCAGCTTCAGGGAATCCCCGCGGAAGCGCGCGAAACGGATCACCTCGTCGCGCTGGTAGTGATGGCCCAGGATCACCAGGTCGGAACCGAGCCGGTCTACGGCGGCGCCGATGCGGTCATCGAGCGAGGTATCCGGCACGAGCAGGTAGCTCGAGAAGTCGCAGCCGACACCCTTCTCCATCTCCGGGACACGCACGGTGTCCGGCTGTGGCTGTGCCGCAATCCTTCCGAGTTCGACCAGTTGTTGCATATCTGCGGGTATCCCTGGAGGCCTGACCCTATTCTCTCGCGAAGGCAGTCGATATTCCAGCACATCCGACGCGGCCACCCATTCCGGCGCCCGGAACACCCCCTAGCCCCCGATAAACACCATGGTGCGAGAGGGCGGGACAAAGTCGGGTTCGTTGATCCGGTGTCCCTGCTCCTTTTCGTTCACCCTCTCTTTGATGAAATTCTCGAGGTCCCGGTCACTCGCGCCGTTGCGGAGGAAGGGACGCAGGTCGTGATCATTCTGGCTGAACAGACAGGTGCGCAGCTTCCCGTCCGCGGTGATGCGGATACGTGAGCAGTGGCCGCAGAACGGCTCCGTGACCGGAGAAATCAGGCCGATTTCGCCGGGAGCGCCGTCCGCGAACCGATATTTCCGCGCCGTCTCGCTTGCGGCGTGGGGAATCTGGACGAGCGGCCAGCGCGCCTCGATGCGGCGGCGCACCTCGGCTGCCGAAACCACCACGTCGCGGGACCAGTGCCGATCCGCGTCCAGGGGCATGAACTCGATGAATCGCATGACGATGCCGGTGCGCCTGGCCAGTTCGGCAAAGGCTTCCACTTCGTCGTCGTTCAGCCCGCGGACGAGCACGGCGTTGACCTTCACCGGGCTCAGCCGGCTGGCCTGGGCCGCATGGATGCCATCCATCACGCTCTGAAATTTTCGCGTGCGGGTGACGCGCTTGAATTTCTCCGCGTCGAGCGAGTCCAGGCTGATGTTGATGCGATGCAGCCCGGCCTCCACGAGCCGGTCGCAGCTCTCCGCCAGCAACTGGCCGTTGGTGGTCATGGAGAGGTCATGGAAACCGATGTCACGCAGGCGGGAGATGAACTCGATGACGCCGGGACGCACCATGGGCTCGCCGCCGGTGACGCGCACCTTTTCCAGCCCCAGTCCGTGCAGCACGCGCGCCACACGCACCAGTTCTTCCCAGGTGAGCAGTTCGTCCTCGGGCCGGTAATTCTCCGGGTCCGCCGAGCGGCAATAGACGCACCGGAAATTGCACCGGTCCGTGACGGAAATGCGTACGTCCGTCATGCGGCGGCCGAATTTGTCGTGTAGCGGCATGCCCTTTTGGATTCCAGCGGTGCGGGGAGAGGAGACAACTGGCGGGTCGAGCCCAGTGAGCGCCGGCGGCGATTCCCCGCGGGGGGAACGCTCCTGCGCGTTCTCCTTTCCAAGCACGGGAGGCGAAGGCGTTTCCGCCCTCACCCTCGGCCCCGTCTCACCCGCATCGCGGGAGACTACGGGACACCGCCCCAGCGGCCATAGGAGGGAACTCCCACAGGCCAGAGGGGTCGGAGGAACACCGGCATTTTACGATGGCTGGGGAGCCATGGCAACGGGGTACCTTCCGCTTACGGGAAGGGAAGCGTTTGCGACCGGCGCAGCGGCGTCACTCAAATTTCACCAGCACGCTTACGGTGTGCGCGGCCGTATTCAGCGAGCGGTGAAACGCCAGGCGCTTATCGGCGCGCCGCATCCGCGATTGTGCCTGGAGAATCCTCTGTCTCGATTCCTTTTCCGCGTCGGTGGTATAGACCTCACCCCGTCTTATTTTCCAGGCGGCGTTGACTGCTTTCACCACCTCGGGCGATGGGTCGTCCACCACCAACTCGCCCATGGTGAATTGCGGGCCCTTCGTGATTTGCGCGTTGTAATGCACCGTGGCGGCATGGTCATCGAATACGGGCGTTGCCGCGACGTCGGCCGTAAGATAGCCCTGCCGGCCGAACGCCTGCCGCACAGCGTCCCACCCTGCAAGGGTCTCTTTCCGTCCCGCAATGTCTCCGGTGGAAAGCACCATCAATCGTGTGAGCTGCTCCGCGCTCAGGGTTTCGTCACCCATCCAGCTCACCCCGCCCCAGTGGTAGCGCAGGCCTGGCGTGGCAAGGAACTTCGCGACTACGCCCTGGGAGACGTCTTTGCCCGTGGGATCGGCGAAGGCCACCACCGGTCCGGAGAAATGCGGCTGGAGGTAGCCTTCATCCTGATACTCCTCCGTGAGTGCCGTCTGCGCCCAATATTCGGCTGTGTGCCGCGAATAATCGTACGACAGGATGCCGTGGGCCACTTCGCGGATCGCTGCCGCGTCCAGTGGTCCGCCCTCCACCTGAACGTCTTTCAGTGGCATCGGCACCCCGTCCACATGCAGCAGGAATCCGATCAGGTTGTGACTCAGATCGAAAACAGGCCGGATGGCCGTCGAACCTCGAATCCCGTGTGCGCTCAGAAAACTGTTTGCGGCCGCGGTGACGGCCTCCTGCATTCCCCGGCTTTCCGCCATGGAGCCATCAAACAGTGGGAAGGCGCGCTCAATGGCCGCCGTCAGTTCGGCGTCGCTGAACCACACGAAGTTGTCGAAGATGCAGGGGGCGAACTGCTGCACCTCCACCACCTGAAGGATCGCGTCCCAGGTTTTGCCGCGGGCGCGGTACTGGTAACTGACGTCGCTGAAAGCCCCCGACTGAGCCAGCCGCGAGGCCGCCTGTTCCAGATCGCGCTGCCTGGCAGGCGCGCCGGAACGAAGTCCGCTTGCGGCAATAATCTTCTTCGTGGAAAACCTGTGATTTCCCGTCACGCGGATCTGCCCGATCACCGGCGTTCGGGCATGTCCATTCTGCCGCGCGGCGAGCGGCTGGCCGGCAGGCAACAAGAGCGCGAGCAGAGCCGCAAGTGCCGCCGGCAGACGGCGAGCAGCGCGACTAACTGCCCGGGTCCGGGCAATTGGGCGACGGAGGTCCACGGGAGAGCCGGAACGGCGGGCAAAATCCGTCCGTCTGAGTACCGTGGCACAGGTTATCCGCCGCGGTCAATAGCGCCGGGTACTGCGGCGCCGCGTTCCTGTGATAGATTGCCGGGGAAATGCGCATCTTCGTTCTGGGGGCCGGGGCCACCGGATCCCTGCTCGCGCAACTGCTGGAACGCCAAGGCCACGAAGTCTCGTGCGGGGACCGCAACCCGGAGCGGGCGCGGCGGTTTTTCCGGAAGGGCAGCGAGATTGCTATCGCCGAGGTGAACGCGCGCAATCTGTGGGCCATTGTGCGCGCCGCGCGCGGCTGCCAGCTGCTGGTGAACGCGTCGCCCGCCGTCTACAACGAAATCATCCTTCGCGCGGCGCTGCGCCTGAAGGCGCATTATCTGGACATGGCCGCGCACCTGACGCGGCATCCGTTCCGTTCGGAGCAATTGCGCTACAGAACGCGGTTCGAGGCGAAACACCGCGCGGCGGTGATCAATTCCGGAATCGCGCCGGGTCTTACGAATTTGCTGGTGCGCCGCGCGGATGAATTGCTGGACGAGGTTCACACGGTGCACATCCGGCTGTTCGAAGAGACGGAAAGCGACGACCCGGTGTCGCAGTGGTCGCCGGAAGTCTCGTTCGATGAGGCTACTTCCCGGCCGCGAGTCTACCGCGACGGGCGGTTCCACCTGGCGAAGCGATTCAGCGAACGCGAGAAGTTCCGGTTTGCACCGCCCATCGGCGAGGTGCCCGTGTATCTTGCGGCGCAGGACGAGGTGGCCACGCTGCCGCATGTGATTCCGATGCGGGAAATGGACGTGAAAATCGGCGGCGGTGAAATGGAAATGCTGCGCCGCTGGTACCGCCAGGGAAAACTCTCGCGGTCACGCGGCCTCTCTCTCGCGCGATTCCCCGCCACGCCCACGCCGCGCGGCATCACGCGGCTGGTGCGCCGCGGGCGTCTGGCCAATGCGCGATTTGCAGCGGCCGTGGTGGTGCGCGGCGTGAAAGACGACCAGCCCACTTTGCTTCGCTGGGATGTGGCCGTGCCGTCGCTATATCAGATCCGCCGCCAGGGGTTCCACCGGTCGCCCATCGCCTGGGGCACCGCTACGATGACCACGCTGTTTGTAAAGCACTTTCCGCGCGAGGAGGCGGGCGTGTTTCCGCCGGAGCAATTGCCGCCGGAAATCCGCCGAGCGGTGCTGGCGGGCGCAAAGGAGCGGGGCATCCGCATCACTTTCCGCACGCGCACGCTGAAAAAAGACGAGGAATTGCCCGAAGAGAACTTCTGATTCCCGTCGCACCCCCGCAGCCTGCAGCGCGGCCCTACGGCTTCCAATTTACCTGTGATGTGAAGGCATAGAGCGGGTAGAGATCGCGGAACACGCGCATCAGCTCCGCGGGGAATTGCGGGCTCGTGGCGGCGGAAGGCTTCATCGCCCGGCGGATCACCCACCCGCCTATCTTCTTCCATTCCTCCGGTGTAAGCGGCCAGCCTTCCGTTCGCACCCAGTCGCGTTTTTGCATCGCGTACCAGTAGCTTTCGTATTTCCTGCCGAGACGCTGCTTCTGCCGGCGCAGCCAGGCGGCGTGTTTTTCCGCCCGAGGCGCGGCAAGCTTCGCGAGTGCGCCCTCGTTCTTCGGCCCGCCGTAGATGCGGAATCCCGCGGTCACTGTGTCTGCGCTGATGCCGGCGTAGAGCTGGCCGGCCGACCGGCCCTTGCTGCCCTGCCCCACGAGCATGAGGTAATAGTGCGTGTGATAGGGAGGCGTGTCCGGACGGAAGCGTATATCGCGATTGATTCGCGAGAAATTGACGCCAGTCAGTCCGGTGAGATCAAAGCTGGGATCGAGCCTGAGCGCGTCGGACGTCAGCGCTTCGAGCAGCGCGCGAAACGGGGCCACTACGTGCTGTTCGTATCGCTTCCGGTTCGCATCCATCCACGGCTTGTGGTTGTTTTTTCTGAGCTGGCGGAAGAACCGGAAGATTTCTGGTGTGAAGATGGCGGCAGCGCGTGGCATGGGGCCTCCTGGAATCGACTATTGTAGCCGGGAAAAGGAGGCGTTGAGGAATCTCGCGCGGCACGCCCGGCAGGCGGGGCAATTTCGCCTGGAAGTGGAGGGCGGGCCTCTGGACCAGCGGCTACCGAGATGCCGGAGGAGGGACCGACAGATCGAATCCGGGGCGACCTTCCCGAATTCGAGTCGAGAAGTCCGGATCATTGCCGGAAGCGCGGGCCACCGGGTTGATGTACGCGCGCTCCTTCAGTTCCTGGAAGGGAAGTTTCGCCGCAAAAACGCCGCTGCGATAGAGCAATTCATCGAGTTTGCCGTTCAGCAGGACCCGCCAATTTCGCGCGTCGGACAGCGGCATAGAACCGTCGGTCACCTTTCTCTGTTCAAAGAAGCTGGTGGTGCAATTCCGCGTGAGCGCGTTGTACCACTCAGGCCGCTCGTGAAGCTGGTTGAGCCGCGTGAGATATTCCAGGAAGCGCGCGCGCGCCCGCGCCGGGCTGGCGGCGAGGTGATAGAGATATACATCCTCGTCCTGGCGGTAATTCGTGCGCAGGCGGACCACGTCGCGCTCATCGGCCGCGATGTAAATCAGCTCGTACTGCCGGAAGAAGCCTTCAATCGCGGAATAGACCTGGCCGACTTTCTTTCGCGTCTCGATGGAGAAGGCGATGTGATCCTTCGGCCCGAACTGGAAGCTCATGATCGTGTGGGCGATCCACGGAGAGCCCCAATAGACGATGTAGAGGTCGGCTCCGCGCAACTGGGCCAGGTCGTAGCTGCGCGTTTCCCACGCGCACGTGTAGTCAAGCTCCGCGCGATAGTCGCAGTTCCGCACGTTGTGAATCACCACTTGATCGCCATGCACGTCGGCCCAGGCCGTGCGGGATACATCGGCCTGCCAATCACCGGTGTTCGAGGGCTTGAGCTGGAGCCACCAGACGAGGACGCCGAGAAAACAAACAGCCCAGAGCAACGGTCGCGCCCATCGCCTTCGCACGACAAACAGAATGGCGAGGAGAAGAACTGCGTAGAGTGCGACGGCCAGATCGCGCACCCAGCCTCCGGCACGCACGTCGAACCAGAGTGCCGCGGTGCTCCAAGCCGCGAGGACTCCCGCAACGAGCCAGGCCAGTCCGGCGGCAATCGCGCGCACCACTTGAAGCCCGATCCCTTCCCGGACTGTGTTCGATCCCATGGAGTTCGTATGCGGTTCGCGCAGCAGGTGTCACCGCAGCCTGCCGCCCGTGACCGGACATCCCTAAAAGATCTTGCCCAGCTGGAAAAAGAACTTGTGATGGCCTGTATCGCCCACGGCGCCGCCCACCAGGAATGGTCCAAAGATCGTATTCACGACAATCCCTCCGGTGCCGGAAATCGGGTAGTGGGACGAAAGCGCCGGAGCCATCGGGAAGGCCGAAGGCGGCAAGTCGTAGACCCGGCCGCCCTGCGCGTTCATGACGAGGTAAATGCCGTTGCCGAGAAACGCGGGAAGCGGGATGAGCCGCCGGATATATCCAACCGTTCCGAGGATGTACTGGTTCGTGAGCAATTCGTTCGTTCCATAGGCAGGCAGCCCGATGGAGGACCCGCCGAGCGAAAATTGCGGAATTCCGGTGTGCGTGTACCCAAACGATGTGCCGCCCGCGACGGTGAAGTACACCGTGGAGGGATCGTTGATTCGCTGAAAGTAGGACGCGCGGCCGCTGGCGGTGCCGAACTGGGCTGGGGCATGCGGAAACTCGTTGTACCAGTCGCTGCTGAACTCCATGTACTGGCCCTGCCGCGGGATCACGGGGTCGTCCACATTGTTGAGGACGAAGCGGAAGCGCGTGTCGCCCACCAGTCCTCCGCCCCCGGGCAGCTCATTGGGATTGCCGATGAGCAGATTGAAATTGAGGTCGTAGGCCTCGTAGCCCACACGAACCTCAGCCAGGCTCCCAAACTCGTGTCCGAAATCCAGGCCGCCCCCCAGATGCCGCTTGGTGTATTGCGCGACGAAGTTTTCGCCGCTGTACGCGTCGAATAACTGCGAATCCAGGCGGACGCGGGGAGCAACGAACCAGCTGCTCGTCTGGTGAAAGGGCACGTAATACTCAGAAGTGAGCGCGTATTCGGCTCCAATCACGACATCATTGCGCAGTTCGCGCCCGAATCCGCCCAGGTCGTACAGCGTGATCCTCGCTCCCATGGCGAAGTGCACGTCGTGGTAATCCGAGCCGTCCACCACGATGATGGGATTCACCGTGGGAGGCGCATAGGATTTTTCAATGAGCACGATTTCCAGGCCCGTTTGTCCGTCCTTCTCGATCATGCGATAGCCGGCGTTGGAGTAGCGGCCGATTCCCGTGAGCCGCATCAGTTGCTGGTCGAGAACGGGAATGTCGAGCGGCTTGCCAAGCTCCACGGAGAGCTGCCTCTGGACTTTTTCGACGATGGGAGGCGGCGCGCCGACCACTTCCACGAATTGAGGCGCCGGCAGGGTGGTCAGGCGGCGCGCGTTGCGCTGCTGGACGTAGGCGTTCCAGGTCGCATCGTCCACACTCAGTGTGGAGAGCATCGTGGCCTTCGCGGCCGCGGCCTCGTAACCGCGTTTGATCAGCGCGTCTGCTTTGTCGTAGTCGAGCGCCGTAAAATCGGCCAGGGGAACCGTGAGCAACAGGTCGGCCTTCTCCATGCTGCGCAGCTCGTTGGCGGCGATCATCACGCTCACCGACCGGCCGAGCACACCGACGCTCGACAGGTGCTCATCCGGACTCATCTCCTTCACCTGCAGGTGAACGGCCAGCGTCACCTGCGCACCCATTTGCTGGGCCACATCCACCGGCAGGTTGTCCAACAGTGCGCCGTCCGCGAATACCCGATCGTCGGAGCGGACCGGCGAAAACACTCCGGGAAGAGACATGGTGGAGCGCAGCGCCGACGCGAGCGAGCCCTGGCGGAAGATGAATGATTTGCCCGACACGAGGTCGGTGCCCACGCATGCAAACGGAATCGGAAGATGATCGAAGTTCGACACGCCGGAGTAGGGAACCGCGATGCGGTCGAAGATCAGTCCTACCTGCTGGCCGGAGTTGAATCCGGCAGGGAATCGCACTCCCTTGCGCAAGCCGAATTCCAGCGAGTTCGGGTACTGTTGGTGGTCCTCTTTGCGCCGGAAGGAATAGTCCTGGTAGGGTGTGCGCCCGCCGATTACGGCGTTCCAGTCGATGGACTTAATCAGGTCGCGCATTTCCTGCGGCGAATGTCCGGTGGCATACATGCCGCCCACCAGTCCGCCCATGCTGGTGCCGGCCACGTAGGCCGCGGGGATGTGGTGCTCCTCCAGCCATTGGATCACGCCGATGTGCGCCAGGCCGAGCGCCCCGCCTCCCTCCAGCACGAGTCCGATTTTCGGACGCACCTGCGCCGGAGTCGCGCTCTGCGCGAACGAGGCGACCGCCCAGAGGAAGACCGGCAAGACGGCCAGACCAATGGCCCGCGTGGAATACCTTCGTGCCTGGAGTCCCATCCGGCAACGCTTCGTAGTCTCCATGGTCTCCTCCGTCCGGCAGGGGCCCGTAAATTGCTGCAGCTTCGGGGAATCCGGTACCGCTGGGACTTTGCATCGGGTCCCGACTGGTTGAAGCAGCGACATCCGGAATCGATTGCGGGCGCCCCGACCCCCTAGGCGCCGTCCGCACAGTATCCGGACGCGGACTGCGGGCGTCCCCTGTCACTTTCTACAGTGGCAGTTCCGTGATAGAAGTTACGCCCATGACGTCCGCCGCTCCGCACAATCCGCCGTTTCGCGCCGACCAGGTGGGCAGTTTCCTCCGTCCTCCCGCGCTTAAGAAGGCCAGGCAGCAGTGGAAGGCCGGGCAGATTTCGCCCGCGGAACTGCGCGCCGTGGAGGATGCGGAGATCCGGCGTGTGGTGGCACAGCAGGAACAGGCCGGGCTGCGTTCCATCACCGATGGCGAATTCCGCAGGGAGGATTTCTATACCGATTTCTATGTTCGCGGGCTCGGCGGCGTGGAAGTCCGCATGGAAAACACAGCCGCCTACTTCGTGGACCACGAGGGACGGAAGATTCCGGTCCCGTGGACTCAGGTGGTTGCGCGCATGCACTGGAAGCAGCCGATATACGCCGACCACTTCCGCTTTCTGCAGTCCGTCACTAAAGGAACGCCGAAAGTCACCATTCCTTCTCCGATCATTGTGCATTTCACCTGCGGAAGCAATGCCATCTGCAAGAGCGCGTATCCGGACATGGATCTGTTCTGGTCCGACGTCGTGGACGCGTACCAGAAGGAGATGAAGTCGCTCTACGATGCCGGCTGCCGCTACCTGCAGGTGGATGACCCGCCCATGGCCACGCTGTGCGACCCGCGCTTCCAGGGGATGATGAAAGCCCGCGGCGACGATGCGATGCACGCGCTGACCGTGCTGTATCCGGAGATCTACAAGCGCGCGTTTGCCGGCCGGCCCGCCGGAATGCACTTGGCCATGCACTTGTGCCGCGGCAACAACCAGAGCGGCTGGTTCGGCGAGGGAGGCTATGATCCCGTTGCCGACGCCCTGTTCAATAAAATAAACGTCGACTCGTACTTCCTGGAATACGAGACGGCGCGTGCCGGGAACTTCGAGCCGCTCCGCTTTGTTCCGAAGAACAAGTCGGTCGTGCTCGGCCTGGTTTCCAGCAAGCTCCCGCAGCTCGAATCGAAAGAAGTGCTCAAGCGGCGCATCGAGGAAGCCTCCAAATTCATTGCCCTCGACCAGCTCTGCATCAGCCCGCAGTGCGGCTTCGCCAGCTCGAGCGAAGGCAACCGCGTGGGAGAAGAGGACCAGTTCGCCAAGTTGCGTTTGTGCGTTGAAGTTGCGAGCGAGGTGTGGGGCCGGTAGCGGCCTTAGTTCCGGGAACGGGCGACCTCGCGCGAAACGAGCGACCCGGCCTGGTTCATAATCGCGCTCGCGGACTTACAAACTCCGCAGAAAATCGATCACGGCTGTGTTGACCTCGCGGACCCGCTCCTGCTGCGTCCAGTGGCCGCAACCCGGCAGCATCACGCTGCCTCGAAGCTGCGGCACAAAGTGCGGGAGGCCGGCGATGAGGTGGCTCATGCCGGGGAAATGCACCACGAGATCCCTGTCGCCGGCCACATAGAGCGCCGGCACTGTGACTCGTGCACCGGCCATGGCCGCCAGCAGTTCCCAGTTGCGGTCAATGTTGCGATACCAGTTCAGGCCGCCACGAAATCCCGTGCGCGTAAATTCTGCCGTATAGAACTCCACGTCCGCTTCGGTGAGCCATTCGGGAAGCGCGGGGGGATTGACGAGCCGCGAAAGGAAGCCGCCTTGCCGAGGCACCATTCCCACCTGTCCGTCCGCCGCGGCGTTGTGCTCGGAGGCAGGAGCATCCCCGGACGCTGAATAGAGAATGCTGCGGATCGTCCGGCGGACGTCACGTTCCAGTTCCGCCTCGGCGATTCCCGGAGATTGAAAATAGAGCTGGTAGAACTGCGCGTCATCGCTCTGCGGCATGAATTGAGTCGGCCGAACGGGAAGCCTGGGAATGAACGGCACGCTCAGGCCGGCGACGCCGCGGAAGCGATCGGGCCGCAGGAGCGCACAATGCCATGCCACCGGCGCGCCCCAATCGTGGCCGGCAATCACCGCGGTGTCGGCGCCCAGTGCGTCCAGGAGGCCAACCACGTCCCCCACCAGGTGCAGCAGCGTGTATTGTTCGATGGAAGGCGGGCAATCCGTCTGGCCGTAGCCGCGCATATCGGGAGCCACGGCGTGGAAACCCGCCTCCGCGAGCGCCTGCAACTGGTGGCGCCAGGAATACCAGGACTCCGGGAACCCGTGGCATAAAATCACCAGGGGACCCGAGCCGCATTCGGCAATGTGCATGCGGATCCCGTTCGTCTCCACAAATCGATGATTCACGTCGCGCATCTGGCGCCTCCACGGAGGAGATAGCGGATCCTCGGTTCCCGCGCAAGCGGGCCCGCCCGGGGCGGGCGCGATTCCGGCTATAATCCGTCGTTCATGCGCATCCATCGTGCAGGGATTCGAATCGTTCTTGCAATTTCGTTTGCCGCGGCGGTTCTTCTTGTGCCCGGCGCTTGCGCGCAATCGATTAGCAACTCGCTCACACCCGACTGGTGCCGGCAACTCCCCCGCCAGCAATACAAGCATCTCGAACGCATCGCCTCGCCCGATCCTTGGTTTGAGGTCTATCGCGTGGCGCCGGGCGTGTTCGCGATTTACGAGCCGCATCAATTCGAAGAAGTAATCTCCTATCTCATCCTGGGCGGGAAACGCGCGCTGCTGTTCGACACCGGCATGGGCATCGGTGACATCAAGCGCGTGGTCGAATCGCTCACGCCGCTGCCGGTTGTGGTGATGAATTCGCACACGCACAACGATCATGTGGGCGGCAACTGGCAATTCAGCGAAATCTACGGAATGGACACCCAATTCACGCGGACGGATGCAAGAGGATCACGCCAGGACGCGCAGGCCGAACTGGCTCCGGGCTCCCTCTGCGGACAGTGGCCGCCGGGATTCGATCCGGGCGCATATGCCACGCGTCCGTGGCACATCACTCGCTGGATGCACGACGGCGACACGGTGGATCTCGCCGGCCGCGTCCTCCAGGTGATTGCGACTCCAGGGCACACGCCGGACGCAATCTGCCTCCTCGACCGCAAGAACGGGCTGCTCTTCACCGGAGACACGTATTATCCGGCGCCCATCTGGCTCTATCGGCCGGAAACGGATCTGGACGCCTACGTCCATTCCGTGGAGCGGATCGCCGCTTTGGCCCCGATGCTTCACGACCTCTTCACCGCCCACAACATACCGGTGGCCGAGCCCTCGCAACTGCCCAGGCTGGCCGAGGCAATCAGTAAGGTGCGCGCGGGACGCGTTCCGCCGGTTTCCGCTGGAGAGGGCAAGGTCCACTACGACGTGGACGGATTCGTCTTCCTGATGGCGGCGCCGAAGTAGCGCAATGGCCGTCCGCCCTCACGTTGACTTGCCCCGAAGGGCCAATTAAGATTTCGCGCGCGTGCCCGATCCTCAATCCATTCTCGGCCAGACGATTTCCCACTACCGTATCCTGGAAAAGCTCGGCGGAGGCGGGATGGGTGTGGTGTACAAGGCGGAAGACACGCGCCTCGGCCGCTTCGTCGCGCTGAAATTTCTGCCGGAAGACATGGCCCGCGACGCGCAGGCGCTCGAGCGATTCCGCCGCGAAGCCCGCGCCGCTTCCGCGCTTAATCATCCCAATATTTGCACCATTCACGACATTGGCGAGGAGAAGTCGCGCGCCTTTATCGCCATGGAGTATTTGGAAGGAAAAACGCTAAAGCACATCATTTCCGGAAAGCCGGTGGAGTGGGAAGTCTTGCAGGAGGTGGCCATCGAGATCGCCGACGCTCTCGAGGCCGCGCACTCCAAAGGAATCGTTCACCGCGATATCAAGCCTGCCAACATTTTCATTACGGAGCGTGGACACGCTAAGATCCTCGACTTTGGCCTGGCCAAGGTAGATTCGGCAAGACCTGCTGCCGACAACGGCGAGACCATGGCCACCCAGGGAGTGGGTGCCGAGCAGCTCACCAGTCCCGGCAGCACGGTGGGAACCGTGGCCTACATGTCTCCCGAACAGGTGAAGGCCAAAGATCTGGACGCACGCACGGATCTATTTTCCTTCGGCGTTGTGCTCTACGAGATGGCCACGGGCCAGCTCCCGTTCCGTGGAGAAAGTTCCGGCGTCATCTACAAGGCTATTCTGGACGCGGTGCCCATGGCCCCGGCACGCCTGAATCCCGACCTGCCCGCGGAGTTCGAGCGCATCCTCAACAAGGCGCTGGAGAAGGACCGCAATCTTCGCTATCAGACCGCAGCCGAATTGCAGTCGGATCTGAAGCGGCTCAAGCGCGACCGGGATTCCTCAGCGCGGTCGGCGGCGGGGAAGAGCGGTGCGGGCACGCCGGCGATGGCCGCGGCGCCCGCCGCACAAAAGTCCGTCGCGGTTCTTTACTTCGAAAATCTGAGTGGCGGCAAGGAAGACGAGTATTTTCGCGACGGAATGACCGAAGATGTGATCACCGAGCTCTCCAAGATCAAGGAGCTGCGCGTCTTCCCGCGCGCCGCAGTGCTCGCCTACCGCGACAAGGCGGTCACGGGTCCTCAGGTGGGGCGCGAACTGGGAGCCACTCACATCCTCAGCGGCAGCCTTCGCCGCGCCGGCAGCCGGCTGCGGATCACCGCACAGCTCGTGGAGGCGCAGACGGGACATTCCGCCTGGGCGGACCGGTTTGACCGCGAGTTGAAAGACGTTTTCGAGGTCCAGGACGAGATTGCCCGCAGTATCACACAGGCTCTTCGCGTCACTCTGTCTCCTCAGGAAGAGAAAGCGATCGCCCGCAAGCCCACCGAGAACACCCAGGCCTACGACGCGTATCTTCGGGGACGGAGTTACGCCCGGCGGGAAACGCGTCCCGATCTGGAATTCGCCATGCAAATGTTCGACATGGCCATACTGCTCGATCCGAAGTTTGCGCTGGCCTATGCGGGCATGTCGTACGCATGCGTCATGGTTTACTTCTGGCATGAACGGAATTCGCGCTGGCTCGAAAAGGGACTCGCGGCCTGCGAGCAGGCCCTGAAGCTGGATCCGCAGCGGCCCGAAGTGCTCGTTGCCAGGGGCCTGCTTTATTATGCAGAAAAGAAGTACGCGGAGGCCATCGAGTACGCGCGCATTGCCATTGAACGCGATCCCGCTTGCCCCGGCGCCTACAACGTCCTGGCCAGGACTTTTTTCGAGTCCGGCCGTTTCCAGGACGCCGCCGCGATTGCGGAACGCGCCGTGCGGGCCAATGGCGACGACTATAACCTCTATATCCCGCTCTACAACGCGATGGAAAATCTGGGCCTGGCAAAAGAACACAAAGAGCTGCTTGAGCTTCACAGCCGCGTGCTCGAGCAGCAGCTCGATATGGTTCCGGAAGACGTGCGCGCCCGGATCCTGCTCGCTTCCGTCTCCGCCCAGCTCGGAAATGCGGAACGCGCGATAAAGGAGCTGGAAAAGGCCGTCGCCCTGCGTCCCAACGACTCGACGATCCTCTATAACGCCGCGTGCGCCTATGCATGCCTCGGGCGTAAACCGGAAGCCCTGGCCACTCTTCAGCAGGCCATCGCGCACGGTTACCACAACTTCGACTGGATGTCCCGCGATGCAGATCTCGTCTGCCTTCACGAGGAACCCCAGTTCCAGATGTTGGTTCGCGGCGGCGAGCCCCGGAGCTGAAGGCAGTTGCCCGCGTTGACGTGAAGGGCGTGGGTGTAAGCTACACACCGCGCGGAACCCACGTCACCGGGGCAAGACTCCCCAGGAAACAGGTTTCTGGCGGGCGCTGCATTGCGATTCGCGGAGTCTGGAGGGCAGCGATGATCTTCAAGCAATTCTACCTGTCGTGTCTGGCGCATGCGTCGTATCTGATTGGCGACGAACAGACCGGCACCGCCGCCGTCGTGGACCCGCAGCGGGACATCGACCAGTACCTGGCCTTCGCCGCTGAACACGGGCTTAAAATCCGGCACGTATTCCTGACTCATTTCCATGCCGATTTCCTGGCCGGTCATCTGGAGCTGCGCGACCGCGCGGGCGCGACGATTTATCTGGGCGCCGCCGCCAAAGCGGGATACGCGTTCACTCCGCTCCGCGACGGCGAATCGGTGGAATTCGGGCGCGTGCGTCTGAAAATCCTCGAGACTCCCGGCCACACCCCGGAGTCCATTTCCATCCTCGTCTACGACCTCAACGCCGCAACCGACCGGCCTCACGCCGTGCTCACCGGCGACACGCTCTTCATCGGCGATGTGGGCCGGCCCGACCTGCGCGCGGCGCTCGGGTGGTCGGCCACGGAGCTCGGCGGCATGCTTTTCGATTCGCTTCACGGGAAGCTCTTGAAGCTGCCGGACGAAAGCCTGGTCTACCCCGCGCACGGCGCCGGCTCCCTCTGCGGAAAGGCGCTCAGCAAAGAGACGGTATCCACGCTGGGCGAGCAGCGCCGCGTCAACTACGCGCTTCAGCCCATGAGCAAGGAAGCCTTCCTCCAGGTGGTCACGGCGGACCAGCCGGATGCCCCCTCGTATTTCACTTACGACGCCGTTCTGAACAGCGAAGAACGCCCCACTCTCGACCAGGCGCTCGAACGGGGGCTGAATCCGCTTGGGCTGGACGCGGTGCTCGAGCTGCAGGCCGCCGGCGCGCAAATTGTGGACACGCGCGATCCCGACGAGTTCGGCGCGGCGCACCTGCGCGGCAGCATGAACATCGGTCTCGGCGGCCAGTACGCCACGTGGGCGGGCACTCTGCTCGATCGCGCCCATCCCATCGTCATCATCGCGGATCCCGGCCGCGAGCGCGAATCAGCCGTCCGCCTGGGACGCATCGGCTTCGACCACGTGGCCGGTTATCTGGAGAACGGATTGCGGAGCCTCGAATCGCGGCCGGCGCTCACGGAGTCCACCGAACGCCTGAGCCCGCAATTCGCCGCGGAACGACTCGCCTCGGCCGGGTCTCCGCTTGTGGTGGATGTGCGCGCGCCGCGCGAGCGCGAACAGAAACACATCGAAGGCAGCCTCCACATCCCGCTCAACCGCCTGGCCGAAGGTATGAAGTCGCTGCCGAAAGACCGGCCGCTCGTCGTCTACTGCGCGGGCGGGTACCGCTCCTCCATCGCCGCCAGCATGCTGCAAGGCGGCGGGTTCAGTCCCGTTTCGGAAATTGCCGGGGGAATCGCCGCCTGGGAGGCGGCAAAGCTCCCTGTCCGCTCTGCGCAATCCTGAACGTTGGGGGCAGGGGAGCTGGTTGCGGGTCAGTGGCAGCCGCAGGAGCGCGGCGTGCACGCGCACGAACTTGCGGCGCTCGGCGAACTGGACGCCGCGGAACTGCCGGAGCCCGATCCGTTGTGTGCGCTGAACGTGGAGAACTGAAGCTTCTTCCGGCCACTGCCGCACTTCGGGCATTCAATCCGCTCGGAACTGGAACGCACCAGGCGTTCGTATGTGGTCTCGCAGTTCTCGCAGAAGTATTCGTAGATCGGCACGGCTCTTCTCTCCGCAGAAATCCTGAATGCTAATCCAGTGTAGCAGAGAGGGCGCGAAGGCCGGAAGCCCGGCCCCGTGCGCGTTCCAGAACGTTCCGTGGATGATCTGCGCCGCTCGGCCGGCTTACTTCTTGCCGCCTGCTTCCGCGCGGGCGCGAGCGCGTTCCATAATCGTCGTCCAACCCTTGGGCATGCCGTCCCGGTGGTCCTGCGGAATCTGTCCGAACGCCTTGTGATGGAACTTGATCAGCGTCCCGCCAGACACTTCGCTTAGCCGGTACTGCACGTTGTTCACCACCGCATACGACATCATCAGCGGCCCCGTGATTTCGAGCAGCGTGGGCTTCTTGATGGCCTGCACCACTCCCCAGAAGTGGCCGTTGTTCTCGCCCAGGTCCCGGTACCAGCGCCCGCCGGGCCACGGCTCGATTTTCGCCATCATGGACTGGCCTTCCATATTCGCAAAGCCCGGCCCCAATTCCTCGAGCAGCGCCGCGAAGGTCGTCGCAATCGGCGCCTTCACGTGAATCTCCTGCGTGATGTTCAGCGAAAGTTCTTCGATGCTCTGTGCGGTCGCAATCATGGTTCCTCCTGGTTTGGAATGCTTCAATTGAGTTTGGATTTTTCTTCGGCCCGTTCCTTGATGCGCAGCAACTGCTGCCGCCAGAAGCGCTCGAAGGTTTCCGTCCACTCGTGCAGCGGCCGGATGGCTTCCGCATTCGTCCGGTAGAACTTCTGCCGGCCTTCCCGGCGCACGTGAACCAGGCCCGTGTCGCGCAGCACGCGCAGATGCTTGGATACGGATGGCTGCTCGAGTCCCATCTCGGCCACCAGTTCGCCCACCGGCCGTTCTCTGAGCGCCAGCAGATTCAGAATCTCCCGGCGGCGCGGCTCGGCCACGGCGTTGAAGGCGTCGGAGGTTGTGGCGGCTCGCGGCATGTCGGGAGAATACATTCCTATATGAGAATATGTCAAGCAGAATTTTCCTGCCGTCTGCAGTGCAAGGCTACCGTCCTGCGCTACAGCGGGCGGGCTGGTGAGAACTGCGGAAATGAAAAGCCCCAGGCAGCGGCGGCCGCCCGGGGCTCGGAAGATCGTTCAGGGTTGAAATTAGTCGCCGGCGACGAGTTCGCCTGCCGCAGCCTTCTTCGCGGCCGGGGCCGGTGCGGGAGCGATGCCGTGCGTCGGGCCGCCAATCTGCACCAGCGACTCCGGAGTCTTCTTCAGCACCATTTCTTCGTAAATGGCGCGCACTTTCTGGGCTTCCTCCCAGGCCTTCTTGCGGCGGGCGCGGTCTTCTTCGGCGGCAAACGTCGGGCCGTCGTCATCGTGATGCACGCGGACGCGCGAGGCGTCTTCCGCATCGATCTTCAGGGAGTGCTCGTACGCTTCGAGGCCCACG
>DATKNR010000140.1:0-17574 GCA_035541255.1 Patescibacteria group bacterium | reverse complement strand
GGAATCGAATCTCCGTCATGCCGTCCCTTACCGCTGCGCCCGGTGGTACCATGCTCGCGATGCGCTTCGAGTGTCTCGCGCCCCGGGACGTTCCCCACCTGAGCCGTCTGGCCACTTCCTATTTCGATGATTTCGGCCGGGTCGGATCCTACTTCCATCATCCGCCGACGCTGGAGGGGGCGCGCGCGGCGGCTGCCGAGTCAGGGAAGGGAACAGTGGCCCGCGACGCGCTCGTCGCCGCCTTGCGCCCGCTCAACCAGCGACTCGGCAGCGACGCATCGGCCTCACGAAATCTCGATCGGCTCTCGGCAGGCGCCGTAGCCGTGGTCACCGGACAGCAGACGGGCCTTTTTTCCGGGCCGGCCTACACGCTCTACAAAGCGCTCACCGCAATTCGCGCGGCGGCCGACCTGACCGCGCACGGGATTGACGCCGTCCCAGTATTCTGGATCGCCAGCGAGGATCACGACCTCGCCGAAGTGGACCACGCAGACTGGCCCGGGCGCGCCGGGCTGGAGCGCATCGAACTTTCCCACTCCGAGGATGACCTCGGCCGGCCAGTCGGAGAAATTCCACTGGGTCCAGCCGTTGAAGCCGCGCTCGATGCGGCCAGCGCTGGTATCGACGGCCCCTCCGCGGAGGCAATCCTCTCGGCCCTTCGCGCCGCGTACACTCCGGGGGACACTTACGCCTCCGCGTTCGGCAAATTGCTCGCGCGCCTGTTCGCCGGCCGCGGGCTCATCCTGCTCGATCCCCACGACCCAGCCGTCGCCGCACTCGCCGCGCCCGTGATGCAGAACGCTTTGCGCGAAAATTCCGCGCTCATTTCCGCCCTCGTCCGCCGTGGGAAGGAGCTGGAGCATGCCGGGTTTCACGCCCAGGTGAAGGTGGCCGAAACCGCCACGCTCCTGTTCGTCAAACTGGAGGGCCGGCGGATTCCGCTGCGCACGCGGAATTCATCGTTCCAGGCGGGGGGACGCACATTTTCGCTGGACGACCTGCTCGCGCTCTCGGCGCGCGCCCCGAGCGACCTCTCTCCGAGCGCGCTGCTGCGTCCCGTGGTGCAGGACACGCTGCTGCCCACCGCGGCGTGCATCGTCGGCCCGGCGGAGCTGGCTTACTTCGCGCAATCGGAAGTGGTCTATCGCCGACTGCTCGGCCGCATGCCGGCCGTGCTGCCGCGCTCGGGATTCACTCTCCTGGAGCCCCACGTCGTCCGCCTCCTGCGCAAGTACGGCCTCTCCCTCCGCGACGTGCTGCGCGGCCGCCAGCACCTGCGCCGGCGTCTGGAGCGCGAATCCGTTCCCCGGGCACTTTCCCGCCAGATGACGCTCGGTGAGCGCAATCTTCGCCGCTACCTGACCCGCATCCGCAAACCTCTTCGCAAACTCGATCCCACGCTTTCCGGCGCACTGGACGTATCGGAAAGCAAGATCCTCTACCAACTCGAAAAACTTCGTACGCGCGCTGGCCGCGCCGCCGACCGCCGTGTGGAGCTGCTGGACCGCCACGAGCGCATCCTGTGCGAGGCGCTCGCCCCGCACCACGAGCTGCAGGAGCGCACCGTGTGCGCCCTTCCCATCCTCGCTCGTCATGGGCTGGAAATTCTGGATGCGCTCGCCGAACGCGCGAACGCCTTCTCCGACCCGTCCCCGAACTGCCACCACCTGGTTTACTTGTAGGCTCGATTCGCCGCTGTCACCTAATACGCTGCCGAGTAATACCGAGGCCGTTGGGGCCGAGCCGGCCAGATCTTGATCATGGCCACGCCAATCACGAATCCCCCGATGTGCGCCCAGTAGGCCACGCCGCCGCCGGCCGTATTTCCGGCCGAGCTGATGCCGGCGAAAAATTGAATGAGGAACCAGTACCCGAGCAGGAGGAAGGCGGGCATTTCCACCGTAAACCAGAACACAATCAGGGGAATGAGCGTCAGCACGCGGGCCCGCGGATACAGCACAATGTATGCCCCCAGCACTCCGCTAATGGCCCCGCTGGCTCCCAGCGACGGGACGTTCGATCCCAGGTTCATTAGGACGTGCGCCAGGCCCGACCCGAATCCGCAAAACAGGTAGAAGCACAGGTAGCTGAAGTGTCCCAGCCTGTCCTCCACGTTGTCGCCGAACACCCAGAGGAACCACATGTTCCCGATGAGGTGCAGCCAGCCACCGTGCAGAAACATGCTCGTCAGGAACGGAAGCGCGGCCGCCTGGAGATGGACGTGCGGGCCCGTCAGCAGATACTCCACGCGGGCCGGCACCAGCGCATGCATCATAAAGAAGGCCTGCTCGGCGCGGGTCGGCAGCGTCAGTTCATAGAGGAACGCGGCCGTATTCGCCACGATCAGCGCCACGTTGACCACGGGCGTCGTAAAACTCGGGTTTCTGTCCTTCAGCGGAATCATTTGGTCATGTTCTGCGTCTAGGCGTTCGCCTTACTTGAGTTTCAGCGCTCCCGGCGGGAAGGCCGACTCCAAGCGCCTCCCCGTCCGGATCAGTTCCTCGATCTCGGAGATCGGGGCAATCTTTCCGCGGGCGCCGGAAGCCGTGCAATTCAGCGCGGCGGCCGAGGAGCAGAACTCCAGTTGCCGCTCGAGGTCCCATCCCTGAAACATCGCATAGAGGAACGCGCCATGGAAGATGTCGCCCGCCCCGGTGGTGTCGCGCACGTTTACTTCAAACGCAGGGCTGTAGGCAAATTCCTGGCCGTCCCAGGCCAGCACACCCTCAGCCCCCAGAGTGGCCGCCGCCAGCCGGCAGTGGTACCGCTTCATCAGTGAGACCAGGGAATTGCGCAGGTCCGATTCTCCCGTAATCCGCTCCGGAAACTGGCGCGACGTGATCATGTAATCCACGTTCGGCAGCAGCGCCTCCACGCCCGGGTAAACCGTGTCCAGGTCTGCGCTCACCGGTATGCCGGCCAGCCGGGCCCAGCGAGCGGCCGTGGCAGCCGCGCCGGTATCGTGCCCGTCCACGTGCAGCGCGCGCGACTGCGTGATCCACTCCGGCCGCAAATCCTCGGGCCGGAGGGCCACGTCCGCGTCGCGCTTCCACAGAATCGTGCGTTCGCCGGAGTCTTCGTCAACCAGGATGAAGGCCATCTGACTGGACGCGCCCGCGGCCACAATCACCTCCGCCGCTACGCCCTCGCGCGCGAATGTGTTCACCTGCATGCGGCCCGCATCGTCTTCGCCCACTTTCCCCACGTACCTCGTCTTCAGCCCCCACCGCTGGCAGGCCACCATCGCGCTGGCCACCTGCCCGCCGGGCTGCACGTCCACACTGAGGATTTCCACCTTCGAATTGAACTCGGGGAAGCGGGGCAGGCGAATGATGGTGTCCGTGGCGTTGATGCCCACGCCCACCACATCAACCGTTTCTGGAAGTTCTCCCATAGGGCCGCTCCCCTACTGTATCGCGGCGGGGACTGTGGCGCAGCGACTCTTCGATGGCCGCTCCTGGCAGCGAGGAACCGGATGGAAGAGGGCGCTCCACTTATTGTTAACTAGATTGCTGTGCCGCTCTGCCGTCTCTATGCCACTCCGATTCGGATTCTCCAAGGTTTGCTCTCTCCCGGTTCCTGTGATACCAAAACGAATTCCTTCCATGCCGCTCCACGATTCCGAAGCCATCGTTCTCCGCACGTACCCGCTCGGCGACGCCGACCGGCTGGTTTCGCTTCTCACGCGCGACCACGGACGCCTCCGCGGAGTGGCCCAGGGCGCCCGCAGACCCAAGAGCCGCTTTGGGGCCGCGCTGGAGCCGTATACCTACCTTCGCGTCTGGTTCTACGAGCGCGAAACGCGCGACCTGGTCCGCATCGGCCAATGCGAAATCCTCGAATCATTTCTCGACCTGCAGCAGGACTATCGCTCCGGGCTCGCTCTTGCCGTCGCCGCGGAAATCACCGAGGCCGTCCTGCCCGAGCGCGAGCCTCAGGATGCCGCCTTCCGGCTTCTCCTGCATGTGCTCCGCGGGCTGCGCCATAGCCGGCGTCCCGAACTTGCGCTCGGCTACTTCCTCGTGTGGACCTTGCGGCTGGCCGGCTGGCTGCCTGATTTCGACCATCCGGGAATGCGCAGCCTCTCGCGCGATTCGGTGGCCGCCGCGCGGCGCATTCTCGCCGCTCCTCTCAGCGACCTCGCCGCCGATGCAAATTCGCCCCGCATCTCTCCCGAATTCGAGGCATACTTTCTCGATATGATCGAGCACCACATTGAGCGCCGTCTGGTCTCCCGTCCCCTCTACGAGGAGACGCGATGAGCCGCGCGCCTGCCACGCTCCAGGACCTGATCGCCACGCTCCAAACTTTCTGGGCCGCACGCGGCTGCTTGATCCAGCAGCCCTACGACGTCGAGGTAGGCGCCGGGACGATGCATCCCGAAACGTTTCTTCGCGTTCTCGGTCCCGAACCCTGTCGCGTGGCCTACGTGCAGCCCAGCCGGCGTCCTGCCGATGGCCGCTACGGCGAGAACCCCAATCGGCTCTATAAACACCAGCAGCTTCAAGTAATCCTTAAACCCTCTCCCCCCGATGCGCAGGAACTCTATCTCGCCTCGCTCGCCGCCATCGGCATTCCCTTGCGTGAACACGATGTCCGGTTTGAGGAAGACAACTGGGAATCTCCGACGCTCGGTGCGTGGGGAATCGGGTGGCAGGTGCTTCTCGACGGTCTGGAAATCACGCAGTTCACTTATTTCCAACAGTGCGGAGGACTCGACCTCGACCCCGTTTCGGTGGAGCTGACCTACGGGCTCGAACGCATCGGCGCGTTCCTGCAGGGCGTGGACAACGTGTTCGACATGCGCTGGTCCGTCGACGTGCTCTACCGCCGCGTGCGCTGGCCGGAGGAGCAGCAGTTCTCCGCCTACAGTTTCGACTACGCCGATCCGGGGAGGACGCGGCAAATGTTTGACCTCTCGGAAGCCGAGGCCAAATCGCTGCTCGACGGATACGACAAAACAGCCGAAGCCGAACGTCCGCGGTATCCCGTCCTTGCCGCCTACGACTTCTGCCTGAAATGCTCGCACTTGTTTAACCTGCTCGACTCCCGCGGCGTGATTTCCGTGACGGAACGCGCCGCGCTGATCGCCCGCGTCCGCGCGCTCTCCTGCCGGGTGGCCGCCGCGTATGTCGAACAGAACCGCCTTCGTTCCGCGCAGGTGCCCGCATGAAGCGCAAGGCAGCGCCAGCTTCCAGCCGGCCTTCAGTCCCTCGCTCCGCCGAATTCCTTTTCGAACTTGGCTGCGAAGAAATCCCCGCATGGATGATTGAGCCGGCATGCGCCCATCTTCAAGCATCGCTCGAGGCGCTTCTCCGCGAGTCTTCGCTCTTGTCCTCCACCTCTATTTCCTGCTTCGGCGGTCCGCGTCGCATCACCGTCAGCGTTCCCTCACTGCTGCTTAAGCAGCCGGACGTTGTCCGCGAGCTCACCGGCCCCGCGAAATCCGCCGCGTATGACGCCGCCGGAAATCCCACACGCGCGGCCGAAGGGTTTGCCGCGAGCAAGGGCGTCGCGGTGAAAGATCTTTATGTCGTATCGCTCCCGAAGGGGGAATTCGTCGCCGCCCGACAGACGATCCTTGGCCGGCCGGCTGGAGCCGTCCTCGCGGAAATCCTGCCGCGGGCTCTATCGCAGATTCCATGGCCGAAGACGATGACGTGGCCTGCCCCGGGCCATCCGCGGTTCATTCGTCCCGTGCGCTGGATTCTCGCCCTCCTCGGGGGCAAGGTGGTTTCCTTCGAATTTGCCGGAATCAGGAGTTCGGACCGCACCGAAGGACACCGCACACTCGGAAAACGCTCCATCAGGGTGAGCGACTCCCAGGGCTATCGCGCGTTGCTGCGGCGCAACTTCGTGCTCGTGGATCCGGCCGAGCGGCGCCAGAAAATCGAACGCGAGCTTTCCGCCATCGCCGCAAAACACGGAGTGGTCGTCCACTCCGATCCCGAACTGCTCGGCCGTGTGACCTATCTCAACGAATATCCGTCCGTCATCCTGGGCGGCTTCCATCCGGAGTTTCTCACGCTGCCGCAGGAAATCCTGATTACCGTGATGCGGGACCACCAGAAATATTTTGCCGTGGAGAACAATTCGGGCGGGCTCGCTCCCCATTTTCTCGCCGTGATCAATTCGGACCGCGACAGGGCAGGGAAGATGCGCCAGGGGCACGAGCGGGTGCTGCGCGCGCGTTTTGCGGATGCGAAGTTTTTCTGGGATGCGGACCAGCAGAAATGTCGGCTCGCCGACAATCTGCCGAAACTCGACGCGGTCACTTACGAAGCCACGCTCGGTTCCTACGGCCTGAAGGTCAAACGCATGCGGCATCTCCTCCGCGAGCTGAAAGTTTCCGTCCCTGAGAGCGCCGCCGCTCACGCTGAACTAAAACTTGAAGTGATCGATCGCGCCGCCTCGCTTTGCAAATGCGATCTGGTCACCGAAATGGTTCGCGAGTTCACGGAGTTGCAGGGCGTGGTCGGCGGTCTCTACGCGCGCGCCCAGGGCGAATCCGGCGTCGTGGCGGATGCCATCTACGACCACTATCGTCCCGCCGGCCTCGACGACGAACTGCCGCGCAACCTGGCCGGATGTGTGCTCGCGCTGGCCGATAAACTCGACGCGCTGACGGCTTGCTTCGCGGCCGGGAAAATCCCATCCGGCTCGAGCGATCCTTTCGCGCTTCGGCGCGCGGCTGCCGGTATCGTGCGCATCGGCGTCGAGCGGCGCGTGAGGCTCTCTTTGGGCGCGTCGGTTCGCGCGGCCGCGGGCGCTCTCGCTGCCGTCAATCCGTCGGTCCGCCGGCCGGCAACGCTCGAGCAGCAGGTGTCCGAATTTCTCTCCGACCGTGCCCGCTTCTACTTCTCCGAGCGCCGCGGATATGCACTCGACGAAGTGAAAGCCGCCATGGCCGCCGGCTGGGATGATCTGGTAGACCTTGCCGACCGACTCGAAGCGCTCCATCGCGTCCGGCCGACGGGAAACTTTCCGCCGCTTGCCGCGGCGTTCAAGCGCATCCGCAATATCCTGGAAAAGTCGGCAGCGAAGGAGTCCATTCCGGACGCGCCGGACCCGTCTCTATTTGCCGCGGAGGAGGAACGGGCACTGCACTCCGCCGCGCAGGAGACGGCGCGCGCGGCCAGCCAGCTCAAGCAGGCGCACCAGTACGAGCCTGCGCTTGCACGCATCGCCGCGCTGCGTCCTGCGGTCGACCGATTTTTCGACAAGGTGCTGGTGATGGCGGAGGACGCTGCGGTCCGCGCGAACCGGCTTGCGTTGCTGCGGAATTTGCTGCGGGAGTTTTCCACGATCGCGGATTTTTCAGAAATTGTGATCGAGGGTTCGTCGCCAGCGAAAACTTGAGGCGATACTTAATCCAGCGGGAGAGCGCGCGGTTGCGATTTTGTTTCTTCCACGCGTCTTCGCGAGAAACTCTTCCTCGTCCTGCGATACAATCTTGTCGGCGCGCCGACATCGCTGGAGCGTTCAGGCGGGGCTTGGTCTGGTTTTCATCCCGGCGCGCGTGTTCAGGTTTCGCCCGCTGCCACGCGATGCGATTTTGACGGGGATTCAACCCCTGCAGCCGGATTACAAATCAACGCATAACTGCGAGGTTCCATGAAATACGTCTACTTCTTCGGTGCGGGCAAGGCGGAAGGCCGCGGCGATCAGAAAGATCTCCTCGGCGGCAAGGGCGCAGGTCTGCATGAAATGACGCGCATCGGCCTTCCCGTTCCCGCCGGCTTCACCATCTCCACGGAGGCTTGCGACCAGTTTTTCAAGCACGGAAAGAAATATCCCCGCGGGCTGGACAAGGAAGTCGCCGCGCACCTGGCCCGCCTCGAGAAAGTCACGGGCAAGAAACTCGGCGATCCCTCCGACCCGCTTCTCGTCTCCGTGCGTTCCGGCTCCGCGCGCTCCATGCCCGGAATGATGGAGACCATCCTCAATCTCGGCCTCAACGACCGCTCCGTTCAGGGCCTTGCCACTCGCACCAAGAACGACCGGTTTGCCTGGGACGGCTATCGCCGCTTTGTGCAGATGTATTCCACCGTGGTGATCGGCCTGCCCAAGGAGGATCTCGAAGAGCGCCTGCGCGAGATGAAAAAGCATCAGGGCGCCAAGCTCGATACGGACGTGAATGCCGCGGGCTGGCAGGAACTGGTCGGCGCCTACAAGAAATTCTTTCGCGAACGCACGGGCAGGGATTTTCCCCAGGATCCCAACGAACAACTGTGGGGCGCCATCGGCGCCGTGTTCGGCTCCTGGATGGGAGAGAAGGCCGTCAAATATCGCGAGGTCGAAAAGATCACCGGGCTGCTGGGCACCGCCGTGAACGTCGTCCAGATGGTCTTTGGCAACAAGGGCGACGACTCCGGCACCGGAGTGTGCTTCACCCGCGACCCTTCCTCCGGCGAAAAAATCTTCTTCGGCGATTTTCTGCTCAACGCGCAGGGGGAAGACGTGGTGGCCGGCATCCGCCCGGTGATGCATCTCGACGAGATGCGCAAGCTCATGCCCTCGCTTTACGCCCAGCTCGAACGCGTCCGCGGCAACCTCGAGAAGCATTACCGCGACATGCAGGACATCGAATTCACCGTCGAAGAAGGGAAGCTGTACATCCTCCAGACCCGCACGGGCAAGCGCGCCCCCGCCGCCACCTTCAACATCGCCGTGGACATGGTAAAGGAACACTTGATATCCAAAGAGGAAGCCATTGAACGCATCAAGGGCGAAGACATCGAACGGCTTTTCTATCCCATTCTGGATCCGGATGTTCCGCGCGCCAGTCTCGCCAAAGGCCGCCTCGCCACGGGCGTCAATGCCGTTCCCGGCGCCGCGGTAGGGCAGGCCGTGTTCAGCGCGCAGGAAGCCGAGGCGATGGCGCAGAACGGCAAGAAGGTGATCCTTGTCCGCCGCGAGACCAGCCCTGAAGACGTCGGCGGCATGGCAGTCGCCCAGGGCATCCTGACCGCGACCGGCGGGAAGACGTCGCACGCCGCCGTGGTTGCGCGCGGCTGGGGCAAGTGCTGCGTGGTGGGGTGCGAGGCGCTCGACATCGATTACGGACAGAAGCTGTTCCACGCGAATGGGCGCGTCGTCCGCCAAGGCGACTGGATCACCATCGACGGAAACGAAGGCGCCGTCTACGAGGGCCAGTTGAAACTCACGCGGCCGCAGACGCCTCCCGCTTACGAAACGCTGCTCTCCTGGTGCGACAAGATTCGCAAGATCGGCGTTCGCGCCAATGCCGATACGCCCCAGGATGCCCGCAAGGCCCGCGAGATGGGCGCTGAGGGCATCGGCCTGGTCCGCACCGAGCACATGTTCTTCAAGGACTTCGACAACCCGGAGAAGAGCATCGAGCGCCAGCGCGCCATCCAGGAAATGATCATTGCGGAGGACCCCGAGAAGCGGAAGAAAGCGCTCGCGCGCCTCCTGCCGTTCCAGCGCCAGGATTTCATCGGCATCTTCAAAGCCATGGCCGGGCTGCCCGTGGTCATCCGCCTGGTGGATCCGCCACTGCATGAGTTTGTGCCGCACGACCGGAACAAACAGGAAGAGCTGGCCCGCGACCTGGGCGTGAGCGCGGACTACATCGCCCGCCGCGTGGCGCAGCTCCACGAAGCCAATCCCATGCTCGGCCACCGCGGCTGCCGCCTGGCCATCACCTATCCTGAAATTCTCGAGATGCAGGTCCGGGCCATCATTGAAGCCGCCATCGCCTGCCAGCGCGAAGGCATCAAGGTCCATCCCGAAATCATGCATCCCCTCACGCTGGACAAGAAGGAGATGCGCATTCTGGAGCAGGCCACCCGCCGTGTGGCCGAGGAGATCATCAAGAAAGAAAAAGTAAAACTTCACTATCTGGTCGGCACGATGATCGAACTGCCTCGCGCCGCTCTGCTCGCGGACGAAATCGCCGAGGTCGCCGAATTTTTCTCCTTCGGCACCAACGACCTGACGCAGACCACCATGGGCCTCTCCCGCGACGATGCCGGCCGCTTCCTCCCCGACTACGTGGACGAAAAAAAGGCGGGCATCTTCAAGAGCGACCCGTTCCAGGTGCTCGATATCCACGGCGTCGGGATGCTGATCGAGTGGGGCATCCAGCGCGGCCGCAAGGTCCGGCCAAAGCTGGAAGTCGGAATCTGCGGCGAGCACGGAGGCGAACCCGAATCCGTCAAGTTCTGTCACCGCGTGGGCATGGACTACGTCAGCGCGTCGCCATTCATGGTTCCCATCGCGCGGCTAGCGGCCGCCCAAGCCGTGATCGAAGAAAAGCACTCGAAAAAGAGGAAGCGCTAGCCGGGCTGTGGCTCAGGGCCCGTTGCTGACCGGAAAATTTTCCGGTCAACAACTGGGCTGGGAGTGTCATTCAAAGTCCCGGATGGCCCTCGCCACAAATCTCAACTGTTACATTAGATTGTTCGAACTTATTGATGGAGGGTCTCTTACGTCCTCATCCGCAGGAAGAAGTACATCCCCGTAAAACCAAATACGATCGCCGGACCCCAGCCGGCGAGCAGAGGCGGAAGTTGTCCGGCCACGCCGATTGCCTCGGCGAGTGCCGATGCGGCCCAGTACACCACGCCGATCCCCACGCCGAGAGCGAGCCCTCCGACCGCTCCGCGGGTCCCGACGAGAAACGCAAACGGAATTGCCAGCAGCATGATGATGGGCACGATGATCGGGTACGCGAACTTCTTGTGCCATTGAACCGACAGGCGCGAGACGTCGAACCCCGCCTGGTGCAGCTCGCGGATGTATTCGCCCAGCTCCGCCCAGCTCATTTGGGTATAGGCGCGCACTTCGCGGTTGAAGTACGACGGCGCCTCGGTAAACTCCGGCAGTTCGGTCACGCGGTAGGGCAGGTAGGACGCCACCCGTCCCCCCTCGAAGGTGCGGACCCACCCGTTCTCCAGCACCCATCCGTTCAGGCCTTCCTCGTACTTGGCGCGCGTAAAAAAGCCGCGCTTGATCAATTGGAAGGTCGCTGGGTCCAGCTCGAAAATACTCAGCCCGGCAAACTCACGGCGTTGCGGGTCGAAATAATCGTAGTTGTACAGCCGGTTGCCTTCGCCAAAGATCCACTGCCGGCGGGGCTGGAAGAACGTCTGCGCCGGATGCCCTTTGATTTGGTTGCGCAGCGCGTCCTGGCGCTGATTGCAGGTGGGCAGGATCGTGTCGTCCAGCGAGAACATCAGCGCCGCGAGCGCCACTCCCGCCAGCAGCAGCGGAAGCGACAGCCGGTACAGGCTGACGCCGCAGGCCTTGAAAGCCGTCACTTCGTTGTTTTTCGATAGCACCCCGAGCGTCACCAGCACGCCGATGAGCGCCGCCACCGGCACCAACTCGTAGAACATGTAAGGCGTCAGGAATGCGAAATACTGCAACACAATCCCCGCGCCGATGTGGTGCTTCCCGATGTCTTCCAGCAGCTCGAAGAAGGTGAACGAGTGGAAGATGAAAATGAAGGCCGCCAGGAACAGCGCCGTGTAGAAGAAAAACGAGCGCAGGAGGTAGAGATCCATCAGCAACGGAAATGCATAGCCGCGGGCGGCCCGTGGCCCCGGCAGGTGCCCGGGCCGTACGACAGCCAATCCGCCGGGACGGGCCAATCCACCGGGCGCCAGCCTTCTCGATCCCCGCGTCCGCCGTTTCCCCCGCGGGCCGAACCAGTCCTTGATTCGCTCCATCCATCCCCGCTCGCTCTGGATTTGATCCATGCCGGGCACGAGCGCCAGCCCGCACAGCGCCGTCAACAGGTTGGCCGCCCACATGCCCAGCCCCGCCGGAACCACTCCTCGCTTCGCCAGCCCTGCGCCGGTGACAAAGAGCAGGTAGTACCCGCTGACCATCAGCAGGGTCATCACGAAGCCGGACGCCCGCCCTCCGCGCTTCGGCCGGATACCCACGGGCACGCCGAGCAGAGCGAACACGAGGCAGGCCGCGGGAAACGCAATCCGCCGGTGCAATTCAACCTTGGCCTGCGCGTCCCCTTGCGCGTAGAGCCGGGCCAACTGGCGGAGACTCATCTCCGTCAGGGTTGGCGCCGCCAGCTTTTTGCCTCCGCCTTCCTCCACCGCCACGGGCAAATCCTCGCGCCCGAATGTGGACACGGAATACTGCCGCGGAGCGCTTCGCTGGAATTCGTGCGTCGTTCCATTCACCAGGTGGAATTGGAGCGCGCCATGTTCCGGGTCAGGCAGCACGATTCCGCTTTCGGCGAAGGTGATTCGGGATTCCGCGTCCTCCCCCGACTGCGCCAGCAGGATTCCCTTCCACTTCGTTCCGCCGCCGGTCACGTCGGAGACGTAGAGCACCATGTGCGGAAACTGCTCCTCGAACACCCGCGGCTGCACTTCGAACGACGCCTGGCTCGTGGCCAGTTGCTCCTCCGTTGCGTGCAATTTCTGGAGCGCGGGCGGACCCGCCCACACGGTCATCCAGAGCGTCGCCGCCGCCGTGCCCACGGCCAGCACGCCCACGGGAAACAGAATGCGTTTCCGGTCGAATCCCAGCGATTGCAAGGCAATTAATTCGCTGTCGGCCGAGAGCCGTCCCAGCCCAATGAGTACTCCCACCAGCACTCCCATCGGCAGCGTAAACGTGAAAATCCCGGGCAGCGTGCATGCCACCAGCACGGCAATGGAGCCCAGCCCGGCCGAATGGCTCACCACCAGGTCCATCAATCTGACGAGTTGCGGCACGAAGAAGATGAAGGTAAAAACGAAGAGGCCCAGCAGGGCGTACGAACCAATCTCGCGGAAGATGTAGCGGTCAATCAGACGCAATCGCATGCGCGAAGCCAGTCATTCTAGCACGCCGGCCGCGGCGCTTCGGTTCAGCCTGACGAAAGAAGGGCCACTGGCCACTTCCCCATGACTCCCATCCACCTCGTCATCCTCTGGCACATGCACCAGCCGCAGTACCGGGACCCGGGCACGGGCCGCTATGTGCTCCCCTGGACCCGGCTCCACGCCCTCAAGGACTACTACGGCATGGTCAAAATCCTGCAAGAATTTCCCGGGGTCCACGCCACCTTCAACATGGTTCCGGCGCTCGGCCACCAGCTCGAAGAATATGCCTCCGCCGAATTCCAGGAAGTGTGGTTCGATGCGGCCATGGCTCCCGCGGACGGGCTGACCGCCGAACAACGATCGGAAATCCTGCTCCGTGCTTTCCAATTGAATCACGAGCACCTGATGTCGCGTTGGCCGCGGTATGTGGAAATTTTCCAGCAGGTCTCGGCCGCCGGTCACGAAGCCGCGCGCGGCATGAGCCTGCGCGACTGGCGTGACCTGCAACTCCTCTCCCAACTCGCCTGGATGGACGAAGAATACCTGGCCGCCGATCCCATCGTCTCCGCGCTCTCCCGGCAGGGAGCCGATTTCTCCGAACACGATAAGCAGGAACTCCGTTCCAAGCAGGTCGAGCTGCTCCGCCGGGTCCTGCCGGAGTACGCCGATGCCGGACAGCGCGGACAGATCGAAATCTCCACCACTCCCTACTACCACCCCATCCTGCCGCTCCTGTGCGATTCGCGCGCCGCGCAGGAATCGAATTCCCGCTCTCCGGTGCTGGCTCCCCCCTTTGCCCATCCGGAGGACGCTCGAGAGCAGCTCGCCCGCGCCCGCCGATTCCACGAATCCCGGTTCGGCCGCCCTCCCGCGGGCCTGTGGCCTTCGGAAGGATCCGTCTCCGATGCGGCTCTCGGAATCGCCACCGAACTCGGCTTCCGCTGGTTTGCAAGCGACGAAGGGGTCTTGGGCCGGACGCTTGGAGTGGGATTCGGCCGCGATGCCGCCGGAGTTCCCGACAATGCCGAGCGTCTCTATTCCCCCTGGCGCATCCGGCTGCCGTCTGGCGACATCGTGGGACTGTTCCGCGACCACTATCTTTCCGATCTCGTCGGCTTCGTCTACAGCCGCATGCCCGCCGAGGCCGCCGCGGAAGACTTGCACCGCCGGATTCGTTCCATCGGCGAGCGCGTCCACACGGAACATCCGCTCACCGTCTCCCTGATTCTCGATGGCGAGAACGCCTGGGAATATTTTCCGGGAAACGGCCGCGAATTCCTCCGCCACTTCTATGCCCGCATCCAGGCCGACCCGGAGATTCATCCGCTCACCGCTTCCGAAGCCATCACGGCGGCCGGCAATCTGCCCACCATCGCCCACGTCGTTCCCGGCTCCTGGATCAACGCCAATTTCGACATCTGGGCCGGCCACGCGGAAGATATCCGGGCCTGGGAGCTGCTCCGCGACGCGCGTGACGTGTTCGAGCGCGCGCGCCGTTCCGGCGCCTCGCCCATCCCTCCCGAGCGGCTCTCACATGCCTTTGAATCCATCCTCACCGCCGAAGGGAGCGACTGGTGCTGGTGGTTCGGCCCGGAACACAGCTCCGCGAACGACGCGGAATTCGACGCCATCTACCGCTCGCACCTTTCCGAAGTCTATCTCGCGCTCGGCGCGGAAACTCCGGAATCGCTCGCGCAGCCCGTCAAACGGCCCCCGGAGCGTGCGCTCATCTTTCCGCCGTCCGATTTTCTCCGCGTCACCGTGGACGGCCGCGAAACCAGCTATTTCGAATGGCTCCCGGCCGGCATCTATTCCGCGGATCTGCAGGAGTCCGCGATGCACGGCCGCACGCATCACCTCCACGAATTTCGATACGGATTCGACCGCGACACGCTGTTCTTCCGCGTGGATTGGGTCCGCGGCACGCTCGCGGAACTGCATGAATGCGACGTCCATCTGCGGGTTCGCTGCGACTGTGACGTGGTTGTGATTGTGCGCGTCGAGGCGGGGAAGGTTGTCGGTCACTCGATCGAGCAGGACGGTGTCTGCCTGCTTGCCGGAAAGGACCGGGTGCAAATCGCGCTGGGCACAATTCTCGAAGCGGCGCTGCCCCGCGATCTGCTCCCGTGTTCCGCGCGCTCAACCCTGGAATTGGGAGTGGCACTCTGGCACGGCGGCCTGCCTGTGGATGTGCTTCCCGCTGAGGGCGCGCTCACCATCTCTCTCGGCGAAGACTATTTTGCCTGGTGACGTACGGTATCTTTTCCGCTCTTAAAACATTTTCACCGCAACGTCTCTCGGCCGCAGTCCCACCGGCACCAGTGTCATCAGGCTGTTCGTCCGCACCCGAACAATCGCCAGATCGTTCGAATCCTCGTTCACCACCAGCAGCAGATTTCCCTCCGGCGAGATCGCCGCGGCCACCGGCCCCTGTCCCACCGAGATAGGCCGCAGCACCCTGCGATGATACGTATCCACCGGCGCCACGCGGTCCGCCGTCGTGTCCGTCACATACAGCGTCGATCCGTCGGTCGACAGCACCCCGAGCGCCGGCGTGCTGCCCACGGTAACGTGATCGCCCGTTTCGTTTCTCCATGTGTCGATCACATCCAGTCCGTGCGACTCCGCGGATAGCACATAGAGTTCGCTGCCGCCCTTCGAGAGCAGCAGCGCGCCGGGCTTTCCGCCCACGGCCAGGTTCGCCAGCAACTTTCGCTGCTTCAGGTCCACCACGGAGACGGCGCTCCCGCTTCCCGAAGTAATGAACGCCTTCGAGCCGTCCGGCAGCACCTCAATTTGCTCCGGCGCCGCGGTCACCGCGATTTTCGCCACGGTTCCCAGCGTCTCCGCGTCCAGCATGGAGAGCGAACTCTCACCGCGGTTCGCCACCAGCACGTACCTTCCATCCGGTGTGGCCCGCACAAGCCATGGCCGCTCACCCGCCCGCGCCCGCGCCACCACGCGCCGCGAGGCGCAGTCAATTCCCATCACCTCGCCCGTATTCGCCGCCGCGGCGTACGCCCGCGAGCCGTCCGGCGAAAAATCGACGGCAAAAAGGCCGCCGCCCACGGGAATCTGCGCCGCCACCTCGCCCTTCTTCGCGTCGATCACCCAGACGTAGCCGCCCGTCGTGCTCACTCCCCACAGCTCCGCGCGCGTGGGATGTGCCCGCAATCCCGAAGGCGCGGGCCCTACATCAATCTGTCCACGCGCCGCCAGTGCCACCAGATCCACCACGCTCACCGTGCCGCTCTGCACATTCGACACGTAGGCATACAGATGCAGCCCCGGCCGCAGCGTGGCCAGGCCCATCTGTTTCGCCACCACGCGTGCTCCCGCCAGCGCCAGCAGCACCCCGGCGAAGATCAACCGGCCGTTCAGTTTTCTGCGCTTTCCCACGAAGTAATCCAGATCAACGCAGGCCACCTGTAGCCCGCCTCCTGCCTGCCGCAGGCAGGCGTCAAAGGCGGGGAACCCGAGGCCCTCAATTCATGCTTCGTCCGACCACGGCGGCGATCTGCCGCGCCTCCGCCCACAACTGCCGCAGCTCATCCGGCAGAATCGCCTGCGTCCCGTCCGAGAGCGCCGTCGCCGGGTCGTGATGCACTTCCACCAGCAGCCCGTCCGCTCCCACGGCAATCGCCGCGCGTGAAAGCGGCAGCACCTTGTTTCGCTTTCCGGTGCCATGGCTCGGGTCCACCACGATGGGCAGATGGCTGCGCCGCTGCACCGCCGGAATCACCGCCAGATCCAGCGTGTTCCGGGTGAAATCGCTGAACGTCCGCACGCCGCGTTCGCACAGCACCACGTTGTAATTGCCCTCCGACATCACGTATTCCGCCGCCATCAGCAGCTCATCGAGCGTCGCCGCGATGCCGCGTTTCAGCAGGACCGGCTTCTTCGCCCGCCCCGCGCGTTTCAGCAGCGAGAAATTCTGCATGTTCCTCGCGCCGATCTGGATCATGTCCGCGTACTCTTCCACCAGGTCCAGGCTCTCGTTGTCCACCGCTTCGCTCACGATTCCCAGCCCGAACTCTTCGCGCACCGCCCGCAGGATCTCCAGCCCCGGCTGCCCGAGTCCCTGAAAGCTGTACGGCGACGTGCGCGGCTTGTACGCGCCGCCGCGCATCAGCTTCCCCCCCGCGTCCCGCACGTGCCGCGCGATGGCAAACGCCTGCTCCCTCGACTCAATCGCGCACGGCCCGGCAATCAGCGCGGCACATTTTCCGCCGATGGCGGCTTCCCCCAGTGGCGTGGCAATCCGCACAATGGTGGGATCCTCCTTCAGCTCCCGGCTCACCAGTTTGTACGGTTTGCTGACGGGAATGCATTCCACCACGCCGGGCAGGGACTCCAGCATGCCCAGGTCCACCGCCCCGCGGTTGCCGGTGATCCCGATCGCCGTCCGCAGCGATCCCGGAATCGAATGGGCCTTCAGTCCGAGCTGTTCGATCCGCGCGCACACGGCGCGGATCTGTTCCTCCGTCGCGTGCGCATCCATCACCACGAGCATGACGAGTCCTTGCCTCCGGTAGCACAGACTTCAGCCTGTGCGCCTTATTCCCACTCCGAAGCGTTACTCCGGTACCTCAAAGCTATCCCATCTCTCCCCAATTCGGAAGCGCCTCCGGATTGCGAAGCTCGCGAACCCTCAGATAAAATGAAAACTCCGTCGCAGAACCGTCCGCTACAGATTGGATGAATTATTCAGCGCAATGAGCGACGCGCAAAACATCGAAGTCTATCCGGCTGCCGCTGTCAAACCAGCACAGCC
>DATKNR010000139.1:0-2263 GCA_035541255.1 Patescibacteria group bacterium | reverse complement strand
ACCAATCCCAGCTCCCGCCACGCTTCCACTCCTTCGATCTCGATCAGCTTCACCTCGCCCGCGCGCTCTTCCTCTCGCGCGAAGCTCGCCGAAATCAGCGACACGCCCAGCCCCGCCGCCACAAACCGTTTGATCATACCCACGCTCGCCAGTTCCATGCTCACCTTCAGCCGGTCGCGGTAGGGCCGGAACATTCTGTCCAGCAGCTTTCGTGTGCGTCCCGTGCGCGGAAAAATCAGCGGCTGGCCGGCAATGTCACGCACGCGCACCGATTTCTGTTTCGCCAGCGGGTTCTGCGCGCTCACCATCAGCACCATCTGGTCCCGGAAGATGGTGTCTATCTTCAGCCGCGGTGCTTTCACCGGCAGAGTCACAATGCCCACGTCCAGCCGCCCTTCTTCCACGTGCTCCAGGATTTTCCGGCTAAAGTTCCGGTACACGCTGATCTGCACCGAGGGATACATCCGGTGATACTCCGCGAAAATGTCCGGCAGCACGTACAGGCACGTCGCCTCATTTGCGCCGATCAGCAGCACCCCGCGCGGATTCGCTCCGCGGTCCGCCACCGCCCGCAGCGATTCCTGCCGCAGCGCCATCATCCGTCCCGCGTATTCGTGGAACACTTCGCCCGCCGGCGTCAGCCGCACCGTCTTCGCCGAGCGGTCCAGCAGCCTTTCCCCGTACTCCAGCTCGAGCTGCCGGATTTGGGCGCTCACCGCCGATTGGGAGCGGAATACCTTCTGACCCGCGCGCGAAAAGCTGCGCTGCTTCACCACCTCCAGAAACGTCGCCAGTTGGTCGAAGTCCATCTCCGTAATTCCCGATTATAGCCGCGAACGTCGCCGCCCGATTCCGCCCCGGCCGCGCACAGCAACTTTGCGTGACATCACTCCCGGACCTCCATCCGGAATTTCGATTCGCTTGATGAATTTTTTCGAAGCCGCCCTTCTCGCCGCGCCCCGATATTTTTCTCGTTCCTTTATTTTCTCTGGACGCGCCGCGCGAAACTCCTATAATGCGCTGTTGTTCTCCCGAAAAATCTGACTCGCGCGGCTGCAAGCCTGGGGGAGTCGTGTATGCGAAGAAGACGGACCACAGGAGTGTTGCTCGTATTGTTGCTGCTCTGCGGTGTTCCTCTCCGCGCCCGCGCTACCGCCCCCGCCAGCCCGCAGGATTCCTCCGCTCTCGCCGCACGCGTCTCCAGCCTTGAACAGCAGGTGGCCGACGCCCGCTCTGCCGGCGACAACGCCTGGATGCTCGTCTCCGCCGCCCTCGTCCTCATGATGACCGGCCCCGGCCTCGCCCTCTTCTACGCCGGCCTCGTCCGCAAAAAGAACGTCCTGGCCACCATGATGCAAAGCTTCGCGCTCATGGCCGTCATCACCGTACTTTGGGGCCTCGTCGGCTATAGCCTTTGTTTTCATACTGGCAATTCATTCCTCGGCGGCCTCGGCTACAGTTTTCTCCACGACGTCGGCTCCGCTCCCAATCCCGATTACGCCGCCACCATTCCCCAGCAGACCTTCATGGTTTATCAGTTGATGTTCGCCATCATCACGCCCGGCCTCATCACCGGCTCCATTGCGGAGCGCGCCCGCTTCAGCGCCCTCATGTTCTTCATGATTCTCTGGTCGTTGGTCGTCTATTCCCCCATGGCCCACATGGTCTGGGGCGCTGGCGGCCTGCTGAACATCTCCGGCGGCAAATTTCCCACGCTCGATTTCGCCGGCGGCACCGTCGTTCACATCACGTCCGGAGTTTCCGCGCTCATCGCCGCGCTGTATCTCGGCAAGCGCGTCGGCTATCCGAAGCAGCCCATGCCGCCGCACAGCGTCGTGCTCAGTTTCATCGGCGCCTGCCTGTTGTGGGTCGGCTGGTTCGGCTTCAACGCCGGCAGTGCTCTAGGGGCAAATAGCACCGCCGCGATTGCGCTTGCCGATACTCACATCTCGTCGGCAACCGCCGCGTTGACCTGGATGATCCTGGAATGGTTGCGGTTCGGGCGGCCGAGCTTGGTGGGTCTTGTCACGGGCATGGTCGCGGGGCTGGCGACCATCACGCCTGCCTCGGGAACCGTCGGACCCGCCGGCGCGCTGATCATTGGCTTCTGTGCCGGCATTGTTTGTTTCTATGCGGTTCGAGCGATTAAGGTCCGGATCAAGATCGATGACTCGCTCGATGTGTTCGCTGTTCACGGCGTGGGTGGCGTGTTGGGGGTCCTTGTTGCGCCTTGGCTCGCCAGCGTCGGGCCGCTGGCGCATGG
>DATKNR010000138.1:0-14542 GCA_035541255.1 Patescibacteria group bacterium | reverse complement strand
TGCGTTTGCTCTTCCTCCCGACTCGTGACCTGCCGGCCGGCAGGCTTATCACTTCCCTAGCATGTGTCGCAGCGCGGGTTCTACTTGCAGAAACCTGAACGGGTGCCTGGCTGCCAGCAGCCGTTCCGGAATCACCCGGGTGCTTGCCAGCAGCAACTCCTCTCCCATCTCGCCGAACGCTGCGCGCACCGCGAACGGCGGCATGGGGAACAGAGTCGGCCGCCCCAGCACCCCGCCCAGGATTTTCGTCCACTCCTCGTTCGTCACCGGATGAGGCGCGACTGCATTCACCGGCCCGGCCATCTCCGGCTCCGCCAGCGCGTGCAGGATCACGTCCAGCAGGTCATCCAGGGCAATCCAGCTCATCCACTGCCGCCCGTCGCCGATCATCCCCCCGACGCCCATCCGGAACGGCCGCAGCATTTTCCCCAGCGCGCCTCCCGAGGGGCTCACTACCACCCCGATGCGCAGGTGGACAACGCGGATCCCCGCAGTCTTGGCCGGCGCTGCCGCGGCTTCCCACGCGCTGCACACATCCGCCAGAAAGCCGCGTCCCCGGGGGCTGGACTCCACCAGGTTTTCCTCGCCCCGATTTCCGTAGTATCCGATGGCACTGGCCGTCACCAATGTCCGCGGCGGCCGCTTCAACCGGCTCAACGTATCTGCCAACACCGTCGTTCCAGCCACGCGGCTGCGGCTGATGCCGGCCTTCTTCCGCGGCGTCCATCGGCCTCCCGAGATGTTCTCTCCGGCCAGATGCACAACGGCGTCGAATCCTTCCAGTTCCCCCGCCGGGGCTCCTCCTCCCGCCGGGTCCCATACGACGGCCGGGGTGGGCAATCCCGGATCCGCCGCCGCAGCATCCGCCGATCGCACCAATCGCACCGGTGTGTGGCCTCCCGCAGCGAGATAGGCAACCAGCGCCCGGCCCACCAGTCCCGACGATCCACTCACAAGTACACGTTGCGGCCGTGCCGACCACCTCCGGTGCGCGTCCACGTCCTGCGCCGGGATGCGATGCCGGTAGGCGAAACCGCGCTCCATCCGCCTGCGAACATACGCGGCTCCGAGCGCGCTCCCCAGCGCACCCAGCGGCAGCGCGAATTCGATCTCGTCCTGCAGCGCGCAAGTCGCCGGCCCGGTGGGCTCCACCGTGTGCGTATGCACCCAGCTGGCAAACGGCCCGGAAATCTGCTCGTCGCGAAACATCCGCCCCGCTTCAAAAGCCGTGTGCTCCGCCTCCCAACGCCGCCAGGACGGCCCCACGCGAACCTCGAATATGGTTCGCGAGCCCGGTTCCGGCGCTTTGCCCGTCCGCGCCAGCGTCCTCACCGGTTCCCAAGGCGGCGTCAGCCGTTCGAACGCGCCCGGCCTGGTGAGCCAGGCGAATACGTCCCCCGCCGGCGACGTAATTTCCGTCCGCATGGAGAATTTATGGAGTTTCATCGCTCCTCGCGCATCCGCTCTACATGTTCTGCCCGGTAGGACGTCCCGCGCAACCGCCGTGTGACGCTTATCACTTTTTTCGATTCGAGCAATTCATCCAATTCATCGCAGCCGCACTCTGAAAACTTTCCACAGCCCGCCAATATGTCGTTTTTTCCCTCGCTTCTCAATTGAAGCCCGGCTCGCGTTGCGCTATAGTCGCGCGTTCGATTTTTTTCATCCCGGCAAAAATCAGGAGGCAGTCGAGATGCAGCCGAAACAGGTATTGGAGTATGCGGCGAAGAACAGCGCCAAGATGTTGGACCTGCGCTTCGCCGATGTTCCCGGAGTCTGGCAGCACGTCAGCTATCCCATCGCGGAACTCACCGAGGAAAGCTTCACCGAGGGATTCGGCATGGACGGAAGTTCCATCCGTGGCTGGGCCGCCATTCACGAGTCCGACATGCTTCTCGTCCCCGACCCGAAGACCTGTTTCATGGACGCCTTCCGCGAAGTCCCCACACTCTGCATGATCTGCGACGCCGTCGACCCCATCACCAAGCAGCCCTATCCCCGCGACGTCCGTTACATCGCCCGCAAAGCGGAAGCCTATCTCGGCTACAGCGGCGTTGCCGACCAGGCGTTTTTCGGGGCCGAGGCTGAGTTCTTCGTCTTCGATAATATCCGCTTCGATTCTCGCCAAAACGAAAGCTTCTATTTCATTGACGCCGAAGAAGGCCGCTGGAATACCGGCCGCGCGGAGCACAATCTGGGCTACCGGCCGCGTTACAAGGAAGGCTACTTCCCCGTTCCTCCCACCGACCATCACATGGATCTGCGCGCGGAAATGGCCGCGCAAATGGGCGCCGCCGGAATGACCGTGGAGTGCCATCACCACGAAGTTGCTTCCGGGGGACAGTGCGAAATCGACGTGAAGTTCGACACGCTGGTGCGCAGCGCCGACAATCTGATGCTCTTCAAGTACATCGTGCGCAACGTCGCCTATCAGTACGGAAAGACAGTCACCTTCATGCCCAAGCCGATCTTCGGCGACAACGGTTCCGGCATGCACACCCACCAGTCGCTGTGGCTCAAGGGCAAGCCGCTCTTCGCCGGCGACGGTTATGCCGGCCTCTCGCAAACCGCTCTGTGGTACATCGGCGGCCTGCTGAAGCACGCCCCGGCCATTGTCGCTTTTGCCGCTCCCACCACCAATTCCTATAAGCGACTCGTTCCGGGCTATGAAGCTCCGGTCAATCTCGCCTACTCTCGCCGCAACCGCTCCGCTGCGGTACGCATCCCGATGTACTCGCCGAGCCCAAAGGCCAAGCGCTGCGAGTTCCGTCCGCCGGATCCATCCTGCAACCCGTATCTCGCGTTTTCCGCGATGATGATGGCCGGGCTCGACGGCATCGAAAACAAAATCAATCCCGGCAACCCGCTCGACAAGGACATCTACGACCTCGAGCCCGAGGAGTTGAAGCAGGTGCCCTCGCTCCCCGGCTCGCTCGACGAATCCCTGCGCGCCCTCGAGGACGACCACAAATTCCTGCTGAAGGGCGACGTCTTCAGCGAGGAAATCATCGAACTGTGGATCGAATACAAGCGCAAGAACGAAATTGATGCGGTCCGTATGCGCCCGCATCCCTACGAATTCCAGCTCTATTACGACATTTAGCGAGCTCACTCGGGGGCAGGTCCGCGGCAGGGGACTGTAAGCGAAAGCCCGTTCGCTGCACACGGTGCAGGTTCGAAGAAGGGATTCGCCCCGGCGCGCGCGGAGAGGTGACCGGCCGTCCTTGACCAAATTCCCCGCCCCTCCCATACTTTGTACGCCGGTGTCGCTGAGGGAGAAGCGGGCATTGTATGCCTGAGGCAAAGGACAAGTCTCTCGACGAACGCTTCGAATCCCTTCCGCCCCAGCTTCAATCCGCGGTGGCGGCGCGGCCCCAATTCCCCACCCGCCGGGAAAAGCGCCTCGCCGTCGCTCTGTATGGCGCAAGCGATTCCCATCTCGAGGCCGCCAAGGAAATCCTCTCGGAACGCCCGTCCCCGTCCCTCTGCTGGAGCCGCACGCGCTCCCGGTCCCTGAACAAACTCGCCGCCTCCAAGGGCTATCTCTTCTCCGTGGAATGGACTGACGGCGCCAATACCACCTACGGTGAAGATTTTCTGAGCGAGGAGGAAGCCCGCTCCTTCTTCGAATGCTTCACCGAAGACGTGCTCAACACGGATTACGCCCGCGCCATGCTTGCCGAGGTGGATGCGCACAGCGGCGTCTACCTCCGCATCCGTCTCACCAGCCGCCTCGTCGATTCCTCCGGCGCCTGGGCTCCCTCCAGCGAGCGTATTCTCGCCGGCCGGTACGCCGCCATGTGCAGCGGCTGCGGCAAACTCGTTTCCGGGGAGGGCGTAGGCGCCGCACGCGATGGTCTGCTCTGCGCGTCTTGCGCAGCCTGCGCCTGTGCCTGCACCACGGGCCCCGAACGGCTACAGTGCATTCTGGACAAGCAGTTCGGTGGGATCCTCCGCGACTCGCCACATGCGGCGGGAAGCGGCCAGGCCAACGCCATGGAACTGTTGTCCGTATACCGTGGCGTTCCGTGGACCGCCTCTCCCGAAGACGTGCGCTGCTTCGACCTCAGCCCTTTGAATAAAATTCCGGTTTCTCCCGAAACGCGAACGAAATATTTGATGCCCGTTCTCGCGCTCTACGACGGATCCCTCGACTGGCCCATCCAGCGCAAGCAACGCGTCGCCGAGCGGCTCGCGCTCCTCACCGTGCAGCGCATCGTCTCCGCGCTCCCCGGACTCTCCGAAGAGACCCGCAAAATGTGCAGCGAAGTGCGCAATCTGGCCGAAGCAGCCGCAGCCGCCGCAGGAGCCTCCGCCGCAGCGCAATCCGCCGCGGGCGCCGAACGCCGCGAATCTCCCGCCTCCGCTCTGTGGGCCGCAAAGGCCGCCAAAGCCGCCTCCGTCGCTCTTTCCAAAACGGCCGCGGACGCCGCCGCTTCGGCCGCTTCCGTCGCTCTCGCGCTCCGCGCCATGCAGGAATCCGCCAAATCGGTGAAAGCAGCCGTGCTTGCGGCTGCCGAAGCTGCTCGCACCGCCGTTTCCGCCGAAGCCAAGGCCGCCAAAGCTTCTCCAGCGCCGCAGAGCTCCCAAGCCGCGCGCGACCGCGTGTTTGCCCTGGCCTGCAACCTCTTTATCGAAGCCGCCAGCTGACTCGACGCGTCGCGCTCCCTGCCTGTTCCAATGGTATAAACGGCTCAGTGCTCGCAGCCTATTCCACAATCGCCTTTGTCGATCGAGCGCGAGCGGAAGCGAATCTCGCGCGAATCGAACAACTCCTGCCCGCCCCGCTTCGCGCGGCCTTGCCTGCCCTGCTCGCACAGACTCCGGCACCCGACGACGCGGTCAACTTCCTCGAACGATTTCTGCGGCCCGACGGCGGCGCGCCGCAGAGCGTCCTCGACTTCCTCGCCACACATCCCGCGTCGCTGCATTACCTGCTCACCGTGTTCAGCTACAGCCGCTTTCTCTCCGAAACGCTTATCCAGCAACCGTCGCTACTTTCCACGCTGCTTCGTCCTCCGCGCCCCGGCGACGGCGCCGCCCACGGCCCCCGGGGCATCGAGCGCGCTCACACGCGCGAGGACCTGGATGACGAGTTCGCCCGCTTTAGCGCCACGTCGCTCGACGTGCCTCCGCCCGTGCTCCTCGCCCGCTTCAAGCGCCGAGAGTACCTCCGCATCATGCTCCGGGATGTCTTGAAGCTTGCGACGCTGGCCGAGGTCACTCTCGAACTCTCCGAGTTGGCCGACGTGCTGCTCGAGCAGGCGTTGCATTCCTCCGAGCGCGCGCTCGCCGCCGCGTACGGAAATCCGGAATACACGGACACGCAGGGCCGCCGCCGCGACTGCAAGCTGGCCGTCATCGCCCTCGGAAAGCTCGGGGGTCAGGAACTGAACTACAACTCCGACATCGATCTGATGTTTCTTTACGCAGCGGAGGGCGAAACTTCCGGTGGCGAGGCCGGCTCGGTCGCTAATCGCGAATATTTCGTCCGCTTGGCGCAGGGCTTGCTCCGCATGATCACGGAGAGCACACCTGAAGGCGCCGTCTTCCGGGTCGACCTGCGACTGCGCCCGCAGGGCGGCGAAGGCGAATTGGTGGTCAGCGTTCCCTCCGCCGTGGACTACTACCGCACCCGTGCGCGCGAATGGGAGCTCCAGTCTCTCATCCGCGCCCGCGGCGCCGCCGGCGACCGCGAGACAGCCCGCCGCTTTCTGAATGAAGTCCGCCCGCTCGTCTATCATCGCGAATTCCGCCTGGAAGTCGTCGAGGCCGTTCTCAACGCGCGCGAGCAGATGACGCGCACGCTCACGCGCCGGCAAGCCCGCCGCGCCGTGGCGCGCGGACTCGGCGCGCGCGCCTCCCGCCCGGCATCCCCCACGCCGGAAACCGTGCCGGAAACCGGTGCCATCAACGTCAAGCTCTCGCCCGGCGGCATTCGCGACATCGAATTTCTCGCGCAGTGCCTCCAGCGTCTCTACGGAGGCGAAGATCCCTGGCTGCAGGCCGCTCCCACTCTTGTGGCTCTGCAGCGTCTCCACGACAAAGGGCATCTCTCCGGCCGGGACTTCCAGCGCCTCGCCGCGGCCTATCAATTCCTGCGGATCGTCGAACATCGTCTTCAGCTTCGCGACGGCCTCCAGCGCCACGAGCTTCCCGAAGCCGCGGATTCGCTCGACCGCCTCGCGCGCCGTTGCGGCGTGGAAGCGCTCTCCGCGGGACGCGACATCCAGTCTCCCGGGGCCGTCCTTCTCGCGCGCCTCACCGAACATCTCGGATCCGTCCGCGAGATCTACAACCGTCTACTCCTCCGCCAGCGTTCCGAAGCCGCGGCGCCGCGTCCGCGCGCCACAACCGTGGAAGACGGGACCGGCCCGGCGCTGCTCCGTCGCGTTGAGGAGGAGTTTCCCCAGGTGGGCGCAATGGCCGCGGAACTTTCCGCCGGACTTGAATCCGCGCATTATCTCCGCCGCGGCCTGGTGCGCTATCTCACTTCGGCCCTGCTTTCTCCCGCCACCATGGCGAGGCTGGAAGCCGATCCCGCACCGCTCCGCCAAGCCGCCGCGCTGTTCGACTTCAGCGACCTCGCCGTCGATCTGCTCTCTCACCACCCGGAGGAAATCGAGCAGATCGCTTCCCTCAATAATGCCGCGCATCAGCCCATGCTTCCGTTTATCCGCACGGCTTCGCAGCGGGCCGAGGATCTGCGCTGCGACTACCGCATGGCGCTGCTTCGGGAAATTGCCGTGCAGCTGCTCGGTCCATGTGACGACGGCGAATCGCCGCCATTTCCCTTCCTTCGCCGGATGTCCGCGCTTGCGGAAGATGCGCTTCGCCAGGCGCTCCGTCTGGCGCTCGAGGATTCCGGCAGCGGCGGATCCGCCGCTGCCGTTGAACCCTTCACCGTGCTCGCCCTCGGCCGCATGGGTACCCGCGAAATGTCCATCGGCTCGGATGCCGATCTGTTGTTCGTGGTGGATGACGCGCTGCCTCCCTCCGGCCGCGCGCGATGGCGCCGCACCGCCGAACGGCTCGTTCAGCTGGTCAGCAGCCACACGCGCGAGGGTGTTCTGTTCGCCGTGGATACGCGCCTCCGTCCCCGCGGCGGCGAAGGCGAACTCATCCCCTCGCTACAATCGCTGACCGCCTACCTCAGCGCGGATGCCCTTCCCTGGGAAGCCCTAACATTTCTCAAGCTGCGTCCCGTGGCCGGCAATCTCGAATTCGGCGCGCGCGTCGTGCGCGAGGCGCACGCGGCGCTGCGCCAGCGCTACGGAGGCGCCGAACGCGCCGCGGAAATGGCGCGCGAACTCTCCCGCATCCGTACGAAGCTAGAAGTGGACGCCGAGGGTCCTCGCGCCAAGGGACGATTCAAGAAAATGACCGGTGGTTTCTACGACCTGGAATACATCATCGGCTATCTGACTTACGCGCGCGGACTTCAGCCCGTAAGCGGAAACACGCTGGAACAACTCCACTCGCTGGACGCAGTTCTTGACTCCGGCACGCTCGATTCGTTACGCACGACGGCAATTCTCTACCGCGCGGCCGACCACGCCACCCGGCTCATCACCGGCCGGCCTCTGCGCGGCTGGCCCGAGCCCGCACTTGCCGAACGGATCGGCCGGCTGATGCGCCAGTGGGAGATGGCCTGGCAGGGCGATCTGCGCGTACTGCTCGAACAGTGCGGAGGCGAACTCCACGACATCTATCTCCGCGTCCTCTCCTGAACCTTGCGCTTTGCCGCAACCTCGCCGGCTCTACAGGGCCATGTCGCGAATATGCGTCGAAATGTACCACTGATTTCCAGCCGTATCCCGCACTCCCGCGTTGCGGTCGCCATACGGCTGATCCGCTGGGGGAAACAGCGACTCGCCTCCCGCAGCGATGGCGCGCGCATACACCGCATCCACGTCCGCCACGTACATGTAGATCATCGTCGGCATGTTCGGGTAATCCGGCCGCGACTCGCTCATTCCCATCTGCGAATCTCCGATGCGGAGGTTCGCATGCACCAGCATTCCTTGCGGGTCTGCGTGCCGCTCGATCACTTCCGCGCCGAAGCCTCGCACCAGGAATTCAATCAGCTTCCCCGCCCCGGCAGGATGCAGGTACAGATTTACAGTGTTCATTCCTGGACGCACGTGGCTCGCGCCCTTGTGCGTCGAAATGTACCAATGGTTGCCGGAAAGGTCCGTTACTCCCGCTTCGCGGTCGCCGTATGGCTGGTCCACCGGCGGGCTCATCGACTTCGCTCCCGCGCGCAGCGCGGACTCATACACCGCGTCCGCGTCCTCCACATACAGCCAGATCGAAGTCGGCATCGGCGTCCCCCGCCATTCCCCGCCTCCGCCGATCATCACCATGGAATCGCCGATGCGAACCTCCGCATGCATTCCTCCCGCGGAACCCGTCGAGCGCATCACTTCTTGCGCCCCAAAAGCCTTCTTCACAAATTCCACCAGCTCCGGCGCCTCGCGCACCGTCAGGTAGGGCGTGAGCGTGCGGAACCCTTCGCGGATTGGATTTACAGTCTTAGTCGCCATTTTTGCTTTTGCCTCCAGTTCCGTTTTCAGCCGTGCGCGGAACTCTTTGCGCGGCAATTGCACCAGCGCCGCGGCAATCTCCACCAACGGAGCGATGTCGGGCTCCGTGGCGCGCGGCTGCGAATCGCGCCGCGCCACGAGCGCCTCGATGGCCCTGTCCAGCCTCTCGAATTCGGAAAGCTCAGCCATTTTCTTCACTCATGCCGGCCCGCAATGCGGCCAGCGCGCGGAATTGAAGCTGCTTCACCGCGCCCTCGCTGCGGCCCAGTTCCGTTGCAATCTCCCGGATGCTGCGCTGCTCGGCAAACCTTTCCACCAGCACTTTCCGCTGGTCCTCGGGCAGTTCTCGCACCAGCCGGAAGAGGTGCGCGCGCCGCTCCATATCCTCCATCGCGGGCTCCGGCGGGTCCGCCATCGGTTCCGGCGCCGGCCGCGCCGACTCGCGCGCCGCGCGCTTTCCGCTGTCTACAATCGCGTTCGCGGCGATTTTGTACAGCCATGCCGCAAACGGCGCGCCCCGCCATTCGAACCGCGGCAGATTCGCCAGCGCCTGGTGGAACACGTCGGCCGTGATGTCTTCCGCGGCCGCACGGTCACCCACACGGCGCACCACGTAGCTGTAAATACGCTCGAAATGCGCCTCGTACAGCTCCCCAAAACGGCGCGGGTCGCGCTGCGCCGCCTCGATGAGCAGCCGTTCGTCCGATTCGGCCAGTGGCGTGGTCAACGCGTGCTCCGCATCCGGCTCTTCCCATTAGCATAAACGGCGAACCCGGGCAAAGGTTACGGCCCGGCCGCTCCGCTCCGCATGCCGGTCCGGAAAGGCTTCGTTCTCGGATTGCAGTCTCGGGGGACCAACAGTCGTCATGCGACACATCGCCTTCGATTTGACTCGTTTCCCGACCGCATCCACAATGAGTGGGATTTTTTCAGCCTGCCCCGTGGGGCAGAGCTGCGCCAATTTCTTCAGGGGGCATCATGAAACGAATTCCGCTGTTCGGCATGCTTGTATTGTGCGCACTGTTTGCCGCGCGTCCCATTTCCAGCCAGAATCCGCCCGCCGCGGCCGCCGGCTTCCCCGGCATCGCTGCCGACACCTGTTTCGCGCCTCCTGCCGATGCCGGCGACGCCTCCGGCCACGGCTTCGACCTCGCCAATCTCGACCGCAGCGTCCGCCCCTGTGACAATTTCTATGACTTCGCGGCCGGCGGCTGGGTGAAAAGCAATCCCGTTCCGCCCGCCTATTCCTCCTGGAACAGTTTCAGCATCCTCCTGGACCACAACCAGGAAGTTCTGCACGAAATTCTTGAAGACGCCGCAAAGAAGTCCGCTTCCGAAAAGCCTGGATCCAACCAGCAGAAGATCGGCGATTTCTACGCGAGCTGCATGGACGAAGCCGGCATCGAGAAGGCGGGCCTTGCTCCCATCCGGCCGGACCTGGATCGCATCGCGCGCCTCTCCAGCATCAGCGACATGGAGCGCCTGCTCGCCCACCTGCAGCGCGCCGGCGTCGGAGCCATGTTCCGCTTCGGCTCTACGATTGACTTTAAGGACAGCACGAAGCAGGTGGCCGCGGCCTATCAGGGCGGCATCGCACTCCCCGACCGCGACTACTACCTGAACACCGACGAGAAATCCGTCAAAATTCGCGAGGAATACGAAGCCCACGTCGCCAAGATGTTCGAGCTGATGGGCGAGAAGCCGGACGCCGCCTCGGCGCACGCCAAGACCGTCCTGGCCGTCGAAACCGAACTCGCCAAAGCCTCCATGGATCGCATCACGCGCCGCGATCCGGACAAGATCTACCACAAGCTCAGCGAGGAGGAACTGGCCGTTCTCACTCCGCATTTCGCATGGAAGGCGTTTTTCACGGACGCGGGCGCTCCCACGATTCACGACATCATCATCGGCCAGCCGGATTTCTTCAAGGCGCTCGATTCCGCGCTCGCCTCTGTTTCCCTCGCTGACTGGAAGACCTATCTCCGCTGGCACCTGATCCACGCCGCCGCGCCCGGCCTTTCCTCCTCCTTCGAGCAGGAGGACTTCAACTTCTTCCGGAAGACGCTCACCGGCGCCAAGGAACTGCAGCCGCGCTGGAAGCGCTGCGTCACTTCCACCGACCGCATGATCGGTGAAGCTCTCGGACAGGTGTACGTGGCCAAGGCGTTTCCGCCCGAAGCCAAGGCGCGCGCGCTCCACATGGTGCAGAACATCCGCGCCACGCTCCGCGACGACCTCGCCACTCTCGACTGGATGAGCCCGGAGACGCGCAAGGCTGCCATCGCCAAGCTCGACGCCATGGACCTCAAGATCGGTTATCCCAGCAAATGGAAGAGTTACGCCGGCCTGCGCATCGAGCGCACTTCCTACCTCCAGAACTACGAGCGGGCCGAGGCCTTCGAGTTCCAGCGTGACCTGGACAAAATCGGCAAGCCCGTGGACCGCACCGAATGGGGCATGACTCCGCCCACGGTGAACGCCTATTACAATCCCACGCGAAATGAAATCGTGTTCCCCGCCGGAATCCTCCAGCCGCCCTTCTACGATCCGCACCGCGATGAAGCCATGAACTACGGCGGCATCGGCGCCGTGATCGGCCACGAGATGACGCACGGCTTCGACGACCAGGGCGCCAAATTCGACGGCCAGGGCAACCTGCGCAACTGGTGGACGCCTGAAGACCTCGCCAATTTCCAGGCCCGCGGCGAATGCATCGTCAAGCAGTTCGACGGCTACGAAGTCGAGGCCGGCCTGCATGAGCAGGGCAAGCTCGTCGAGGGCGAAAGCATCGCCGACTTCGGCGGCCTGACCATTTCCTTCCGCGCCTTCGAAAAATCGCTCGAAGCCAAGCCGCGTCCCGCGGAAATCGATGGATTCACTCCCGAGCAGCGCTTCTTCCTGGCCTGGGCGCAGGTGTGGCACGGCAACATCCGTCCCGAGTACGCCCGCATGATGGTCAAGACAAACGCGCATCCGATCGGCCAGTTCCGTGCCATCGGCCCGCTCTCCAACATGCCGGAATTCGAAAAGGCCTGGGGCTGCAAGGCCGGCGACGCAATGGTGCGGCCGAATGAGGTCCGTTGCCGCATTTGGTAGAACCCCCATCGGCAATTTGATTTTTCTGGCCGGCCGAGGCGGGTGGACGTCCCGGCCATCGAGCCTCTCCACCGCGGACAGGGGTTGCGCAGCCGCCCCTGAACATCCGTCACTCGCGTGACCGGATTTATGTCACACTGAATCTGCCCTGATTCACCCGCGGGATTCGGTCCGCGCCACATTTTGGAGCCCGTATGAGTTCCGCCGCCGCGCTCTCCGACAGGCCTCTCATTGTAAGGAGCGCGCTTGTCGTCGACGCCGACCCGGAAGTCGAAGCCATTCTCACGCAAACGCTCTCCTCTTCCTCCTGGAGCATCCAGCACGCTCCCAACAACCGCGCCGTCCTGGCCTTGTTAGAATCCCGTCCGTACGACCTCGTCCTCACCAGCGAGAAGACGTCCGGCAAGGAAGACATCGAACTGCTGCGCCGCATCCGCCGGGTGCGCCCGCACACCCGTTTGATTATTCTCACAGACGAGTCCGCCCCCACCGATGTGATCGCCTCCATGCGCGAGAGTGCCTTCAGTTATTTTTCGCGCCCGTTTTCCATGGACGCGCTCGCCGAAATGATCCGCCTGGCCGCCGACGGCCCCTGCTGGGACGACGGCATTGAAGTCCTCTCCGCCACGCCCGCGTGGATTCGCCTGATGGCCCGCTGCGACCTCAAAACCGCCGAGCGCCTGATGCAATTCATCAACGAGATTGCCGAACTGCCCGACGACGAAAAGCACGCCGTCGCCGCCGCCTTCCGCGAAATCGTAATGAACGCCGTCGAGCACGGCGGCAAATTCGACCCCGAAGAGTACGTCGAGGTCTCCTACCTTCACGCGCGACACATGGTCATCTGCCGCGTGAAGGATCCCGGCAAGGGGTTCTCGCTCGATGAACTCCGCCACGCGGCCATTGGAAATCCCCCGGAAGATCCCATTCGCCATGTTGCCTATCGCGAACAGCTCGGAATGCGTCCCGGAGGATTTGGCGTGCTCATGGCCAAGCACCTGGTGGACGAGCTGATATACGGCGAAAAGGGCAACGACGTCCTGCTCATCAAGTATCTCGATCCCTCGCTCGGCGCAAAATGAACCGCGCCTCTGTGCCGCTCGTCCCGGCGAATCTATAATCTCCCGCATGGACTCTCCTGCTCCGCCCCCGCCCGATGGCCAGTCCGCCTCACCCCTCGCCGCGGCGCGCGCAGACCATCCCTATCTCCGTCTTCACGCCGTCAACATTTTCGTGCGGGACCAAGAGAAGAGCCTGCGCTTCTATCGCGATCAGCTCGGTTTCGAGCTGGCTTTCGATGCCCGCCTGCAATCCGGCGAGCGCTGGGTGGCCGTTTCGCCTCCCGACGGCACGGCCGTTCTGGTCCTGGTGGCCCCCGAGCCCGGCTCCGAGGAGTACAAACTCATCGGCCGTCCGACTCCCGTCGTCTTTGTCACCGAAGACGTCCCCGCGAAATACAAGGAGTGGAGCCGGCGCGGCGTCCGCTTCCGCCATACTCCGCGACTGCGCCGTGTCCGCTTCGCGCATCCGGATCAGCATCCCGCAGCACCGCCTTCGCTCTCCGCGGCGGGCCCCGGCGACCCCATCTGGGGCGGCGTCTTCACCCGATTCGAGGACATCGACCGCAACTCCTTCGCCCTGGTCAGTTTCGACGAAGTCACCCGCGACCTCGAAGCCCGCCGCCGCGCCATAGCGGAGAAGCTCGAGGCCGAACGCCGCGCGGCCCAGGAACTGGAAATCGCCAAGCGCGTCCAGTCGAAGCTCTTCCCGCAAACTCTTCCGCCCCTCTCCACTCTCGATTATGCCGGGGTCTGCATCCAGGCCCGCGAAGTCGGCGGCGATTACTACGACTTCCTAAATCTCGGCCAGCAGCGTCTCGGACTGGTGATTGGCGACGTCTCCGGCAAAGGCATCGCCGCAGCGTTGCTCATGGCCAACCTTCAGGCCAATCTCCGCAGCCTGTGCGCCATCGCTCTCGATCAGCCCGGCCGCCTTCTCTCCTCCGTCAACCGCCTCTTCTGCCAGAACACCACCGAAGGCGCTTACGCCACGCTGTTCTTTGCGGAATACGACGACCGCATGCGACGGCTTCGTTACGCAAATTGCGGTCATCTCTCCGCGCTCCTGCTGCGGGCCGATGGCTCGCTCGAGCGCCTCGTCTCCACCGGCACTGTGCTCGGCCTGTTCGACGAATGGGAGTGTGTCGTGGAGGAGCGCCTGCTTGCTCCCGGCGATACGCTGGTCCTCTACACGGATGGCGTCACGGAAGCGTTCAATCCCGGCGGCGAGGAGTTCGGCGAAGCGCGGCTCATTCAGGCTGCGCGCGGTAATCTCGGCTCGTCTTCTCAGGACTTGCTCGCCGCGATCGTGGAGGAGGTGCGCGGCTTCAGCTCCCAGTCTCAGCGTGACGACGTCACGCTCATCGTTGGACGCTGCCGCTCCTAGCGCCGGGATCTTCCTTGCGGGCGTACCCTCTGCCATAAGACGAAGGCGCGGAATTTGATCATCGGCAGACCCAGCTTCCCTGCTTCCTCTTCACATCCCCCAATACCAAAGGAGGCGCAATCACGAACCCCATCAGCCCGCCGCCCATCACGCGGCGCACCAATCGATCCCGTGGCGCCGAACAACCGCGTGTGACTCTTGTCACAGACGATCGCGGCGGCGAGTCCGGAAACTCGATCACTGTGACCTGCCGTCCGTAGGCGGGCGAGCAGTGCCCGGCCTGTGATATCGTCTAATGCTTTAAGACGAGCCTTGGGCCTGTCTGCCGTGGCTTGGCGGGCCTGCCTACCGCAGGCAGGCTCACTCCATCAGGAGCAAGAACTTACATGCGAACTTCATACAACGGTGTGGCGGTCCCTTCCGAAGGGCAGCCCATCGAATACTCCGGCGATCAG
>DATKNR010000137.1:0-3566 GCA_035541255.1 Patescibacteria group bacterium | reverse complement strand
TACGACCGCGCGGGATACGGGTGGAGCGACGCGCCGCAGGATGAAGATGGGAAGCGCATCGCGTCGCGGCTGGCCGGCGAGCTGCGCGCTCTCTTGCATGCGGCGGAGGTTCCCGGTCCGTACATCCTGGTGGGACATTCCTTCGGCGGATACGTGGCGCGGGTGTATGCGGAACGCTGGCCGGTGGAAGTGGCCGGAGTCGTGATGGTGGATTCGCCGAGCACCGAGGAGTGGGCGCACCCGGCGCGAGAAAAGAGGCGGCAACACATCGGAGGCGCGCTCTTTTCGCGCATCGGAGGATTTCTGGCAGGGCTGGGCGTGGTGCGGTATTGCCTGAACAGCTTTAGCGGCGGGTCGCGGGGAGTGCCGGTGGCGGTGACGAGCGCGTTTGGCCCCTCGGCGCTGGACCTGGTGAAACGGATGGTGGGGCAGGTGATGAAATATCCGCCGGGACTGCGGCCCGTGGCGCAGGCGCAGTGGAGCCGGCCGGCGCCGTACTTTGCACTGGCGGAGCACCTGGAACATCTGCCGGAGAGCGCGCGGGAAGTGGCGGCGTGCGGTTCGCTGGGCGATGTGCCGTTTGTGGTGATGACGCAGTCGAACCCAACGCCGGAGCGCGCGGCGCAGCAGGATGCGTTGGCATGCCAATCGAGCCGGGGGCGGCACATCATCGCGCGGGAGGGCGGACATTGGCTGCTGCTGGACCAGCCGGAACTGGTAACACAGGCGATCGAGTGGATCGCGCTGGAGATGGGAGCGATTGCGTTCCGTCGATAGCGCGGCGGGCAGGCCTGCGGTACATGGACCCGGAGAGCGGAAAGATCGAAGGGGCTATTTCACGTACTTCGGGGAGCTGCCGGGCTTCCAGGGATCGTAGTGCAGCACGAAGTTCATGCGCTCGGTCCGCGAGGGGTGATCGAAGAACCAGAACTCGATGAAGGGGCTGGGATCGGGATCGGCGAGATTCAGCTCGCCGCTCATCTGGAAATAGCGCGCGGCCACCTGATTCTCGTCGGGCACAATTCCGTGAATCACTTCAAGGCCGTAACGGTCGGCTTCATGCTCGAAGTGGCGGCTGACGGTATTGAAGACGGGGCTGGCGAAGAAGACGAGCACGCCGAGGACGAGCAGGAGCAGAGGGAACGAGGCCCAGTCGCCCGGACCGCGAATGCCGAGCGCCGAGCCCCAGCGGGCCAGAACCCAGAGGACGACGCGAAATCCGAGAAACAGCAGCAGGAGCAGTGCGAGCGCGTCGATGGCCAGAACTTTCGGGATGTGGTAGAGGACGTAATGTCCCATCTCGTGGCCGAAGACGAATAGGATTTCGGGGATAGTGGCTTTGGCGATGGTGGTATCCCACACGACCACACGCTTTGAGGCGCCAAAACCGGAGACGTAGGCGTTCAGGCCGGTGAGCTTGGAGCTCGCATTCATTTCGAACATGCGATCCGGCGGGATATCCATTCCGCCGCGATGCACGACCCTCTCAATCGCGGCAACCAGCGCGGGCTGCTTCACGGCCAGCGGCTCGAACTTGAAAAACATGGGCTCAATGACCACGGGAGCGAGAAAAATCACGAAAATCAGGACAGGGAGCGAAGCCCACCAGAAATAGAACCACCAGCGGCGCGGGCTGCGGCGGATTACGGCATAGAGAATCAGCACGAGGATGGTGCCGAGGACCAGGCCAATGATTTCGTTCTTTACCCAATCGGTGATCCATGAGCCCCAGTCTTCGACGGATAGGCCGAAGCGGAGGGCGAGCTGCTGGTCCCAGACGTCAGTGGGGAGACCGAGAAGGGCGACGATGGACAGCAGAAGCGGCGCGTAGAGCAGGCCCTGAACCAATCGCCGCTTGGAGATGCGTTCCACCCAATCGCGGCAGCGGGGGCCGACAGGGAAGACGAGCAGGAAAACGAGAGCAACGAGCCCCCAGAAAGCACCAGCGAAATAGTGAAGATACTTTTGCGCGGAATATTCCTTCGCGCGGCGGTACTGCTCCGGGGAAAGGGAGTAGCCGGTGAGAGGAGAGGGTTGAGAGGAAGCAGAGGAGGTAGAGGAACTAGAGGGCGGAGAGGAAGCGGGGGACGGGGGTTGCTGCGCGGAGCGAGACGCGGGGACGAAGCAGGGAACAGTGAGGAGAGCGAGGACGGCCAAGGAGAACAGGAACCGTATTCGAGTCTGGGGAGTCAAGTGAGCTCGACGGGCGAGCGCAGGCTGCTCAGTGGCCCTGCTGGCGTTTGTACACCAGATCGAGCGCTTCCTGCCAGGGGGCGGATTCCGAGGGCCGGAACTGGGCCTTGAAGCGGAAGGCGTTGTCGTCGATGAGGGTGTAATGGGCCTTGAGGAAATGCTCGGAACCATCGAGGTGAGCGACGTGCACGGTCTGGTCCATTTCCTTCCCTGAGATGGTCAGTTCGCCTTCGGCAACTTCGCCCTTGCGGTTGACTTGCCAGAGAACGAACTTTTGTTTGCCGGGATGCCAGACATACATGCCGTCGTACTGAGGCGTTTCGTGACCCTGGGAAAGAAAGGTGACGTGGAACAGCAGGGCGTTGCGGGTGCCGGACCAGTTGCATGCGAGGTGGACGACGAGAGGAGGCCCCTGGTCGGAGGGTTCCTCAGCGGTCCAGACGCCGCCGACGAGCCAGCCCAACTGGTCGAGCGGGTGTTCGGGGGCGGTGGCAGCTTGCTGCGAGCGAGAAGGCTCGGCGCCGCCGGATGCGGCGGGCAGGGCGAGCAGGAACAGCGCAAACGCGCAGGAGAGAAGACGGCGACCCATGGTGTACCTCCCGTTGGCATGAAGTGATGCGAGCATCGTCCTGGAAGTTCCCTACACCGTTTGCGGCGGAATTTGTAGCCGCGCTGCCGGGCCAGAGCGCGGGCGCACGCTACTTCAGATCGTTGCGGTACACGACTCCATCCTTCATGACGAACTTCACGCGTTCGAGTTCAGTGACGTCCGAGAGAGGGTCTCCGGAGACGGCGACGATATCCGCGAATTTTCCCGCCTCGATGGAACCGATGCGGTCGCTCCATCCGAGCAGGTCGGCGGCGGTGGTGGTGGCGGTGCGAATGGCTTGCATCGGAGTCATGCCGTACTCGACGTAATAGTGGAATTCGCGGGCCTGGTTGAGCCCGGTCCAGGGAAAACCGCCGGCGTCCGTGCCGAACACGATTTTCACGCCTTTGCGAAGGGCTTTTCCGAAGGCGATGCGCTCGGTTTCCACCATTTTGGGCCAGTTGCCGGAGCGTCCCTCGGAGACATAGACGCCGACGGCGACAGTGGGCACCCAATAGACGTTGTGGGCGACGAGGCGGTCAATGAGCTCGTCGGTGAGGCCGTCGCCGTGCTCGATGGTGTCGACGCCGGCGTCGAGAGCGGCGGCAATTCCGTCCGAGCCGATGGCGTGAGCGGCGACGCGGTGGCCGAGGCGATGCGCCTCTTCGACGATGGCGCGCGCTTCGTCGGGCCGGAAATTCACGTGGCTGTGGAGCACGCCGTCGGGGCCGTAGAAGTAGCCATGGTCGGAGTAATACTTGATCCAGTCGGCGCCGTACATGAT
>DATKNR010000136.1:0-23916 GCA_035541255.1 Patescibacteria group bacterium | reverse complement strand
CACCGGACAGGTGCGCGCACGCGCCACCGTTCGCACCTCCCAGGCCGGCTACGGCATGGGCGTCGAGTTTATGCAGATGCGCCAGGAAGAGCGCGCCCGCCTCGCCTATATGATCCGCAAGCTCCTCGGCTGACTCCCGCGCCGGAGCCGTTTCCTGCTTCGCGCCTTTATTTTGTACCGCCGCCATCCTGGCGGCGGGGTGCCCGTACGCCGGGTGCCCCACACGCCGATTTTACGTGTCGGGCCGTTCCCGCTCACGCCTGTGCCCGATCCCCAGGGCGTTCCGTCGTCCGGTTGACTCCCCAAGATATCCAGCCTAAACATTGGCAATTGCCACCCGCGAAAGCGTGACCCTGGCAAGTCCCGGAATTCCTCTTGCCGCCTGGCTGTAAATGGATGAATCGAGGGGGAAATGACCAACGAGTGGGATGCAGCGCAGTACGACGCGAAGCATGCCTTCGTCTACGAGAAAGCAAAGGGACTGGTCGACCTGCTCGCTCCCCATCCCGGCGAGAGCATCCTCGATTTGGGCTGCGGCACCGGCGCGTTGACCGCGGAAATCGCCGCGCGTGGCGCTGAGGTTCTCGGAATCGACCGCTCCACCGAAATGATTTCGCAGGCCCGCAAAAAATTCCCCGCGCTCAAGTTCGAGGCCCTGGACGCGAGGGCGCTTCCTTTCCAGGCCGAATTCGAGGCCGTTTTTTCCAACGCCGTGCTGCACTGGATTCCCGAAGCAGACCAGGTGATCGCAGGAGTGGCCCGCGCACTCCGCCCCGGCGGACGTTTTGTCGCTGAATTTGGCGGCAAGGGTAACATCCAGCGCCTCGTCGCCGAATTTCACCGCGCCTTCTCTGCCCTCGGCCTCCGCGAGCCCGAAGGCGTCAGCCCCTGGTTTTACCCCAGCATCGCCGAATACTCCGGCCTCCTGGAAAGGCATAGACTCGAAGTCCGCACCGCCTCGCTCTTCGACCGCCCCACCGTCCTCGAAGATGGCGAACTCGGTCTGCGAAACTGGATTCGCGTCTTCCGTCAAACCTACCTGGAAAAAATGGGCGAACCCGCTGCCCAGCGATGGATCGAAGAAGTGGAACGCCAGTGCCGGTCTGAATTGTTCAAGAATGGAAGCTGGGAACTGGACTATCGCCGCTTGCGCATCGCCGCCTGGAAGGCGTAACTGGTGAACCTCGGGTGCCCGCTGCCCCACCCGCCGTCATTGCGTGTGGGGGGCTTTCTCTCTCTGCTCGGCTTGTGCCCCATCGGTTTTGCTGTGGAGCGAAGGGACAGGTGCTCCCGTTTCTCTACTCCCCGGTGAATTCTTCTAAGTGGTATCCTCGCATCAAGCCTTTGGCCCGGCTCCGCGAGGAGTGCGCTTCTTACAAGCCACTCGCCAGTCCATCACGGGCTTCGCGGCGCGGGACACCCCCGCCGGGGCCAATAGGCCGGCCGTGGAGGAGGTGGATTGTGGCCGTCCCCGAGCGCATCATTTTCCGGGCTGTTGTGGCAACACTGTTCTCGGCGTGGTTACTGCCGGCGGGATTGGCGAAGGCCCAGGCGTCGCGCGACGTACTTGCCGATTATGAGTCAGTAGTGCTAGCGGGTGTTCTCCGCAACGGAGGGCCGCGCTTCGAGATCCATTTGAATTGCGTACCGTTTCACAAGCCCGGGAACTCTCCTAGCCCCGCGCCGAGTACCCGGTTTCTTGGCACCGATGGCCAGGATCCCTTCTGCACCGTGGTGAGTTTCGCCCTCAGCCTCGACGGGGTGGAGACCGAGATACCCCGCAGAAGTTACGTCGACCTCGCCGACGTCGCCTTACCGCGGGGTATCTATATTACAAAGCGCGGGCCACTCATCGTCGTCCACGTGCAGGGTGGAGACGGCGCAGGTTCCTATAAGGCTAGCTTCCTCTTTCGCGGCACGCGCCTCGTCTCCCGCGAAGTGGAGCAGCTCAACGAGTCTGGCAAACCGACTGTAACGCAAACCAGATATTAACTTCCCCTAGCAGCGTGGCCCATCTTTCCCGCACTTCAGGGAAAGGTGGGGCAGTTTTCTTCCCCTTCTCACAGATGCACCCCATCCCTCCGCGCCCTCTACTCATTACCCTGCCCCGTCGTCCACTTCTCGCCTTCGCTCCCAGCTCTGAACTTTCAACCTTCCATTTTTCATATTATTTACTTATTGACTATCTACATTTTCTGTGATAGAGTCCGCGCGGGTCGCCATCGATGTCTATCGCCGCGCCAATCCGTGCTATCTCCTTTATTGGCAACTCTTCCGTAATTCCCTCCCCTAACCCCTTTCTTTGCCACTCTTCCGAAATAAACGACTTAAAGTCATTTGTTTGCAACTCTTACGTCCCCAGCCTCCGGGCGGTACCCTCCCGCCTCCTTGCTCCCCTGCTTCGCCGGACGAAGGCAGCTCGTCGAGCCGAAGCCCCGTCTGCCCGGCGCAGGCGAACCGGTCGCCTTGAGGCCCGCCTGGACAGGCGGAGGCGGGTTACCGCTCACCACTCACCCTTCGCCCCGGCTCCAAGCCCGATAGATCGCCCCACCACATCGCTCGGCCGCGAGCGTTCGGACGCGTGTCCGCCATTAACCGTTTCGCATGACCTCCCTCGCCGTCCCATCCTGCTTCACCCGCGATGCTATGCTGGTGCGTTGCTCGAGGGGGAAGGTGTGGTCGAGCAGAATAAATCTGCCGAGCAGGAGCCGCGGCGTCGCCGAAGCACGCGCATCGTTCAGGCCGTGCCACTCGTCGTCTCCGGCGAAGATGCGCTCGGCCAGCCGTTCAAGGAACGCACTTCCACCCTCATCGTCAGTTGCCACGGCTGTCGCTACCAGTCCAAGCACTACGTTCCCCGTAACGGCTGGGTCGAACTCGAGATCCAGCATCCCGAGCCCGGTCAGCCTCCGCGCCGCGTCCGTGCACGCGTTTCCTGGATTCAGCGCCCGCGCACCGTTCGCGAACTTTTCCAGGTCGGAGTTGAAACCGCCGTCCCTGGAAACGTATGGGGCGTCGCCTTCCCGCCTGACGACTGGTTTCCCTGGCCCGACGACGCTGCGGCCGGCGCACAGCCTTCCGCTGCCCCGGAAGCTGCCGCGCATGCACCTTCTGAAGCGGAGTCCGCAAAATCCGAATCTGCCGCCGTGGAAGAAACACTTCCGCTCCCCCCTCCAGCTTCCGAAAAGGTTCGCACCATGCCCCGGCCTGAACCGCCCGCGCACGCCCCGGAGCCTGCTCACGCGCCTCCCGCCGCCGAGCCTTCCGATCCCGCAGCCCGTCATGTCCAGAAAATCATCGCGGACGCGCGCCGCCAGATTCAGGATGACGTAAAGAAGATCGTGGCCGCAGTCGTCAACGCGGAAAGCTCGCGAATCAGTGCCGGGCTTGCCGGCCAGCTTCGCGGCGCCGCCACCGAAGCCGTCAAGCAGGCTCTCATGAGCCACGGACAGGTCCATGCCGAACGCCTGGATGTCGCTCTCCGCGAAGCCCTGGCCCGGCTGGAGATCGTCCGCTACGAGACTGCGCGCGCCATGAAGGAGCAGTCCGAAAACGACACCAAGGCCGTCATCGAAGCCTCCACCAACGCGCAGCATGCCACCGAGACTGCCGTCGTCCAGGCCCTCGCACGCCTCGAAGCCGCCCGCGACGAGACCGCTCGCGCCCTTTCCATGCAGAGCCGCGCTGAAGGCCAGCGCGTCATGGCGCAGGCCGCGAGCCGCATGGAAGAACTCCTGCGACAGTCCCTCGGTCGCATTGAAGAAGCCGGCCAGGCCAGCAACGAGCGCCTCACCGCCGCCGCCCGCGCGGAAATGGAACAATCTGTCTCCGGCGCTCTCGATGGTCTCCGCGCGGACATCGCCAATACCTCGAGCGAACTCCGCAAGCTCGCCGCCGAGGAACTGGAAGCCGCGCGCAAACAGCTCGACGCCGTCCGCGAACAGATTGCCGTGGCCGCCAAGTCTGCAGAGGAGCAGGCGGCTGCCGCCTCCCGCTCCGCCAACGATCAGATCAGCGAGGCCGGCAAGTCCGCCACCAATCAGGCCCTGGCCGCTCTCGACGCGCGTGTCGAATCGACTCGCGCCCTTCTCGGTGATCTGGCACGCGAGGCAGGCGAACTCGATACCGCCATTTCTCAGAAGCTCGGCGCCGGCCGCGGTGAATGGCAGCAGCACGTTGACCGCGAACTCGCCGCGGCCCGTGTGCGCTGGGAGGATTTGGTCGCGCAATCGCTCGCCGGTTCTACCGACTCACTGCGCCGGCGGCTCGACGAAGCCGCCGCTGCCGCGATCCCTCCCGCCATCGAAAAACTGAAGCAGCAGATCGACGGACAGACTGCCGCCGCGCAGGAAGCCCTCGAATCCGTCCAGGCCGAAGCCGGCCACGCCGTCTCCCGCATGCGCGAAGCCGCCGCGGAAACCGCTGGCCAGACCGAACGCGCCGCCCTTGAGGCGCAGCGCCGCTTCGGTGAGCTGGAATCCGCGCTGGAAGCACGCGTCATTGCCGCGCGCAATAGTGTGGACGCCCTCCGCGCATCTCTCGACACTCATGCCGCCGAAGCCCACAGCGGACTTGATGCCGCGCGTGCTGCGCTCGATTCGCGCACCGCGGAGATCCACGCCGGCATGGACACCGCCCGCGGCGCCCTCGAATCACGCGCTGCGGAGCTCCGCTCCGCGCTCGAATCCGCCGGTAGCTCACTCGAATCACGCGCCAGCGACCTCCACAGGGGTCTCGAGGCAGCCCGCGGCTCGCTGGAAGCGAAGTCGTCCGAACTTCACGCCGGTCTGGATGGACTGCGCTCCACGCTCGAAGCCGAGAGCCATCGGCTCGAATCCCTGCTGGCCGGCGTCCGCTCCGCGCACGAGCGCGTTCAGGCCACTCTCGGCGAAGTGGATCAGATGCGCGCCGCGGTCACCGAACGCATCCACCGCGAACTCGACGAAGGACTTCGCGCCCGTTCCGCGGAAATCGACGACCGCGCCCGTCAGGCCTGGCAGGGCCTCGAAGCGAAGATGGCCCCGGCCCTCGAAGCCGCCAGCCGCGATTCGCTTGAAAAATTCCGCGCCGCGCTTGAAGACCACCTCCGCGATCGCCTCGCTCCCGAGTTCCTGCGCGTCAACCAGGCCGCCGAACGCCTCGAGGCCAGCGAGCAGCACGCCGAGCAAGTGCTCGTCTCGTTCCGCAGGCGGCTCCAGCAGGCCTCCGAATCCGCAGTCCGAGAAACCGGCGAGCAGTTGCAGGCCAGCGTCGCCCAAGTCGAAAAGGACTTCACCGCATCCAGCCGCGAAGCCACCTCCCGCATGCTCGCCGAAATTGAGGAGAAAGCGGACGACACTACGCACAAGACCTTCGAGGCTCTCTACAAAGCCTCCGAGTGGTATCAGAAAAAAGCCAACACGAGCCTGCAAACCGCCGTCGATCGCTCGCTCGAACACGCCCTCGCCGCTCTCCGCGAAAAAGCAGGAGAAATGTCCAGCCTCTTCGCCAGCGAGCTCGAACACTTCAGCCGCAGCTACGCCGAGCACACACAGGCTCTCCTCGAAGAAACCGCCACGAAAGTCAAACAGACCTCCCAGGGCGAAATCGAGCTGGCTACGGAAGCCGCGCGCACTCACGTCATCGAGGAAACTCGCCGCCTTGCCGAACAGCAGATCGAACGCGCCCGCCGCGCCACCGAATTCACCGCCGGCGAGGTCATTGCCCGCGTCTCCTCACAGGCGCACGACGCGGAAGCCGCAGCTGGCGAAGCCGCCTCGCGCGCCATCGAACAAGTGGAGGAACGCGCCGCACGCTCCCGTGATGACATGGAAGCCCTGCACACCAAGTCCGCCGCTGGCTTCGCCGAGCGCCTTGCTCACGAAGTCGCGGAAAGCCTCGTCCGCGCCCAGGCCGAGCTCGACCGCGCCCTCGTTCCCGTCCTCGAACGCTGGCAGGCGGAACGCGCCGATCTCCACGACAAATGGCGCTCCAGTCTCTCCGAACTCGGCGCCAAGGCTCTCGACGAACACCGCGAACATCTCGGCAACGTCGCCAATTCGCTCATGGTCACCACCGTCGCATCGCTCTCCGAGCATTCCCAGACCATCCTTGACCAGCTCGCTCGCGACGCGGAGCAGCGCGTCCGCCAGAATTGCGCTCAGGTTTTTTCGGGTTTGGGCGAAATCCTCCAGCATCGCCTCGGCTCTCTCGCTTCGGAAATCGCGCCCCCCGCAGGCCCGCCGAAGGAGAAACCGTAGCCTCGCGCGCACCCGTCTAATTTTGGTGTCCGGCTTGTCGGATCCGTTCAGCTCGCAAAGGAGGGCTTCATGAATCCCATAGAACGCGAACGTCTTCAGTGGACCGCTCTCACCATGATCGGCCTCATCGCGGGAATTGCGCTGGCCCTGCCCCTCGGCGTGCCCATCTTCGCTGTCCTCGGCGCCATGGCCGGCACGCCCGTGGTCCTCAGCATCGTGGGCCTCGGACTCGGAACGGCTCAGTGGCCGATCGTCCGGCGCCATCTCTCATCCTCCGCATGGTGGATTGCCGCCAGTGTCCTCGGCATGGCTGTTGGACTCACGGTCGGTGTCGTCATCGTCGAACAAGCCGGCCGCGGCCTGACTGGCGGGCCCATAAATTTCCGCATGCTCGGAACGGCCGCCCGCGCGCTGAGCTTTGCCACTCTCGGATTCGTCGCAGGCGCTTCGCTCGGTCTCGCGCAATGGCTGGTTCTGCGGCGCCAGTCGGCTCGTAGCAGGGGCTGGATTCTCGTCAACGCCTGGAGTCTAGGTCTGGGGTTGGCGTTTGGGTCTCTGTTGGCGGACGCGCTGGTCGCACGAACCGGCTCCGTCCTGAGCGCGGGAATTCTGTTCGTGATGGGAAGCGCGTTCGCGGGCGTGTGCACAGCCAGAGCGCTGGCCCGTATATTTCCGCCTAGCGCGTCACTCGCGCGGCGCTAGCCCGCCACGCACGCGGGGCCGGGCAGGAGGTCCGCTACGACGTGCTCCCGGCTCCTTGCATCCGTGCCACCACTGGCTCCAGGTCCGCAATCAATTTTTCCAGCCGGTTGTAGCGCTCGCTCCGGTCCTTTTTCAAGGCGCGCCGCACTACTTCTTCCAGCTCCGCCGGAAGATCCGGGCGCAGTTCGCGGAGCGGTTTCGGATCTTGGCTCATGATCGCGAACATCCAATTCGTCAGCGTGTCGCCCTGGAACGGCCTCGAGTACGTCAGCACCTCGTACAGCGTGCATCCGATCGCCCAGATGTCCGCTCGTCCGTCTACGCGGTCGCCGCAGATCAGCTCCGGCGACATGTAGTCCACCGTCCCAACCAGCACTCCCTGCGACCGTGTGTATCGGTCCGGCAGGCGCGCCTGCGCAAAGTTCGTCAGTTTGGCAATTCCGCGGCTGGTCACGAAGATCGTTCCCGGTCTTACGTCGCGATGGATCACTCCGCGTTCGTGTGCATACGCCAGCCCGCGGCATGCCTGCACCACGTAATCCAGCATCGTCGCGGCCGATTGCAGGCTCTTCGAGCCCGCGGCGTTTTCGCGCTCGATGATTTTCTCCAGCGTGGTGCCCTCCAGCAGTTCCCGCGCGATGAAAGGGCTGCCGCGATCCACGCCCAGGTCGTAGATGGCCACGATGTTCGGATGTTGCAGCGCCCCTGCCGCGCGCGCTTCGCGATAGAAACGCGCCAGCAGTTCCGGGCTGTCCGCGCTGTTCGGGCTGGGCACCGTCAGCACGACTGCGCGTCCCGTGGCCGGGTCGTCCGCGCGGTAGTCCACGGTCATGGGCCCGTGACCCAGCTCCTCAAGAATCTCGAATCTGCCTATCTTTTTGGCGATGGCTAGCCGCCCAACTGCTTTTGCCTCTCATCATACTGCGGAGCGACGTAAATGCCGCTTCGACCGTCTTCCGGCGAATCCAATAGGTAAGCGGATTCGCCTTGCCTCACTGCGACTCCTGTGGCGCGTCCTCCTTCGTTCTCGGCCGTTTTTGCAGCCAGGAGGCCGCCACCGCCAGGGCGAACACTCCCCAGAACACAGTGATGTTCAAAGTGAATGCAAACGCCGCGACGGCCGCTGCGAACAGCCAGTACGTCAGCTCCGCGCGTATCGCCTGGCCCCACTTCGGTGTGTTGCCTGCGGGGGCCACTCGCGGCAAAACAGAGGGCAGCAGGCGCGGTACGGCCCCGCAATATCGGCGATAGGATTCCCCCTGATCGCGCCCCAGATCCGCCTCCTCACGCAGAATCAGCCGGACCACGAAAAGGGTCATCCCTGCCGCCAGGATCACGAAGCCGACTCGGCTCGCCATCAGTCCCACTCCGGCCGCCAGCAGGATGTTTCCCAGATAGAGCGGATTGCGCACGTGCCGGTAGGGACCGTCAGCCAGCAGCCTCTCCGTGTGAACGCGGGCGTCGCGCATCACGTCTTCGCGCAGGTATGCGGTTCCCCACGTGCGAAGGAAGCTGGCCACGCCCACCAGAAAAGCGCCGAAGGCGAAGATCACGCGGTAGGAGTCCCGCGTCGCCGCCATCCCCCGCTGCCGCGCCATCCACTCCGCGATCGCTGCGCCGCAGTTCACTGGATCGATCGCGTAGGCCGAAAACGCAAGCACGAAGATCGACGAGATCATCCACCAGCGATAACGAAACTCGAATCGGCTGGCCTGCATGCGCGAAACGATAGCACAGCACGGAACTGGTCCTGGAGTCGCGCTTCCCGCAGCAGGCATGCCGCGCCGAGCAATACCCACGGGCGTTTGACGCGCAGGTATATCGTGTTACGATAAATCCGGCGGGCGTGCGTTATACAATTTCCGCGAAGCCTGTTCTTTCCAGAACGGTCCGCTCATTCAGCGCCTGCCGGAGGACAAATATGACCCTGAACGGCATTCTTCTCGCTACGGCTCTCTCGGCCTCGCTCGCCGTCTTCTGCGGCGCGCCGGCCGCTTCCGCCACTGCCCTGCCGGCGTCCAAGACCCCGGCCAAGACCACAGCCCACGTCATGTCCGATGCCGAGTTCGCCAAGGCCGCTGCCGAGGGTGGCATGGCGGAAGTGAAGTTCGGACAACTCGCTGAGGAGAAGGGCCACTCCGAAGTTGTCAAAGATTTCGGCAAGCGCATGGTGGCGGACCACACGAGGATCAACGACCAGCTGAAGACCACCGCAGCCGCCGATAAACTCACCCTCCCCACCGAGCTCAGCGCTCACGACCAGTCGGTCTACGACCGTCTCTCCAAGCTCTCCGGCGCCGCTTTCGATCGTGCATACGCGCATGACATGGTCCACGACCACGAGGTGGACATCGCCGCCTTCAAGACCCAGGCCAAGGATGGCAAGAACGACGGGCTCAAGACTTTCGCTTCCGACGCGCTTCCCACTCTCGAGGAACACTTGAAGCTCGCCCGCACCATGCTTCACGACGTCTCGGCAAAGTCCGCCAGCACGACAAAGAAGCAGGGCTAGCCCCCCGGCCCCTGCAGAGCCCGGCTCGCAATCCGCCTGCGCTGGACGCAAGAATGAATAAGACGCGCCTGCGCGGGCCTCATCGGCTCGCGCAAGCAGATTGGATGGCAAGCCCCACTCCCGAGAACGGCTATAATAACGGGGTGTCCAATCGCGCTTATTTAAGGGTCTGGTGCCGCGAGGTTTCCGAGGCCACGCTGCCGGGGTTGCTCCTCAAATTCCTGGCCACGGTTCCTTTTTCACGCACCCGGCCCGGTTTCACCCAGCTCGTCCTGCGGGCCATCGAGACGGCCGAGGCTCCCGTGCTCGAGCGGGATTTGCGCTCTGCCCCCACGCAGCCCGCGGAACTCATCGAATCTCTTGGCGAGTCACTCCAGATGGATTCGGCCCTCGAGCTCGAAGCCTGGTGGGACCTGTGGGTCTACGACTCCTCTTCCGGTCTTTGGGCCGAACAACCGCAGCGCCTGGAGATTGTTTGTCACGCCCCCGATTTCGAAGAGGGCCTCTACCGCGAAGCCGGCCACTTCAGCGCCGACCTCGGCTTTGAGCACCTGTTCACGGGACATGCCGGCCTGCTCGGCAATGGCAGCTCCGCCCGCGCCGCGCTCGCGCCTCAGCATCCCGCCGAGGAGGAATTTCTCCGCCGCATGTCTGATGCGGAAAAGCTGCGCGAATACGCCGCGCGCACACGCGAAAACATTCGCCGCCTCCAGGGCTGGATGCAGCTCATCGCTCAGGATGTGCCCCTGGCTCGCGAGCGGGGCCTGCTGCTGACTTCCGAAGGGGAAGAAGATTTTGAGGCTCGTCTCGATGCCATCGAAGCGCAGGACTGATCGCCCCCTTGCCGCCGCTGCCCTCCTGCTGGCGGGGCTTCTGGCCGCCTGCTCCTCTTCCTCCAACTCGTCGAACTCTGAACCGCACCTGCCGCCCGCGCCCACCATGCCGGACGACGTGGTCAGCGTAGCCCAGGCTGCTTTTGGCCCTGACGGAGAGGCTCAAGCCTATGGCGATTTCCCGGAAGCGGGGGGACGTCATGTGCTGGCCGTCAACCGTCTGGCAGCCGCGGCGCAGCCGGGCGCCGCTGCTCCCGCGGCCGCGCAAAATCCGGAAACCACAGTGGATGTGATTCGCGTCTCCATTCTGGTGCACACGGGCACATCCTGGATGGAATCCTTTCATGCCGACGAGCATCTGAAGAACAGGCGGGGTTACCTGGACCGCATCCGGGTTCCTGTATCGAGCTGGCGGATGCACTATGAAAAGACGCCGGATAGCGGCTTCCGCCTCGAATTTACTCCCCTGAACCTCCCTCCGGGAACGAAACTCGAAACCGTTCATGTGGCCTGGAATCCAAAGCGGAAGGAGTATGATTCTCTCGACCCATCGGGAAAACGGTTTCTGGAGCCCCTGCCCACTCCCGGCGGCCAATCGGTAAAGGTGGACGATAAATGAGCGCGGCAGCAACTCCAGCAGCGGCAACCCGGTCCCGCCAGCCCTCCGCCAAGGCATCTCCGCTGAAAAACCTGAGCACACTGGTCCCCTATTTTGGGCGCTATCGCTGGAGCATGGCCCTGGGAGTGGCAACGCTGCTGATTGGCGGGCTGGTTGGCGCCTTGCTGCCGCTGGTCATGGGCACGATCATCGACTCCCTGTCCGGCGCGCATGCCCTCCTCGAACGTATGAGCGCCCTCCCCGGGCCCATCGAGCGTTTTCTGCTTTCGTTTTATCGCCCGCTCAGCGGCGAGACCCTCATGTTCTTCAGCCTCACGTTGCTCGGCATCGTGCTCGTCAAGGGCTTCTTTTCTTTCCTCACACGGAACATCCTCATCGGCGTCTCTCGCGACATTGAATATGACCTGCGCAGCGAATTGCTCGACCACCTGCTGGGCATGGAGCCCGCCTTCTACGTCCGCAATCGCACCGGCGAGCTGATGAGCCGGTGCACCAACGACCTGAACGCGGTCCGCATGGTGCTCGGCCCCGGCATCATGTACAGCCTGAACACAATCGTCATCATGGTGCTGGCGACCGCGATCATGACGCGCATCTCTCCCCAGCTCACTCTTCTGGTGTTCCTCCCCGTGCCCGCCGTGGCGCTGGCCGTGCGCTATTTCGGAAAAGTGATTCACGATCGTTACGAAAAAATCCAGGCCCTTCTCGCCTCTCTCTCCGCCCGGGTGCAGGAAAACCTGACCGGAATCCGCGTGGTCCGCGCCTTCTGCCAGGAGGATTTTGAAAGCCGCGCCTTCGAGGGCCAAAACAAGGATTACGTCGACAGCAACATGGAACTCATCGCCGCCTGGAGCCTGTTCTTCCCCGCCCTGGAATTCCTGATCGGCATCGTCTTCCTCATCGTTCTCTGGCAGGGCAGCCGGCTCACGCTCACGGCGAATTTCTCTCTCGGCTCACTGATGGCGTTTTACGGATACATCACCCAGCTGGTGTGGCCCATGGTTGCGCTCGGCTGGGTGACCAATATCTTCCAGCGTGGCGCCGCGTCAATGGGCCGCCTGCGCCACGTGCTCATCGCCGAGCCCGAAATTGACGACCGCGCCGCCTCCCTCCCCGCCGGCGCTGAGATCCGCGGCGAAATCGAATTCCGCCATCTCACCTTCCGCCACCCCGCTGCGGAGCTGAGTCCCAGTGCGCGCCCGGTGCTGGACGACGTGAGCCTGAAAATCCCCGCGGGTTCCACGGTCGCCATCGTCGGCCCCACCGGGAGCGGCAAATCCACCCTCGCCACCCTGGTCGCCCGGCTCTGGGATGCGCCCGCCGGAATGGTGCTCATCGACGGCCATCCGATCGCGGAGTGGCCTCTCGAAACCCTGCGGCGCTCCATTGGCTACGTCCAGCAGGACACTTTCTTGTTCAGCGAAACCATCCGCGAAAACATCGCATTCGGCGTTGAGGACGCATCGGATCTCGACATCGACCGCTCCGCGCACATCGCCAGCATCCGCGAGGAAATTCTGGATTTTCCCAAGCAATTCGCCACGCTCGTCGGCGAGCGCGGCCTTACCCTTTCCGGCGGACAGAAACAGCGCACCGCGCTGGCCCGGGCGCTGATCCGGAATCCCAAGATCCTCGTTCTGGACGACGCTCTCGCCAATGTCGACACGGAAACCGAGGAACGCATCCTTCGCGGCCTCGCCGAGATCATGCGCAACCGCACGACCCTGCTCATCTCCCATCGCTGCTCCACCGTGCGCCACGCGGACAAAATTGTCGTCCTGCGCGAGGGCCGCATCGTCGAGTCCGGCACACATGAAGATCTCATCGGCCGCGGCGGTTATTACGCGGATCTGTACCAGAAACAGTTGCTCGAGGAGGAGCTGGCCCGGGTCTGAGCCAAGCCGAGCGAATACCACATGGCAAGTCATCACGAAGAAGAAGCTCTCGGCAAACTCTACGACAGCCGGCTCACAAGCCGGTTGCTGGGCTATCTGCGCCCGTATCGAGGCCGCGTCATCTTCGCCGTCATTCTTTCACTTGCCAGCGGGATGCTGGCCATAGCCGGACCGTTGCTCCTCAAGGTCACGGTGGACCGATTTCTGGTCCCCGCGCTGGCGGGCCGCATCACCTACGACATGGCCATGCGCGGAATCGGCTGGATCGTGCTGATTTACCTCGCCGCCCTCTCCAGCCGGTTTGCGCTCGACTACACGCAGACGCGGATGATGCAGCGCGTTGGCCAGTTCGCCATGTACGACCTCCGTCGCGAGCTCTTCGAGCGCCTCCAGAAGCTTCCTCTCGCGTTTTTCGATCGCAATCCCCTGGGCCGTCTCGTCACGCGCCTGACCACCGATGTGGACACGCTCAACGATCTGTTTGCGTCCGGCGTCGTGGCCATGCTCGGCAACTGCTTCATCCTCGCCGCCATCGTCATCGCCATGCTGCGGCTCGACTGGCGCCTCGCCCTGGCGGCCTTCGGGGTGATCCCCCTCATCGTGCTGGCCACGCTGATCTTCCGCCGCAGCGTCCGCGACGCCAACCGCAAGATTCGTGTCGCCATTGCGCGCATCAATTCGTTCCTCCAGGAACACATCACGGGCATGTCCGTGGTGCAGTTGTTCAACCGCGAGAAGAAAGCCCGCGCCCAGTTTGAGGAAGCGAATCGCGCCCACATGGCCGCCTATAAGGACGCTATCCTCGCCTTCGCGCTCTTCTATCCCGCCGTCGAACTACTCGGCGTCCTCGCGATCGCAATCGTCCTCTGGTACGGCGGCCTTCGCGTGCTTGCCGGAACGCTTACCGTCGGCACCATCGTTGCCTTCATCCAGTACGCGCAGCAGTTCTTCCGCCCCATTCAGGACCTCAGCGAAAAGTTCAACATCCTCCAGACCGCCATGGCCAGCTCCGAGCGCATCTTCCGCCTGCTCGATGAGCCCATCACCATCCAGTCGCCGGAATCGCCCGTGCCCCTCGGCGTTCCCCGCGGCGAAATCGAATTCAGCCACGTCTGGTTTGCCTACACCGGGGGCGCGCAGCCATCCGAAGAGGACTGGGTCCTCCGCGATGTTTCCTTCCGCGTCCGTCCCGGTCAGACGGTGGCCATTGTCGGCCATACAGGCGCGGGAAAAACCACGGTAATCTCCCTGCTGCTGCGCTTTTACGACGTCCAGCGCGGCCAGATTCTGCTGGACGGACGCGACATCCGCGAGTACGACCTGCACGACCTCCGCCGCCATTTCGGGATCGTCCTCCAGGACCCCGTCCTGTTTTCCGGCACGCTCGAATCCAACGTACGCATGGGCACCGAGGGCATAGACCGCCACTCCGTGGACCGTGCGCTCGAAGAAGTCGGCCTCGGCCCCTTCCTCCGGACGCTTCCGGAAGGCTCCGCCACTCCGGTCGGCGAGCGCGGTTCGACCTTCTCCGTTGGCCAGCGTCAGTTGGTCAGCTTTGCGCGCGCCCTGGCGCACAATCCGCGATTCCTGATTCTCGATGAGGCCACCTCCAGCGTGGACACGAAAACCGAACTGACCATCCGCGCCGCGCTCGATCGCCTCCTCTCCGGCCGCACCGCGATCGTCATCGCCCATCGGCTCAGCACCATCCAGCATGCCAGTCAGATCCTGGTGTTCCACAAGAGCCGGCTGCGCGAACAGGGCACGCACCAGGAGCTGCTCGCGCGCCGCGGCATTTATCACCGCCTCTATCAGCTACAGTACAAGGATCAGGAGCTGCGCGTGCCCGCCCTTGCCGACGACACTTCGAGCGCAGCCGTCCCCGCCAATGACTGAGCCTCCCGTGGGAGAGGCTTTCAACCTCTCTTCCTCCTCCAATCTTGCAGTGCGCCCGTGTTGCTCGCCGGGGACTCAAGAAGCGGATTCCTGTATTCTCCCCTCATGAAGTTTCCGCCGCTGCTCATCTCCGCCGGCGAAGCCTCCGGCGATCTCCACGCCGGGCGGTTGGCCGCGGCTCTTCGCGAGCGAGGCTCGACGCAACTGTTCGGCCTTGGCGGCCACCACATGCGCGAAGCCGGCGTGGATCTGATCGCCGAATCCCACGAGGTCAGCGTCCTGGGCATCACCGAAATCCTCCATCGTCTGCCGGAGCTCCGCGCCGTCTTCCGCCGCCTGCTGGACGCCGTAGACGCGCGCCGCCCTCCGATCGCTATCCTTGTGGATTTTCCGGGATTCCATCTGCGGCTCGCCCGCCATCTGCGCCGGCGCGGCGTGCGCAATCTTTATTTCATCGCTCCGCAGTTCTGGGCGTGGCGCCCGTGGCGCGTGCGGGTGGTGCGCAGGAGATTCGAGCGCGCCCTCTGCATCTTCCCGTTTGAAATGGATTTTTACCGGGAAAACGGAGTGAACGCGGAATACATCGGCCATCCGCTCGTGGGCCGCGTCAAACCTTCCTGCTCCCGCGACGAATTCCTCTCGCGTCTCTCGCTGGACCCGGCCCGCCCTGTGGTGGCCCTGCTGCCCGGCAGCCGTCCCGCGGAAGTCGCGCACAACCTCCCTCCCCTGTTGGAAGGCTGCCGCCAACTGGCCGCCGCTCGTCCCGTTCAATTTGTGCTCGCCGCGGCGCCGGGCCTGCCGGATGAATCGCTCGCTCCCGCGCTCGATCCCGCGCTGAACATCCGTATCTCGTCCGGCGCGGCATACGATGTTCTTTCCGCGGCCGATGTCGCCATCGTGTCGAGCGGGACCGCCACCGTGGAAGCCGCGCTGTGCGGCGCTCCCACGGTGGTTGTGTATCGAGTTTCGCCCCTCACCGCGGCCATCGCGCGCCCGTTGATTCGCGCGCCGTTTTTCGCCATGACCAATCTGATTGCCGGGCGGCCGGTCGTTCCGGAATTGATTCAGGACGATTTCACGGGTCCGGCGCTGGCGCGCGAAGTGGGGAGGCTTCTCGACTCGCCGGAGGCGCGCGAAACCATGCGCAGCGAACTGTCGGGCGTAGAGGCCCGGCTCCACGGCCCGCGCGGCGACGCGATCGCGCGCGCCGCCGATGTGGTCTGCGAAATGCTTTCCTCCCAAGCAACGCCCGGCCCCAATTTGCCGTCCTAGATGGGAGTAAACTGGAGCCTATGCGCCGAGCCCTGGTATCCGCCGTACTGACGGTTGCCGCCGCAGCTTTCCTGCTATTCGCACGTGCTTCCTCCGCGCAGGAACAGGCCCCGGCGCGCATTTCCTTCCGTGCCGTGCATTACGACGTGAGCGCGGCTCTCCTGTTCAAGCAGCACTCGATTTCTGCGCGCGCCATCATTCAGATCGAGGCGGTGGAGCCCTCCGCTCTCCTCACACTTCAGCTTCACCAGGATTTGGGAATCCAGAATGTAACGCTTGCCGACGGCCGCGCCCTCCACTTCGACCGCGATTCGAAGGTGCCCATGCGCATCATGGTTCCGCTGCCGCAGACGGTGCTTCCCGGTCAGCCGTTCACCATCATTGTGGATTACTCCGGGCCGCTGATTAATGACGAGACCAGTCCCGTGCGCGGCGTGCGCCTGGCATACGTTGGCGACGAAAGCGCCATCCTGCTGCGCGCCGGACGATGGTTTCCTCTGGTGGAGTATCCCGGCGGCGCATACACCGCGGAGTTCAACATCATCACCTCGGAAAACATCATGGTTGTTGGCACCGGTGATGCCGAGCCGCCGCAGAAGCGCACCATCCTGTTCGCCGAGCCCGCTCCCCCCAAGCCCGGCGAAACCAAACCCAAGCAAAAGACGGAACCCGCCGACAAGGGAATCATCGGTCTGCTCTACACCTTCCATGTGAAGACGCCCCAGCCGGCCGGCTCCTTCCTCGCCGGCCCTTGGAAGACGCAGGAGGCACAGGCCGGTGGGTTGAGCGTCACTCTCTTCGGGCCGCCAGCGGCGCTATCCGATGCGAAGCTCGCCGACACCTATGCCCAATCGCTTTCCAATGCCCTGTCGTTCTGCTCGTCGGTGTTTGGCCCGCAGGACCGCAATCATTTCACGATCGCCGAGCTCCCGGCGGGCACGCTGACCAGCTACTCCGCGCCCGGGTTCATGCTCCTAGACCCGCGCGACTGGGACCCGCACACGAATTCGCGTCTGCTCACCCAGCTTGCCGCCGGCCAGTGGTTTGGGAACAGTGTGATGGCCGCCACCGCAGACGACGTGTGGCTTACCGATGGGCTCGCGCGTTACGCTGAGGCCCTCTACGTGGAGAGCACCTCGGGCCGCGAGGCGCTCGACCTGGCGCTGGAGGATTATGCCGTCGGTGCGCTCATGTACGAGCAGACTGCGCCCATCGCTCATGCCTCCGAGCTGAAGCCTTACACGCCCGAATATCGCTCCATCGTCCAGAATAAGGGCGCGATGATCTTCCACATGCTCCAGGCCACTCTCGGTGACAAGACCTTCACCGATTTGCTTCACGCCTTCTATCAGCAATACGCGGGGAAGAACGTCCGCCTCGATGAGTTCCAGGCATTGGCCGACCAATTCGCGCAGCAGAGCGCCCAGGCCGAGAAGAAGACGCCGCCAAACATGGCTGCCTTTTTCGCGCAGTGGCTCAATTCCACCGGCGTCCCCGAATTCAAGCTGAATTATGTCGTCTACCGCCTGAAGAAGGGCTTCGCCATCCGCGGCACCATCTCTCAGGAGCTGGAAACCTTCAATATGCCGGTGGAAATGAAGATCGCCACCGAGGGAAACCCGGAGCTCAAGACGATTCAGGTGACCGGCACGCGCACCGAATTCAACGTGGACACGTTTGGCCGCCCCAAGCCCATGGGCATTACGATCGACCCGAATAACGAGCTGCTCAAGTCCAGCCCCAAGCTCCGCCTGCGCGCGCTCATCGCACGCGGCGAGGAGGACGCCCAGCGCGGCGACCTCTATCAGGCCATCCAGCAGTACCAGCACGCCATAGACGTGCAGCGCAACAGCTCGCTCGCCCACTTCCGCCTCGGCGAAGCCTGCTTCTATCAGAAAAATTATCAGGCCGCGGCCTCAGCGTTCCGCGAAGCGCTCGATGGCGACCTAGATCCCAAATGGGTGGAAGTCTGGAGCCACATCTACATCGGCAAGATTTACGACCTCTCCGGCCTGCGAGACCGCGCGATGAACGAATACGCCCGCGCGCGCGAAACCCGCGACAACACCGGCGGCGCCCAGGATGAGGTGGCGAAATATACGGCGCAGCCCTTCAAGCTCGGCCCACCCAAAAGCAACCCGTAGTACGGAATCCTGCCGGCCTACAACTGTTTCAACCCCGTCAACACAGGAGCCTCCACTGCTTTATGCTGGATGAACACCTGAAACGTCTCCCCCATCCCCTCCGGATAGATTAGCGTCTTCCACATCAGCCGCGAACGCAGCCGCTCCGTCTCCGTCTGCCCCTGGTCGTATATGTCCGCAAACTCATTCCCGCGACCCAGCGCCAGCAGGAAGCGCGTCTGACTCGCCAACCCCGTGCGCTCCAGTCCCGCATCGCGTCCCCACAAATCCAGCGCCGTAAAACTCACGTGGGCCGTCAAATCCTGCAGGCCGGGAGCCTGATAGTAATCTTCCGTCGCGCGATGCTCGCGGTACGCCAGCAGGGTTCCGCGCATGTGCCGCGCGTTGTACAGCTCCGGGGCCTCGTGTCCGTAGTCGATGGTGAGCACAAATCCGCGATCGAGCCGCCGTCCCGCTTCCACCAGCCATTCGCACGCCTCCAATCCCGCCTCCGCCTGTTGCTCCTCCGCCAACCGCGCTCCCTGGCGCGCAAAAAAACCCGTTACCCGCGGCGAGCACTCCGCCATCTCCTCTGCAAACCATCCGCCGCGTTCTCCGACTCGGATTTCCCGCAGGCCGCGCCCTTGCCGCACCACACGGTCCACGGGCAGCGCGTCGAACAATTCGTTGGACAACACGCATCCTGCCGGAATCCTCTCCGGCAGCTCCGCGCTTGATTTCGCGCGCCCCGTCTCCAGGTGGCGCCCGACTGCCCGCTGCTGCGCCGACCTCCGCGCCGCGCCCGCCTCCACCGCAACGTAGCGGAGCGCCGAGAAAAACTCCGGCAGCTCGCGCTCCGCGAAATCCAGGATTTGCCCCGCCAGCCGCCCCACTCCCGCTCCGCCTTCCACCACCAGGAACTCGCCGGGACGCCCCAGTCGCTCCCACATTTCCGCGAGTTGACGCGCCACCAGCCGCCCAAACACCGGATGCACCTCCGGGCTCGTGTAGTAGTCGGGAAATCGCCGCGCCTCCGGGCGCGCGTAGTACCCATGATCCGGGTGATAGAGGCACTCGCGCATGTACTCGGAAAACGGAATCGGACCGCGGGCGCGGATTCGCTCCAGAAGCAATTCCGCCAGCGGTGTGCGTTCGGAAGGAAGAGAAGGAGAGGAACTCGCAGCCACGCCCGCCTCAGTCCCGGCACTGCGGATTGCGCGTAAACATTTCCACCACGTAATCGTGCAGGCAGTCGTAGAGCTGCCGCTGGAAGGTCCACGGAAACTGCGCGTTTTCTATGTCTCGCGGCTGGAGCGAATACACGTACGTGTGCACCGCCGGCTCCGCTCCCCGGAATTCGATCAACACTTCCACCGCGTCGCCGGCCTCGCGTGCATCGAACGCGAACAAGGGATGCTCGTACCGCGCGAGTTCCGCCAGCACTCTCTCCAGATTTCCGTTCACAATCCTTCGCCTTTCGACTGCATCTCCTTCCACACGCTCTGGAACGCGTCCAGAGCCGGAGCGTCGAACAGCACGAAATAAACCGATTCCACCGGCGTTTCGCCCTTCAGGTGTGCTACGGACTCACGCAGCATGATCTGCGCGCACTCCCGGAGTGGAAATCCCGCAATGCCGGTCCCGACGGCGGGAAACGCCACCGATTTCAGCCCGTGCTCCCGCGCCAGCCGCAGCGACCACGCCGTCGAGCCGCGCAGCGATTCCGCCGTCGTCCTTCCTCCCAGCTGCATGCTCGCCGCGTGGATCACGTGCCGCGCCTTCAGGTTTCCTCCGCCGGTCATGGCCGCCGCGCCGATGGGAATGCTCCCGATTTCGTCGCACTCCTTCTGGATCGACGGCCCGCCCTTTCTGCGAATCGCTCCCGCCACTCCCGCGCCGAGCTGCAGATCGTTGTTCGCCGCGTTGACGATCGCATCCACGTCCATCTCCGTCAGATCGCCCTGCACAATCCGGATTTCCTTTTTCCCGCTCATTTCGCCGGCTCGCCCGGCGCCTCGGGCGTCACCACCACCTCACGCCCCATCCGCCGCCCCATCTCCCGGCATGCTTCCACGGTTTCCTTGCTGGTTTCCCGGCCGGGCACGATTTCCAGGAACGCTTTTCCCGACTCGTTTTCGGGAAATCGCAGCCCCACGCAATGTTCCCCGCGCGTGGTCACCGCCGCCAGATCGCTCACCGCGATCGTCCGCGCGTTCGTCGCCAGGATGGCTCCGGGCCGCGCGAACCTTTCCAGGATGCAGAACACGTCGATCTTCATTTCCGTTTCTTCCGGCAGCGTCTCAATCACGATTTCCGCTTCGCGGCAGGCCAGATCCACGGAAGCCGCGGTCGAAAACCCCACACCCGCGGATCCATCGAGCCGCGCGTGCAACTCCTCCCTCGCCGCCGCCAGCCGGTCCGGCAGCACATCTTCCAGAATCACGCGGTAGCCCGCCGCCAGCGCCTCGCGTGCGATTTCCCTGCCCATCGCTCCTGCTCCGATCACGGCAATCGTACGAATCTCCATTCCCACTCCGGCGCGATCCAGCGGCGGCACGAAGGCCTTCGAGTGCGAGAGCGGCCTTCCGCCCTCGCCTTTCCGCGGCCCACACCGGATCCCGGCGCGGACACAACCCGCGCTCCTCTACCTACTTCTTTGCCGCACTCTTCCTTCTCTTGTCCATTCCCACCATTTTGCCCGACGGCGGATTTTTCTTGTTCAACTTCGCCGCCTCCGCAATCAGCCGCTTGACGCCCGGCCGCTCGACATCGGCCACGGTCCGCAGCCTTATGTTGCGCACGCCTTTCGCCTTGCCCTCGAGCAGCTTCTCGGGATCGGGAAGCATCGCTCCCCGCAAAAACGCCAGCGTCACATGCTCCTTCCCCATCACAAAGACGCACAGCGGTCCGTTCGAATCAAACGCGGGAGTCTTCCAGGGGCTCACGTACTCCTCGCAGCCTGCCGCAGTTTCCTTGACGAGGGTCCGCACCGCTTTCATCACTCCGGAGAACGTCCCCGCATTCTTCACGTACGCGTCAATCCACAGCTTGCCTTCTTTTCCTTCCATGGTTGGCATCTGCCCCTCACTCCGGGAATAGCCGCGCGGCATTGTCGTACAGAATCTTCCGTTGCGCCTCCGCCGAAATCGGCAGCGCGCGGAACGCTTCGATCCCCGTCCGCAGATCGTTCATCCCGAATCCCGGCCAGTCCGTGCCGAACAACACTTTGTCCGCAATCTCCTCGATGCGGGGAAAATATTCCAGCAGCCTCCGCGCCGGAATACTCGAAATGTCCATGTGGAAATTGGCGTGCCGCCGTAAGAGGAAAAATGCCTCGTTCATCCACAGAGGCCGTCCGCCATGAGCCAGGATGACGACGAGCTCCGGATAATCCACTCCGATGTCGTCGGCCAGCATGGGCTGCGCATACACGTTCCGCGCGCCGGTGAACACCGATGTGCCCGTGTGGATCATCACCGGCATCCGGTGTGCCTGCGCCCGCTCGTACACTTTCCCGAGCGCGGGCAGCTCGCCGCGGTACGAGTTCGGGGCGAACCATTGATGCGAGGGATGAATCTTCAGCGCGCGGATTCCCAGCGCCGCCAGCCGGTCCGTCTCCGCCGCCGCATTGGCGGTGTGCCGCGGATGCACGGACCCGAACGCGATCAGCCTTCGCGGGTCCGTCGAGGCGTACTTCACCACCCAATCGTTCACCTCAGCGGTGAATCCCGTCACTTCCGGGCTGACGTAGTTGATTAATCCCGCGCGTTCCACCCCTGCGGCGTCCAGGTAATTCAAGAACGCCGACGGACTCTCGCAGAATTCCTCCACCTGCGCCCAGTTGGGGTGCCCGTGCCGCGCCTGCGCAATCGCCTCCGCGCGAAACTGCCGCAGCGGCTGTATGTGCACATGGATGTCGATGATGGGTTGCACGTATCTTGGCGGCGCGCTCAGCGCCGTTTACCGCGCCTTCTTCCGGGAGCTCCGCGCGCCCGCGGCCCCCGCCAGGCCGCGCAGCGCCGCCTCATCATATCCCAGCACCACGCGCCCCCCCGCGATGACCAGCGGCCGCCGCACCAGATTCGGTTCTCCCGCCATCAGCCGGATGGCCTCTGCGCGCGCCGGGGGTTTCTCCCCCATCTTGCGCTCGCGGTAAAGTTCATTCCGCGGATTCAGGAATTTCCGGTAATCCTCCGCGCCGATCAGCGCGTCGAGTTCGCTCTCCGTCAGCCGCTCTTTTCCGATGTCCCGCAACTCCAGCTCCGCGCCCTCTTCCAGCAAGAGACCTCTTGCTTTGCGGCACGACGTTCAACTCGGCTTGTGCAGGAATTTCAGTTTCGCCATTTTGTGCCGCCGGCTTCCCGCCGGCGTTTTTTCCTACCGCCCCGTCCACACCGGAGCCCGCTTTTCCAGAAACGCTCGTACCCCTTCCACCGCATCCTTCGTCCGGATCAATTCATCCAGGTACAGGTTTTCAATCTCCGTCAGTTCCTTTTCCTCGTCCTTGAATCCCGCGGTACGCGTCAGCCGCCGCGTCAGCCGGAGCACCGCCGGGCTCAAATGCTTCATTTCTCCCAAGAGGCCTTCGACTGCATTCGCGAGCGCGCCATCCGGCACCACGCGCGTGACCATGCCCAGAGCGCTGGCTTCCGGCGCGCTGATTGTTTTCCCCGTGAGGATCAGGTCGAACGCCGCATGCCCCGGCATCATCCGCGGCAGCGCCACCATCGCGATCGGCGGGAAGCAACCCAGTTTGATTTCCGGAAAGCCGAACGTCGCCGATTCCTCCGCCAGGATAAAATCACAGCACATCGCCAGTTCGCATCCGCCACCCAGGCAATGTCCCGCCACCGCCGCGACGGTCACGGCGTGGCCGGCTCCCATCTCGTGGAACACGTGATGGAACGCACCCAGCAGCCGTCCCACGCGCTCCGGCGTGTGGTCCGCCACATCCGCTCCCGCCGAAAAGCAGTTTCCCGCCCCCTGGAACACGATGAATTCGTGATGCGCCGGCAGCCTTACCAACTGCTCGCCGATCTCCGCAACCATCCCGATGTCGAGAATGTTCAGCGGTGGCCGGTCGATCGTCACCCGCGCGACGCGCTCCTTCGAATCGACGCGCAGATTGCCCCCCACTGTGGTCGTCTCCGGCAACTCTTCCTCCTCCGGCTCGGCTGCCTTCAGGAAGGCAGCGGTTCTGCGGACGGCTGTTTCGGCGCGATCCACTGGGGCTCGTTGGCCTCGATGTCGGCCAGCAGCTTCAGGTCTGCCTCGCCCGGCAACACTTCCTTCAGGTGCTCCGCGTACGCCTTTTCGTCCATCTGCGTGCCGTGCACGCACCAGCGCTGTCCCGCAAACTCACCGATCCTCCGGTTGAATTTGAGGCTCGGCACGTACAATTTGGGCAGCCCCGCCGGCACGTGCTTGTTGATCTGCTCCACCAGTTGCGCGCACTCCTGGTGATAGAGCTCGCGGCTGTGCTCGTTGATGTGGCCCAGGTCCGCCGGTTTTTCATTGCGCGGCTCGTCGTAGCGGCCCTTGAGCCCCCACACGTAGAACCAGTGGGCCGAGCTGGAGCGGTCCACTCCGAACAGGTCGTAGCTCACCGGAATCCATTTGTTGATGTATTTCTGCACCACGCTGAGCGGCACCACACCGGCCTTCACCACACGCTTCAGCCCGTCCTGACCAGTGCCCAGGTGGAACGATTCCTCGCGCAACATCGGCGTCATGGACTGCGCCAGAGGCTCGAACGCCGAATAGCTGAGCATGGTGAGCTGGAATTTCCCGTCGCGGTCCACAAAATCCGTGTAAGTGAAGAAATC
>DATKNR010000135.1:0-14008 GCA_035541255.1 Patescibacteria group bacterium | reverse complement strand
GCCGCGCTGAAAATGCCGTTGACCAGTGCGACGAGCGCGAGAAAAGCGATGAGCATCGCCGCGACGTTGAGTGCGAGGTGAAGACCGTCTGTGGCACCACGCGTAAGCGCGTCGAGCATGTTTTCATGCTTCTCTTCGTCGGTGCGCACCAGGTGCACCCTGCCCGCCGTTTCGGGCTGCTCCGTTTCAGGATTCAGCATTTTTGCGATCACGAGCGTGCCTGGCGCGGTCATGATGACGGCGGTCAGCATATGCCGCGCCTCCGCTCCGAACAGGATATAAGCGCCCATCACCGCGCCGGACACATGGGCCATGCCGCTGGTCATTACGGTCATCAGCTCGGAGCGCGTGAGCGTGGGGAGAAACGGGCGGATTGTCAGCGGCGCCTCGGTTTGCCCCATGAAGATGCTGGCCGCCACGTTCAGAGATTCCGCTCCGCTCGCGCCCATCAGCCGGGTCATGACCCGCGCGGCCACGCGGATGATGGCCTGCATCACGCCGTAGTGATACAGGATCGCAAAAAACGACGCGATAAAGATGATGATGGGCAGCACCTGGAAGGCGATCACCACTCCTCCCGCTCCCTTCCTTCCCAGCGGCCCGAAGACAAATTCCGACCCCGCAAACGAGAAATTCAGCAGCCACTCGGCGCCCGCACCCAGCGCCTCGAACAGTCGCAGCCCCGCCCGCGTCTTCAGCACAAACAGCGCAAAGCCAAGCTGGAGGCCGAATCCCCAAAGCACGGTTCGCAGCCGGATGGCCCGGCGCGCGCTGGAAAAGTACCAGCAACCTAGCAGGACCGAAGCAATGCCGATGAGGCCGATGAACCGTTGCATGGACGAAGCTCCGCGGGAGTCTACAACAAACGCGGAGGGGACGGGCGCCTGGACTGCGACGGGGAGAGCAGCCGCACCCGGCCACTCGGACAGAGGCCTGCGACACAGAATGTGCGGAACTCAGTCCGCATGCTACCTGGCGGAAAAATTGCGCCGGCTGGCGATTCGAGACCGGTTAATCGTGCTCGCGAAAACCTTTGAACTCGCGCGACTGTTCAAGGCTCATTCCTTGACTGCCGGCGCCACCCTCCGCGCTGGCCTTATCCCAATCCGCGCGCGACAGCGGCTCGACGGGCGGCAGCTTCTTTTTCTTCAGCTCCCGGTTGGCCTCGGCGATGTCCAGGCCGACAAAGGAATCAAACTCCATCACCACGTCCGCGAGTTCCTTCTGCAATGCGGCGATGCGTGCCAACTGGTAATCGGCCGGACGCCCTTCGTAATCCACAAGGTCTCCGTATAGCTCCGTGGTCTTCTCGCGGATGCGTATTTCGCCGGTCACGGCGCCGCCTTCCTTGGTGGCCACGATTTTCGTCCGAAGGGCTTCGGCCTTGCCGGCCATCGCCTCCAGCTTGGCGCGCAGGGGATCCTTTGCCGGCACTTTTGCCGCACGTTCCGCCAGTTCCTCACGCAGGCCGCTGATGCGGTCCACATCAAAGGTCATGTCGCCCAGCAGATCGTAGACCCTCATTACGGCATCGTATTGCTGCCGGCGGTCATCCAGGGAATACTTCGCGCGCCGGTCGAGCGTGATCACAAGCGGTGTGGTGTACACGTCCTTGCCGCGCGTCATCCGCACGGTATAGGCGCCCGGAAGCACGCGCGGGCCGTTGGCGGCTTCAAACGCCGCTGTCGCTGCCGGAGGCACGCGAGGCGCTTTGCGCCGCATGGTCCATTCCACGCGTGAAAGGCCGCGCCTGCTGTTCGCCGGCACTGTGGCCACCTCCTGCCCCGTGGCGTCGAGGATCTCGATTTTCATTCTTCCGAAAATGTGGCGCCGCTTTTGATAGTAGATGATCGCAGCGGCGTTGGGAGGATTCGGGCCGGTAAACACCGCATCGCCCTCCGCCCAGCCCCCAAACGCCATCATGCGCTGCTGGACGGAGCCGGGCTCAAGGAAAGCCACTTCCTGACCGAGGACGGCGGAAGTGAGCGCGCGCAGCGGCCGGATGTCGTCCACAATCCAAATGCCACGGCCATGCGTCGCAATCACGAGCGCGGAATCGCGCGGCTGGATCACCAGATCACGCACCGGCACGCTGGGCATGTTCCCGCCCTTGTACCGCGCCCAATGAGCGCCCCCGTCGAGTGAAATCCACAGCCCGAACTCGGTCCCCAGGAAGAGCAGATCCGGCCGCAGCGTGTCCTCTTTGATGACGTGCGCGAAACCCCGCACGCCGCTGTCCGGCGTAGCGATCGAAGTCCATGTGTTGCCGTAGTCCGTCGTCTTGAAAACGTGCGGCTGCATGTCGCCGAACGTATGGCGATCGAACGTGGCATAGGCTGTCGCGGCGTCGTAGCGGCTTGCCTCGACCCACGAAACCCACGAAAACGCCGGCAGGCCCGGCACCTTGGAAACCACGTTTGTCCATGTCTTCCCGCCGTCGCGAGTCAGCTGCAAGTTGCCGTCGTCCGTACCCGCCCAGATCACATTGCCGTCACGCGGCGATTCGCTGATGGAGTAGATGGTCGTGTGCGTCTCGGCGTCGGAATTGTCCACAGTCACGCCCCCGGATTCTTCCTGCTTCTGCTTTTCGGGATCGTTCGTGGTCAGGTCCGGCGAGATTTTTACCCAGCTTTGTCCGTGATCACGGGATCGGAAGAGGAACTGGGCGCCGATGTAAATCGTGCCCGGATCATTCGGGCTCATCTGGATGGGAGTGTTCCAGTTGAACCGGTACTTCGGTTCGCCGATTCCGGGCTGCGGCTTGATGCTGCGAATCTGGTGCGTGTGGCGGTTGATGCGCGCCACCTCCCCGCCCTGCGATTCGGCATACACATAGTCCGGGTCTGTCGGGTCGGGAAACGCCCAGAAGCCGTCGCCGCCATAGAGATTTTCCCACCGGCTGTTGCTGATTCCGCCGGGATACGCGCTGTCGCCCATGAAAACGCTGTTGTCCTGCAATCCTCCGAAGACGTGATAGGGATCCGCGCCGTCCACGCTCACGTGATAGAACTGAGAAATCGGCAGATTGTTCCCCTTCCACCAGGTGTTGGCGCCGTCCAGCGAATACCACACGCCGCCATCGTCCCCCGTGATCACCCGCTGCGTGTCCGTGGGATCCACCCACACGTCGTGGAAGTCGCCGTGCGCTCCACCGGACACCACGCTGAAACTCTTTCCACCGTCCGTGCTCAGGATTAGCGCGCCGTCCGGCTTGTACACGCGGTTTTCGTTCTTGGGATCCACCACCAGGTTGGCAAAGTAGAAGGGCCTCCACACCATCCACATGCTGTCGTCGCGGCGCTCCCAGGTGGCGCCCCCATCGCTCGAGCGATAGAGCGCACTGTGCGGCGATTCAATCAGCGCATACACCACTTGAGGATTCGACGGAGCCATGGTTACGGCGATGCGCCCCCACGGCTTCGGAGGCAGTCCCTTTGCGGACTTCTCATCCAGTTCAGTCCAGGTGGCCCCGCCGTCGGTGGTCTTGAAGAGTCCGCTGCCGCTGGGCGCCTGCGCGTTGTCGCCTCCTGAACGGAATGTCCATCCCTTCCGGCGGAAATCCCACATTCCCGCCAGGAGCGTTTTGGAATCCGCGCTGCTCATCGTGATCATCGAACAGCCCGTGGAAGGGTTCGGCCCTTTGAGGATCAGACTCCAGGTCTTCCCGCCGTCTGACGTCTTGTAGACCCCGCGATCTGCGCTGTCGCTCCACAGCTTCCCCGGCACGCACACGTACACGGTATTGGAATCCCCCGGGTCCACCAGGATTTTGGAGATTCGCTCGGAATCCTTCAGGCCCATGTTCGTCCACGTATCTCCCCCATCGGTGGACTTGTAGACTCCGTCGCCGATCGAAGTGGAGTTGCGTGTCCAGGATTCTCCCGTGCCCACCCAGATCACCTTGTGATTGGAGGGATCGATCGTGATCGCGCCGATCGATTGCGCCGGCTCTTCGTCGAAAACGGGCTTGTAAGTCGTTCCGCCATTCATCGATTTCCACACGCCGCCGCTGGCCGCGCCGATGAATACCGTCAACCGACCCTTCTCTCCCACCGCCGCGATGGACGTCACCCGCCCGCTCATCGTGGCCGATCCGATATTCCTCGCGCCGAGCCCGGAGATGGTGTCCGAATCGAATTTCGCCTCCTGCGCGACGCTGCTCGCAGGAAGCAGCAGGGACGCGGCGAGGAGCAAGTGCGCCAGGTGGTACTGGGAGATTTTCATGGCCTCACGACCCTTTCTTGAATCGGCTGGAGCCCGGCGCGCGTATCGCCGCACCGGAGCGATTCCCGGCCGGAACATCGCGTTTAGTTCCCGGAAGCAGCCGGCTTCGCGGAGCCCTTCGCTTCCGGTATCACAAACGCAGAATCATTTGCCGGCAGGTTCACTTCGACTTTATCCACTGTAAACTTGGTCCGGTTCGCTTCCCCCTTCTGCGCTGTTTCGAAAGCGAACGGGTAATAAACGCCGTCCACGGCTTCATAGTCGCCGTAGTAGGTCTCGTGGTACTGGACCGAGCCCCGCACCGTGATTTGTGTCTCCAGCTTCAGCAGCATGTGCGTATCCGCGTCCAGGTAATAGATGAAACTATCTCCGTCCTTCTGAGTGATCTTCACCTTGTAACAATCCGTTCCTTCCACCGAATCGTGGCCCAGAAGTTCCGCCGTATTTCCCTTCTCTTTGTAATCCACCAGCGGTCCGTCCATGTCCGCGTCCACCACCAGAGTCTTGGCATCATCCTCGGACATGCGCATGGGGTCCTTGCGTCCGCCGAAAGGATCAATTTGCCAAGCCGTATGGCCGTCGTAGGACTGCACCTGCGACAAACCCTGCAGGGAAAACTCCTCCCGGACCATGCTCGGCCGTTTGTTGAGGATCAGGAAGCCGGCCTGGATGGACCCGAACAGCACCTTCCCGGTGATCCGCCTTGTCTGGACAGCCTTGAGTTTTTCCATGCCGCCGCGCGCCTGGATACTGGCGGCAATCACCTCGTCCACTGTTTGCGCAGAAAGGGCGGGCGCCACCAGCGCGGCGACGATGATGAGCGATGCAGCGGCCACTCCAAGCTGTTTCGCCGCGGTGGACTTCGAGGGTTTTTTTCGATTCATAACATGTGCCCTTCCCTTCCCTTTGCTGAGAGCGGCTGCCGCGGGCCGCGCCACGGCCCACCTCGCGTCCCACTCGAGTGGCCAAATTCCGGGCCATGGAACTGCCGGCGAGAAACTTCTCCGGCCGGGTCCCGCGCATGATCTGGACTTCTCCGCAGCAGGCAGCGCCCCTTCGGGGAGTCGACAGGGCAGTGTACGTTGCACGGCACCGGCAGACAACGAAAACTTCCCGCCAGGAATTGGCGGCAACTTGGTCCTCCGCTTCGGTCAGCGGGGAGCCGGCAGCGCATTCAATGTGAACAGCGGCATTTCGGGCGGACAGGCCACGCGCAGCGGCAAGACGATGGTGCCCAGCCCGCGGCTGACATAAACCCGTGTGCGTCCCCACGAATCCCACCCAGTGTGGAAACGCCGCGGCAACTGGTTGGCATCGCGCATGCGTTCGAGGAACGGAAGCCGTACCTGCCCGCCGTGCGTATGCCCGGAGAGCACCAGGTCGACGGAAAAATGCGCGGCGGCAGCGACAATTCGGGGGTTGTGTGAGAGCAGCAACACCGGCCAACCGCGGGGAATGCGTTGCAGTGCGCGCGGCAGATTCGGGTTGTACCAGAGGTCGTCTACTCCGGCGATATGAAGCTGTGAGCCGCCGGCGCGAATCACGGTATGCCGGTTGCGGAGCACGGCGATTCCGCTGCGCCGCAGGGCACGCGTCACCAGGTCCGCGCCCACTCGAAAATCGTGGTTCCCCAGAACGGCAAACACGCCGCGGCGCGCGCGCAGCCCCCCCAGCAGATCCGCCGCGGAATGCGCGAAATTCCGTGAATAGGAAACGTAGTCGCCCGTCAGTGCCACAATGTCCGGTTCGAGAGAGTTTGCAAGTTCCACGGCAGCCAGCAGCGCCTCCGCGGAAAAGTAAAGACCGTGATGGATATCCGTAAGATGGACGATGCGCAGTCCGTCGAGTTCGCGGCCAAGTCCGGCAAGGGGCACGCGGAACCGGCTCACTTCGATTTGACGCGCTTTGCGATGGCGGGCAGGGCCGTACCGGCTGGGCGTGAGGTTCAGGCTCAGTTCGTCCGCATCGGCGCGCCCGAAGCCGTCGAGCCACCGGCGCAGCGGACGCTCGCGCGATTCCACCAGAACCGGAGAAAATGAGTAACCGCGTGCGGCGGATGAGGCCCGTTCGGCCATAGGGGAACCACCTGACTCCACCGTAACACCCGGCCCCGGCAGAGTAAAGAAGGGCCGGCTGCCCGGTTTCCGGTGTCGTGGCGCGATTTGACGGTCTGCCCGCGCCACGGTAGCCTTTCAAGCCGCCCGACAACGACCCTTTGCTGCGGCGATGCGCAGCCGCGCGGAATCATTCCCGGAAGCTGGAAAGTCCGTGGAACAGGAGCAATTCGATGGGGACGACTGACTCGAGACTCCCGGCCTTCACCCGCCGGAGTTTTCTCCGTGGCGCATCGCTTGCCGGCGCGGCTTGGGCCGCCGGGCCGTGGCTTGAGATGCCGGCCTGGGCTGGCGCGCAGATTTCGCCGGTGGCTGAGGCTCCGCTGGCGGATGCGGGATTCGCAAGCGCGCGAAAACTGGCAGAGGGCGTCTACGCAGTCATCTCGGACACGACGAAGGGCAGTGAAACACTGTGCAACGGCGGATTTGTGGCCGGCAAGCACGCCACGCTCGTGTGGGAAGGATTCGCTTCACAAAAAGGCGCCGCGTTCCTGCTGGATGCGGTGAAGCTGGCCACCAAATCTCCGGTGATGGCGGCCATCGATTCCCACTTCCACTTCGATCATTCTTTTGGAAATGCCCAGTATGCCGAGGCCAAGATCCCCATTTGGGCCCACGAGAAGGTGGCGCCGCTGATCCGCGAGCGCTACCTGGCATTCCAGAACCAGAACAAAGCCGCGATGTTCGCGCCCGCGGAAACACATCTAAACAATCCCATCTCCGACGAAGATAAGGCCCACGCCGAGGGCGACCTGAAGGCGCTCAAATTCGTGGCCGCGGAAATCGATCAGACCGCCATTACGCTGCCTACCCGGGCGCTGACGCCTTCCGACTTGCCTCTGAAATTGGATCTCGGCGGCCGCACCGTGGTGCTCGAAACCCATCCCGGGCACACGCCGGGCGACCTGATCCTGCGCGTGCCGGATCAGGACATAGTGTTCACCGGTGACCTCATCTTCAATCACAGCTATCCAGTCACAACCGATGCGGACATGCTGGGCTGGCTGAAGACGCTGGACGGTTTCGGGCGTTTCGGAAGAAAGACGATGTTTGTGCCCGGACACGGCGCCATCTGCGGTCAGGAAGGTGTGGAACTGTTGAAGAGTGTGTTCGCGGATCTGGCCGAGCACGCGCGCCAAATGGCGCAATTGGGCGTGCCGATCAGCGAAGCCCAGGCGCGATACCGAGTTCCCGAACAGTTCAAGACCATGAATCTTTTCGCCTGGGGATTCTGCATCGATCGCGCCGTAGCGCAGTTCTATGCGGCCGCTCGCGGAAATAAAATCTAGACTGGCCCATTGCCTTTTGCGCGCGGAAAAGCCAAGCCGTGCCCCGGCCTCCCGGATGCGGTATGCTGGGCATGAGTGGCAGAGGAGCCGAACCACATGGCCGATGAACTGTGCAACCCCAAGCCGGTAGCCCAGCCGGGCACCCCCGACAAATCCAGCGGACGCATGGTGAAATGCGTGAAATTTGGAAAGGAAATGCCGGGGCTCGACTTCGTGCCCTGGACCGGCGAGCTGGGCCAGCGGGTGTACGACAACGTATCGGCGGAAGCCTGGAAGATGTGGATCGAGCACTCAAAAATGATCATGAATGAGTACCGCCTGAATCCCCTGGATCCCAACTCCCACAAAATCATGGAAGAACAGATGGAACAGTTCTTTTTCGGAGAAGGTTCAAAGCTGCCGGAAGGCTACGTACCGCAGCGGAGCAAAGGCTGAGGAAATCCGGCAGGCCCGTCACACTCGTTCCTGCCGATTGACAGCGAAGTTTCCCCGCGATAAAAACCCACGGCGAGTTGGCGCCCTCCATGGAAGCTAAAAATCGTTCCACTGGGGTCACTGCGGCCGCGATTGTGGCCTTCGTGGGCAGTTCGCTGACGGCGCTCATGTCCCTCCTCGTCCTGTTTCTCCTGGTGGTGAGGCGGGCGATGCCGCTTTCCAGCGCAGGTGCAGCCGCGCCCGCAGACCTCACCGCACCTCTGACGTTGACGGCGCTGATTTACACCAGCTTGACGGTCTGGGGCATCTCCACGGGAGTCGGACTGCTGCGGCTGAAGGCCTGGGCGCGCGCGAGCATTCTCGTCTTCGCCGGCTTCCTCGTTCTGACAGCCGGCGCGGCTATCCCCGTTCTCTTCATCCTTTCGCGGATGCCGGAACTTCAGCACGGCCCTCCCGAAGCCCGGGCGGCCGGGATAGCGGTCGTGGCTTTCATCTTGGGACTGGCGGCTGCGTTCGGAATCTGGTGGCTCGTACTGTTCAGTTTGAAGGGCGTGCGCGCGCAATTTGACGAGACGGGCGTTACCGGAGCGTACAGCGAGGGCCCACACACGGCACAGGCGCGCGCGATGATGTCGCACCGGCCGCTCAGCATCACGCTCATCGCCCTCCTCTACTTGATGGGAGCGCCCGGAGCCCTCTTCGCGCTCTTCCGGCCCTACCCCGCGATTCTGCTGGGCCAGGTGCTGGAAGGAAACGCCGCAAAGCTCATCTATCTCGCCCAGGGCATCATCGTCGTAATTCTCGGCATTGGACTCTTGCAGCTCAAGCCGTGGGCCCGCATCTTCGGCATCTGCATCTCCGCGATGCATGCCTTGAGCGGAGTGGTCATGTATTTCTCACCGGGCTCTGCCGAAAAAATGCTCATAGCCATGATGAGATTTACTCCGCCCCAAGCCCAGCGCATCTCAATCGGGTTGCTGCGCCTGGTGCTGCCTTTCGGCCTGCTGATTGGAATTCTCTTCTCGCTGGCCATCCTTTGGATCCTGGTGGCAAACAAAGCGGCGTTCGCATCCAATGGGGCGGGAGCTCCAGGGAAGGACTGACCGTGGCCTGCCTGCGGCAGGCTATCCGCGATTCGCCATGGGATGTTCCACCGGAAGGCGCGGGCGCAACGTGAACTTAAGGCAGGCGTGCGCCGCTCGCAAGGCGGATTCTACGGCGGCCGGTTCCGCGGCACGCGCGAAAATGAATCCCAGATAGCTCGAACCCTCCGGCCAGGCCTCGATGTAATCGTGCAGCCGCGCCGTGATTTCGATCGATTCGACGCCGGGAACGCGCACAGCCTCTTCGATTCCCTCGACGCCGTCCAGAATTCCGCTCGCCGGAACGGGAATCATCATCACGCCCGAGGCGGCGGGCTCGCGTCCCAGTTCGCTCGTTGGCATTCCCAGGGCATGGCGCACGAGCAGCTCCTCGAGCGGCATCTTTCCCGGACCAAATCGCAGCGCGCGCGCGCACAGGCCGCCAATCGGCCGCGGCTGGACTTCCAGCACCCAGGGGCCGCGCGCGTTGACGCGAAATTCGGCGTGAATCGGCCCGCGCGTGAGGCCCAGCGCGGTGACCGCGTTGCGCGCGCACTCCTCCACCAGCGCCAGCGCTTTCGGCGCTAATCGCGAAGGCGTCACGTAAATCGTCTCCTCGAAATACGGGCCTTCGAGAGGATCGGGCTTGTCGAAAATAGCCAGGATTCGCAGCTGGCCCTCTTCGAGCAGCCCTTCGAGCGCCACTTCCGCTCCCGGCAGATACCCTTCCACGAGCACCTGGTCCAGTCCCTCCTCCCGCGTCACCTGGATTTCCGGCGAGGAGAGCAGCGCGCGGACTCGCGCGACGGCAGTGCGGAATTCGCCCGCGTCATTCGCGCGCATCACACCCTGACTCATGGAAAGCATGAGCGGCTTCACGACGCACGGAAAAGGGACCTGCGAGAGAATGCGTTCCACGTCATCGGACAGCGCGAACGCAAAGAAGTGCGGCACGGGAACGCGCGCGTCGCGCAGCGTTTCGCGCTGGCGGAGTTTGTTGCGTGCCGTGGCTACCGATTCGGGCGAGTTGTACGCGAGTCCCAGCAGTTGCGCGGCATGGGCGGCCGCTGCAAGGGGATGATCGCCGAGGGCGATGATCGCGTGGATCGGCGCCTGCTCCGCGGCACGCCCGATTTCTGCGGCGGCATCCGCAGGGCGCTCGAAATGCAGAGGCAGCGCCGCGTCCTGCCAGGGATCGTCGAGCTGGTGGCACCGGTCCGTGCCGAATACGACTTCAACGCCCAGGCGGCGCGCCGCATCGGCAAACGCGCGGGCCTGGTAGCCGAGCTTCGAGATCAGGATGAGCAGTCGCTTCGGCCGCGGTTGGGGCGATTCCATCGTTTCCCCCTGGGCTCAAACAAACGACTCGGCGCGGCGCACGGCCTCCCGCGCTGTTGCGATGGGGACCAACTGGTCCCCCGAGGGCTCGGCTCAACAGTACCAGGGCTCGGTAAGGTACGGCACGGCGGCGCGCGCAACCAGCATCGGCTCAGCCGGCGCCGGCGCCTGCATGCCCGCCGCGTCATGTGCAGCTTCCCAGATTTGGCGGAAGATTTTTTCGCGGCTGCGGCTCATCTTTTCCCCGCGTTCTACCATCGATTGCACGTCTTCCGCGAGCGTGTCCACGCGCGGATCGGAATGGCGCCAGGGGTAGACGAGCGCGGCGGCATCGAATGGTCCGGTGATCCGGCGCACCTCGTCCAGTTCCAGGAGCAAAGAGCCCGCGGGAATCAGCAGCCGGATCGCGAGCTGAATCGGCGGCACCCTCGCGGCGAGGCCCTCTTCGACGATCACGCGCAGCAGTTCGCAGTAGCCATCCAGCGTGGTCCACGGAGTGAACGCAACAAACGTCGGCTGAAGCGCGAGCCCGATTTCACGGCATCGGCGCACCACGCTCAGGAAATCGCCGCGCGTGTGGCCTTTGGCCAGCCGCTCGAGGATGCGATCGTCTACGGATTCGGCCGCGGTGACCACGAAAGCGCATCCCGTGTCGCGCAGGAGGGGGAGCAGATCCTCGTGGCGCGCCAGATGCTCGATTTTGATGGTCACGTCGTAGGTGAGCCCGGGAAATTCCCGGTGCATTGCTTCGACGATCTCTGCGGCGTGTCGCGGGCCGTTAAAGAAATCGGGATCGCCAAATGTGATGTGCTGGGCTCCGGCGGCCACCTGCTGGCGGACGTCGGCCAGTACAACCTCCCTCTGCACAATCCGGAACGCGCCGCGATACACGGGAACGATCGGACAGTGGCGGCATAGATGTTTGCAGCCGCGCGAGGCTTCCGTGTAGCCGGCAATCCGGTGGGCTCCTCCAGGCATGCGCAGATGGGCGTATTGTGAGAGCGCGGGCAGGCCGGAGCGATCGGGCACCAGAAACTGCTGCCGGTCGAGCGAGATTCCTGGTCCTCGTTTCCTCTCTGTGTCCTCTGCGCCCTTCGCGTCCTCTGCGTCAGAATCCTGTTTTCGCATCCCTCGGTACAGCCGCGCGAGTGGCGCCTCAAACTCTCCCCCGATGATGCTCTCGACGCCGAGCCCGCGCAGATACTCCGCATTCATCGGCGCATAAAGCCCGTAGAAGCAGATGTGCGCACTGGGATTCAGCCTCCGCACCGGCTCGAGCAGCATCACCGCCAGCCGCGTGGCCGTGTGCATCGGCACGTAAAACGCGATGAGACTGGCTTCGCAAACCCAGTCCTCCCGAAACGTGTCTCGCGACAAGTCCAGGCAGCGCACCTCAGCCCCCTCGCGCCGCATCCACGCTGCGGGCGACGCGAGGCCGAACGGCTGTCGGCCCAGCTCGTAGGTGGAAATCAGAAGGACGTTCACTGGCGTATATCCAAATTATGGCATGCCGGCGGAGGTGTCACCACTCGTGCCCGGCAATTCATCCAAAGACCGCAGGGCGAATGCGATAGAATGGAGGTTCTTTCGAAGGAGTGCAGGCGCATATGAGCAATCCTCTACGCAATACGTTCGGTGCCCGCGGCACGCTGCGCGCGGCCGGACGCGAATTTCAGATTTACCGCATCAATGAACTGGAAAAACGCGGCATGGGCCAACCCTCGCGGCTGCCCTTTTCATTGAAAGTCCTGCTGGAAAACCTGCTGCGCCACGAAGATGGAGCATTCGTCAAAGCCGGCGACATCGACGCGCTCTCGCGTTGGAACCCGGCAAAAGCGGGACAACAGAAGGAAGTTAACTTCATGCCCGCGCGCGTGCTGATGCAGGATTTTACAGGCGTACCCGCGGTGGTGGACCTGGCCGCCATGCGCGACGCCATGCGCGCCATGGGCGGCGACCCGAAAAAGATCAATCCCCTTCTTCCGGTGGACCTGGTAATCGACCACTCCGTGCAGGTGGATCACTTTGGCCAGAACCAGGCGCTCGATCTGAACACGCAAATCGAATTCCAGCGCAACCGCGAACGCTACGTTTTCCTGCGCTGGGGGCAGAAGTCGTTCCGCGATTTCCGCGTGGTGCCGCCAGGAACGGGAATTTGCCATCAGGTGAACCTGGAATACCTCGGCCGCACCGTGTTCACGCGCCAGGCGGAAGGACAGACGTTTGCATTTCCCGATTCGCTTGTGGGCACCGATTCGCACACGACGATGATCAACTCCATCGGCGTGTTCGGCTGGGGCGTCGGCGGAATTGAAGCGGAGGCGGCCATGCTCGGCCAGCCGCTCTCCATGCTGATTCCGGAAGTGGTGGGCTTCAAATTCCATGGGCGGCTTCCGGCGGGCGCCACGGCTACCGATCTTGTCCTCACCGCCACCCAGATGCTGCGCAAGAAAGGTGTCGTCGGGAAATTCGTCGAATACTACGGTTCGGGGCTCTCGAACCTGTCCGTCCCGGACCGCGCCGTACTTTCCAATATGGCGCCGGAATACGGCGCGACCATGGGATTTTTCCCCGTGGACGGGGAGACGCTCGCTTATCTGCGTTTCTCGGGCCGGGAAGAGGATCTGGTGCAACTGGTCGAAGCCTATGCGAAGGAGCAGGGGCTGTTCCGCACCGATTCGACGCCGGATCCGATTTTCATCGACACGCTCGAGCTGGACCTCTCCACCGTCGAGCCGACGCTTGCCGGCCCCAAGCGCCCGCAGGACCGCGTCCCGCTCCGCGAGGCCAAACCCGCATTCCTGAAATCGCTCGAAGGCGCTCCCGCGAAGCATGCGCAGGTGAAATCGAACGGCGACCTCTTCGAACTCGGCCACGGCTCCGTGGTCATCGCCGCGATTACCAGCTGCACCAACACGTCGAACCCATCGTTGATGATCGGCGCGGGCCTCGTAGCGAAGAAAGCGGTAGAACGCGGGCTGAAGTCCAAGCCATGGGTGAAAACCAGCCTGGCTCCCGGCTCAAAAGTCGTGACGGACTATCTTGAAGCCGCCGGCCTGACCAAATACCTGGACGCGCTGCGCTTCAACCTCGTGGCTTACGGCTGCACCACCTGCATTGGCAACAGCGGCCCGCTGCCGGAACCGGTGGCCGCAGCGATCAAAGACAATTCGCTTGTCGCCGTCTCCGTGCTCAGCGGGAACCGCAACTTCGAAGGACGAATCAACCCGCTGGTGCGCGCCAATTATCTGGCCTCGCCACCGCTCGTGGTGGCTTACGCGCTCGCCGGGCGGATGGATTTCGACATGGCTGCCGAGTCGCTGGGAAATGACGCGAAGGGCCAGCCTGTATATCTGCGCGAAATCTGGCCGACGCCGGCCGAAGTCGAGCAGGCGGTTCGCGGCGCCGTGACCACGGGCATGTTTCAGAAGGAATATGGCGACGTTTTCACCGGCCCCGAGGAATGGCGGAAGGTGCCCGTGTCGGAAGGTGAGCTGTACACCTGGGACGCGGCATCCACCTACAT
>DATKNR010000134.1:0-17711 GCA_035541255.1 Patescibacteria group bacterium | reverse complement strand
ATCGTCGCCGCGCCACTCACGGTCAATGTCCCGCCGTTTACGGTCAGCGTCGTCGCCGTCGCTGTAGTTGTTACCGTCAACGGGCCGCCCGTGATCGTTAGCGTCGACGTGCCCTGCACGGTCAGCGAGTTGATGGTCTGGTTGCCCGCCGCCAGCCCGCCCACCGTCACGTCGAATCCCGTCGGGATGCACACATCGTTCCCGGCCACAGGCACACCGCCGCTCCAATTCCCCGCCGTGCCCCACTGGCCGTCGCCTGCCATTCCCACCCACATATTCGTCCCGCACCCGCCGCCCGAAGGCGATGCCATGCCGCTCACGGAGATGGAGAGGCTGCCGGTGCCGTCCGTAGTGATCACCAGGGTTTCGTTGAGCATCGTGCCCGTGGGCGTGGCCGCCGTCGGGTTGAAGCTCACCACGATCGTGCAGGAAACGCCCGGTTGCAGCACATACATTCCGGCGACAGGGAGGCAACTGCTGACGCCCGAGCCGGCGACGACAGTGCCGCTGGCGCTGAAATCCATAGCTGCCGAGTTGTCCACGCCGGTGAAGATCATCGGCCCCAGGCCGTTATTGGTCAGCGTAATCGGCGCGGACTGCGCGCTCATTCCCTGCTGCACGGTCGTCGGGAAGTTCACTGCCAACCCAGTCGGCCCGGGCGTCCCCGGAGGCGCCACTATGGTCTTTGCAAGATAAACGTGCGGATGGCCGGAGTTCATCTGTCCCTGGCCCTGGCCACTTCCGTTAGTTGTGTCCAGGAAGGTCAGCTCATACGGCGAAACCAGATAACCCGAGGTGCCTCCGATCTGCGCATTTGGAATCCCTGTTACGTGGCCATTCGATGTCACCGTGAAGTTGAACTGCGCGGACTGTCCAAACGACAGATCGCCTCCCTGATGGCTGTCGTCCACGGTGAGATTTAGAGTTCCAGACCCGCCCGGAACTCCGATGCCCGAGATGGATTCATGAGACTGCACCGTTTCTGATTGCCCGAAATAGACGTTGCTGCCGATCGTGGACGCGGAGAACGGACCACCGGACTGAGGCAGAATCTGTCCTGCGCCGGCTGAGGAGTCACCGGGAAGGATGCAGAAACCGTGGTCCTGCGACGCCAGGTAGCAGATCAACCCTGCATTCGCGCTCGAAGCAGCGACCCTCCCGTTGGCCGCCACGGAGTAGTTGAAGGCGATTGTCCCGCCGAGTGTAAGACTTCCGGCGCTGTTGTCGTCGTAATTTGCCGTGAGCGTCGAGCCCGAGGCGCTGGCCACTCCCGATATTGCCTCCGAACCTCCGCCACCGGACTCCAAGGCATTGAAATAGAGGACATCGGGTCCGTGCAGAGAACCGTTGCTGAACGTGCCGGGACTCGCCTGGCGCAACGCGGAGCCGATCATGATGGCATTCGTCGTCCGCGGATCGAGGTTCATGAACACGGCTTCGCTGGAGTCGATGATGTAGGTCACCACCGTCGAGGGTCCGCCAGGAACCAGCGTTTCGGTGAATACCATCCTGCCGTTGGCGTCCGGCGCCGTGTACGTTCCGGTAATCGACGTCAAGGCGCCTTCTGTCCCGTTATCGTTATAGTCGGAGGACCCGCCGGTGATGTGCAGCAGGTTGTCGAAGGAAATCAGCCCACTCTCTGCGACGCGCCCAAGACCTGGATCCTGCCCCGTCGCTCCGAACATATAAGTGGCGGCGACCGCGTTCTGATTGAACGCCGTGGGATCTTGCAAGCGCATGAAACCGGAGCCGATGTTGTCATTCTGATTGCTGTCGTTGAACTGCGTAATGCGTGCCTCGTAGGCCACACCGCGATAGACCGTGCCTACGGCGATGGCCAAATTGAGATTTCCCGGCATGCCCGCGGCGCTCAGCGTCATGAATCCGCGGTTGTCCGGCCCCACAGAGTAGGTGCCGGTAACCGCAACATTCTGCGAGATGCCGCCCTGGGAGTCGTTGACATCCACAACGCCTGTAATATTTCCCGCGCCGTCAAAGTTCAGGCTGCCTAGGGCGCCATTTTCCTGGTCGTTGCCATCGTTGAATCCTGTGAGCGAGAAGGCGTACTGGCCTTTCAGCAGCGACGGCTGAGTATTGGCGGGCGCGGCGCCTATGGTGAGCGAAATCGTCATGGTGGTCATCTGCGGCGTGGGCGACGACGAGTCAGTCACCGTCACGCCAAACGTAAACGTGCCTGCCGTCGTCGGCGGCGAAGTGGTGTTGTACACGTGTCCCGGGTTGACATTACCGCCGCCGGTGGTGGTCATGGAGAAGCCGGCCGGCAGCGCGCCGCTGGTGACCCCAACGAAGTAGGGCCCATGGCCGCCATTGAATGAAATATCCGCGCCATAGGGCACGCCCACGGCGCCGTTCGGCAGCGTGGCCATCGTAATCGTCAGCGTCGGAACGAATCCCGCGCCCAATGCCGCCGTCGCCACATTCGAAAACGTGCTCTCGAGGCCTCCGGAAACGGCCGTCACCGCGTAACAATACGTGCTCCCGGCCATCAGACTGGAATCCATATCCGGATAGGCGGTGGTGCCGATCGATGACGCGATGAGCGAGTACGTGGCCGAACTGGCCGGCGCGCACACACCGCCCGACTGCAACATGCGGTAGACGTTATACGTCACGCCTCCGGTCGGGCTCGCCGTCCAACTGAGGTTCACCACGTGTGTGCCGGGAGTTGCAGTCAACCCCGAGGGAGCTCCCGGAGGTGCACCCGCCGATCCGTTGCCCACCAGCATCACCGACGCCGGGGTCCCCGTCTCATTGTCCATGAGGCTCACGCTAGCGGTACGAAGACCCGTGCCCTGCGGTGAGAAGGTAATGCCGAGTGTGCAGCTCGCCGTGGGTGCGAGAACGAACGTGGCGCTCGTGCAGGTGCCGCCTGCGGCAAAGGCAAAGTCACCGGGGTTGGCCCCGGAGAACAACACATTTGACGCGTTCAGCGGTCCGGTACCGCTGTTGGTCACGGTGATGAACTGTGCAGCGCTGGTTGTGCCCGTCTGCTGGCTGGTAAAGGCGAGGCCGGCGCCCGGGCTGAGATAGGACACCGGAACCGGCGGAATGGTGATGAGCCGCACCCGCCCGCTGAATTCGTCCTGCGTGTAAACAAGAATATTTCCGCTGCCGTCGATCGCGGTTGCCAGCCCGTGGAACGGCCAAATCCCCGCAGCCGTCGCCGGTCCGCCGTCTCCTCCGAAATTGGGCAAGCCGTTGCCGGCCAGCGTGGTGATGATCCCCGTCACCGAGTTCACCACCCGCACGCGCAGGTTGCCGCCGTCAGAGATGTAAATATTGTCGTAAACATCCGCCGCCACGCTTGACGGAGCAAACAGCGCTGCCGCAGTCGCCGGTCCGCCGTCCCCTCCCATTCCTCCGCCCGCGTTGAAGTTCCCGGCCACCGTGTTGATGGAGTGCGCCGCGAATCCTGCCGGCGGCGTACACGTGGGCGACCCCGTGGCGCAATACACTTCGCGGATCACGTCGTTCCCCTGGTCGGAGATGAGCAGATTGCCGGAAGCGTCCAGCGATATTCCGGATGGATTGTTCAATTGCGCCAAGGTGGCCGGGCCTCCGTCGCCGGAGTACCCGGGAGAGGGTTTGCCGCCGGTGATCAGCGACGTGTTTCCGGCGACGGTCGTGATCGTTCCCGTTCCCACAGCCACAAAACGGATTACGTTGTTCCCCGGGTCGGCGATGTAAAGATTTCCCGCGGGGTCCGTGGCCAGTGACCGGATGCCGCGCAACTTGGCGCTGGTGGCCGGGCCGTTATCTCCCGAAAAGCCGGGATTCCCAGTGCCGGCATAGCGTGTAATTACCTTGGAACTTCCGTCCACCCGGCGAACTGTGTAATTGTTATCGCCGAAATAAAGATCGCCCGACGAGTCAACTGCGGCCCCGCGGGGAAAGAAAAGCTGCGCCGAGGTGGCCGGCCCGTTGTCTCCGCTCGGCGGCGGCACCGGCCCGACGTCCATGCCCGCGACGGTGGAAATGTTCTGGGTGCTGTGATCCACCATGCGCACCCGGCCGTTGATTGTGTCCGCGATGAATAGATCACCGGCGGTATCCACGGCCAGTCCGACATCGAAGAGAGCTGCACTGGTAGCCGGGCCCGCGTCGCCCACGCCTCCATTCCCTGCGATTGTGGTGATGATGTGCGTGGTGCCGTCGATCTTGCGGACGCGGAAGTTGAATCCGTCGGTGACGTAGATCGTCCCGGTGGCCGGATCCACAGCCAGATCCGGATCTGTACCCTGGCCCAGTGCGTTCGCAAACGAAGCAGCCGTGGCCTGGCCGCCATCCCCGGAAAACCCGGATACGCCGAATTGCCCGGCGATCAGCGTCACAACCTGCGTGGTCTTATTGACGCTCACGATGCCGGGAATTCCGTTGTCCACGATCAGCAAGTTGCCCGAGGGATCGAAGGCCAGGCCCGTGGTGAACCGCAGCAATACGTTTGTAGCGGTCAGAACCCCGTTCGGATTGCTCGTCCCGCCGCCCGCAATCGTCGTGATCACGTGCGTGGTCGCGTTCACCATGCGCACATGAGACGAAAAACTGATGGGATCGGAATCGGCAATGTACAGGTTGCCCGAGCCATCCAGCAAAATGCCGATCGGATTCTCCAGTATCGCGCTCGTCGCCGCGCCGCCGTCCCCCTGGCCGCCGGTCGCCCCGCAGCTTCCCGCAACTCCCGCAACAGTTGTAATGATCCCCGTTGAATGGTCTACTCGCCGGACTACGCAAGTGCCGTAGTCAGCGATAAACAGGTCTCCTGCCGCATCGAAAGCCAGGCCGGAAGGGGCGGACAATTGCGCGCTGGTGGCGGGACCGCCGTCCCCGGTGCCATTGCAATTGCTGAAAAAGTAGAAATCCGTATTCGGGGTGCCCGCCACGGTCGAAATGTCTCCTGTGGATGCGTCAATCCGCCTCACCGTGCAGGAGATACCATCGGCGAAGTAAATGTTGCCGGCCGCATCGGTTTTCACCGGGGCAGGAGGAGTGGAGATTCCGATTCCGGTTTGTGCGCTGGCCGCCGGGCCCCCGTCACCGCTGAATACGCCGGTGCCGTTGCCGGCCAGTACCGAGATATTGCCGCTGGTGTCGAGTTTCAGAATCGCGCCGGTTGAAGAGGAAAAATACAAATTCCCGGCGCCATCGCGGGCAATTCCGCCGCTCTCGCCGATGCCCGTGGCTGTGGCCGGCCCCGCCGTGGGCAGCCCGCCTCCGGCGTACGTGGATATGGTGGGCACTTGGGCCCGCGCAGCGGTTCCGACGAAGAGAAACACCAACAGTGAGAAGACTGAAAACTGGAGACGGCGCACCTTTGCAAACCCTCCTGCCTGCCAGTTGCTCTCTGCTCAATTCTGGCGGCACGAGCCTGAATTTTGGGGCTGACCCGGCGGAATCAGGATGGTTGCTGGAAACGAAGACGGATTACACAGCCACCGGATCACCCCTCCGATGGACGCGCAGCATACTGCGGACTCGCGCGTTTCGCAAGGGAAGCGGTCTCTGGTTCCTTTGACGTAGTGCCAGCGGCACTCTCATGCGTCGGCGATCTTGTTCGAGCCGAATCAAGGTCGCCTCATCTGTTGATTTCCGCCCCTAGGACTTGCGGATCAGCACCAGTCTTTTGTCATGGCGGCCAGCTCTGGGCATCCTGATCCCGCGGCTTGCAGCTGCATGCTGCTTCTCACCGCGCGGAACTCGTCGCTCTCTTGATCCCCAGCCGTCTCATCTTGTAGATCAGCGTCGTCCGCGGAATTCCCAGCCGTGCCGCCGCTCCTTCCGCTCCACCCAGCGTCCAATCCGTGGCCCGCAGCGCCTCCAGAATGTGCTCCCGCTCCGCATCTTCGAGTGTTACTCCGGAGCCGTTCTTCGTCTTTCCTCTCCGCGGCGCTTCCAGCTCTGCGAGCAACGGCGTCAGCTCCGGCCCGCGCGACAAGATCACCGCGCGCTCGATGAAATTTTGCAGCTCGCGGATGTTCCCCGGCCACTCATACGCCACCAGCGCTTCCATCACCTCCGGTGGAATGGTCGTAATCCGTTTCCTCATGCTCTGCGAATATTTCGCTGTAAAGTGCCGCACCAGGATCGGGATGTCTTGCTTCCTCTGCCGCAGCGGTGGTATCCGTATCGGAAACACATTTAACCGGTAAAACAGATCCGCGCGGAATTCGCGTTCCTCCACCATTCGTCCCAGGTCCCGGTTCGTCGCCGCAATCAGCCGCACGTTCACCCGGATCGACCGCGTCCCGCCCAGCCGTTCGAATTCCTGCTCTTGCAGCACGCGCAGCAGTTTTGGCTGCAGCTCCATCGGAATATCGCCCACTTCGTCCAGAAATAGCGTTCCCTCGTGCGCCAGCTCAAACCGGCCTGGCTTCTGCGCCACTGCGCCTGTAAATGCGCCTTTTTCGTGCCCGAACAGTTCGCTTTCCAGCAGCCCCGCGGGCATTGCTGCGCAATTCATCTTTGCAAAGATGTGCTCCCGTCGCCCGCTCAGCTGGTGGATTGCCCGCGCCACCAGCTCTTTTCCTGTTCCCGTTTCGCCCAGGATCAGCACCGTGGAATTCGTCGGTGCCACCGTCTCGGCCTGCACCAGCGCCTGGCGCAGCCCTGGACTTTCGCCCAGAATCTCCTCGAATTCGTGCTCTGTCCGGATTTCGTTACGCAGGTAGGACCGCTCTTCCGCCAGCCGCGTTCTCAATTCGTTGATCTCCCGGTAGCGAAGGGCATTCTCCAGCGCGATCGCCACCTGGTTTCCCACCTGCGCCAGAAATTCTGCGTCCTCCTCGCTGAACGCGCCCGGCCGCCGGTCCAGCAGGTGCAGAACTCCCAGCTTCCGGTCCTCACGCATCAACGGTACAAAGCAGCCGGACTGGAATCCCTCCTGGGTGTTGATTCGCGCTGCTTCCCGGTGAATCGTTCCGGGTGGCGCCGCAAAGATTACCGGCCGCCCCGCGCGTAGCGCCGCTCCCGGGCTCGACCCTTCCACCTGCAGCACCATCTCTTCCTGCAGGTATCCCCTCCCGTCCGGAAAATCCAACCCATGAATTCGCAGCGTTTGTCCCGTCTCGTCCGGCAGCGATAGGCACGCCGCATGGCATTGCATCGCTTCCCGCACGCTCGCCGGGATCGCGCGGAACAGTTCCGCCAGCGACAGGTTTGACACCACCGCATTGTTCACATCCAGCAGCAGCTTCAGCCGGTCTCTCTCTCGCGTCACCTGCTCTTGCAGTTCGCAGGCCTCCCGGTAATTCAATGCGTTCTCTACCGCCACTGCCACCTGGTCCGCCACTTTCTGTAGAAACTCCAGGTCCTCCGCCGAATACGCGCCCGGCTCCCGGCTCCCCAGGTTGAACGCCCCCAGCCGTCTCCGCGGCGTCGTCAGTGGCAATCCGCACGACGAGCGCACATCAAATCGCCGCATCCTCTGAATTCGTGGATCGTCCTGCGGCTCCTTTTCCGAGTCCTCCACCACGAATCTCTGCTGATTTCGCCAGATCCACGCCGACGCGGACTCCTCCATCGGCACTTCCATCCCCGGTTGAAACGCCAATCCCTCTCCCTCCAGCGTGTGCAGCCTCATCACGTCCCGCTTCTCGTCGTACAGCATCAGCGTCAGGTACTGAAACCGCATCAGCGGATGCAGCAGCGGCGCAAGCTCGCTCAGCAATTCCTCCAGCGTACGGTGCGTTGCGATCACCCGCGCTATTTCTAGCAGCGCCGAATACCGGTCCCGCACCAGCGGCGCCATCCTCGCTTCCGACATCGTCTCTTCTCCTCCCACCCTTCTGCTGACTTCCCGCCACCGAAGCTCGTGCCGTCGAACTGTCGAAGTAGTGTCGGATATTCGACGGATACACTCATCCTACTCCCTCCAGCCACGGTCATGCAACTCACGTCCCTCAGACAACTCATACATTCCCGACATCTTACGGAAACCGTTCCGGACCGGTGGCAATGGCCGCCAAATTGCCATCCTTTCTTGTTCTGCACCCTGTGTCATGGACGTTTCGTCCTCGGGGCCTCACTCGGACTCGCTATGGGGGAAGTTCTAGATGGTTCGGCATAAGCTCGGCAACAGCGATCTTGAAATCTCGGTTCTCGGCGTCGGGGCTTGGGCCATTGGCGGCGGCGGATGGGATTATGGTTGGGGAGCGCAGGAAGACGCCCAATCCATCCGCGCCATCCATGCCGCCCTGGATTCCGGCATCAATTGGATCGACACTGCCGCTGTCTACGGCCTTGGCCATTCGGAAGTAGTTGTGGCGCGCGCCCTCGAAGGACGGAACCCCCGCCCATACGTATTCACCAAGTGTTCCATGGTCTGGGGCGCGGACCGTACGATCGGCCACTCTCTCAAAGCCTCATCCATCGCCCGAGAGTGTGAAGCCAGCCTCCGCCGCCTGAAACTGGACGCTATCGATCTCTATCAAATCCACTGGCCCAATCCCGATCCCGACATCGAAGAAGGCTGGATGGAGTTGGCACGCCTCAAGGAGCAGGGCAAAGTTCGCTGGATTGGCGTTTCCAATTTCGACGCGGAGCAGATGCAGCGCGCCGCCGCCATCGCCCCGATCACTTCGCTCCAGCCGCCCTACTCGCTTCTTCGTCGCGACATCGAATCCGCAGTCCTGCCGTACGCTGCCCGGCAGGGCATCGGCGTCATCGTTTATTCCCCCATGGCCTCGGGCCTGCTCAGCGGCAAAATGACCCGCGAGCGTATCGCCGCCATGCCCGCCGATGACTGGCGGGGCCGCCACGCCAACTTTCAAGAGCCTTTGCTCTCCCGCAATCTGCGCATCGCCTGCCTGCTCCGTGAAATCGGCGGTCGCCACGGCCGCTCGGCGGGGGAAGTCGCCATCTCCTGGACACTCAAGAATCCTGCCGTCACCGGCGCCATCGTCGGTGTCCGCACCGCCGAGCAGGTGGCCGGCATTATCCGCGCTGCGGATCTGAAGCTCGGTCCGCAGGAGGTTTCCGAGATTGAGGAAGCTTTGAAGCTGGAGGGCGCTGCGGTCGCTACTCGCTAGGAATTTCCTGTATTTCGGTGGTTTTCTGTTTCGAGATTTTGATTGCCCCGGCAATTGAGCGGGGCGACGGTTGGGGGCGGGCAAGTAACACTATGTGGATTGTTCGACTGGCGCTCCGGCGGCCCTACACCTTCGTGGTGTGTTCCCTCCTCATCCTCATGCTCGGCATTTACGTCATCCTGGTCACTCCCAAGGACATCTTCCCCAACATCGACATCCCCGTGGTCAGCGTGATCTGGAACTACGAAGGCCTCTCCGCTCCCGAAATCGCCAATCGCATCGTCACCAACTCCGAACGCGCCATGACCACCACGGTCAACGATGTCGAGCACATCGAATCCCAGTCCCTCAGCGGCCGCTCCGTCATCAAAGTGTTCTTCCAGCCCAATGTCCGCATCGACATGGCCGTCGCCCAGGTCACCGCCATTTCCCAGACGCTCCTTCGCGGCATGCCCCCCGGCACCAATCCTCCCCTCATCGTCGTCTACACCGCCTCGAGCGTTCCCATTCTCCAGCTCGCCCTTTCCGGCCAGGGCCTCTCGGAGCAGCAGCTCTTCGATCTCGGCGTCAATTTTGTCCGCACCCGCCTCACTTCCGTCCAGGGCGCCGCCATCCCCTGGGCCTACGGCGGCAAGCAGCGCTCCGTCCAGGTTGATTTGGATATGAACGCTCTTCAGGCCAAGGGTCTCTCTCCCCAGGACGTCGTCAGCGCCATCGGCACGCAGAACCTTATCCTTCCTTCCGGAACCTCCAAAATTGGCCCCTTCGAATACAATGTCGAGCTGAACGGCGCCCCGCAGACCGTTCCCGAGCTGAATTACCTGCCCATCAAGTCCGTCAACGGCGCCACGATCTACATTCACGATGTCGCGCACGTCCGCGACGGTTCCCCGCCGCAGACCAACATCGTCCGCGTCAACGGCCGCCGCGCCTCGCTGCTCAGCGTTCTTAAATCAGGCGAGGCCTCCACCCTCGATATCATCTCCGACATCAAGACGTTGCTTCCCGACATCGGCCGCGGCATGCCGCCCAACCTCGAAATGCGGCTTCTCGCTGACCAGTCTATCTTCGTCCGTGCCGCCATCGGCGGCGTCGTTCGGGAAGCGCTCATCGCCGCCTTTCTCACCGGCCTCATGATTCTGGTGTTCCTCGGCAGTTGGCGCAGCACCATCATCATCGCCATTTCCATTCCGCTCTCCATCCTCACTTCCATCATCGTTATGCGCGCCCTCGGCGAGACCATCAACATTATGACCCTCGGCGGTCTCGCCCTCGCTGTCGGCATTCTCGTTGACGACGCTACCGTCGAAATCGAGAACATCAATCGCAACCTCGCACTCGGCAAGGAAACCGAGCAGGGCATCCTCGACGGCGCTCAGCAGATTGCCGTTCCTGCCTTCGTGTCCACTCTCTCCATCTGCATCGTCTTCGTTCCCATGTTTTTCCTCACGGGCGTTGCCCGCTATCTCTTCGTCCCCCTCGCCGAGGCCGTCGTCTTCGCCATGCTCGCTTCCTACCTCCTCTCCCGCACCCTCGTCCCCACCATGGCCAAATACCTTCTCCGCGGCCACGCCCACGCCGAGCATCTCGACCTTGCCGCCGCGAAGAACTGGCTCTCGCGCCAGCAGATTCGCTTCGAGCTCGCTTTCGAGCGCCTCCGCGCGCGCTACCGTGAACTCCTCGCCGTTTGCATGTCCTCCCAGCATGCCTTTGCTCTCGGCTTTCTCGGATTCTGCCTCGCTTCCTTCGCGCTCCTCCCCTGGATCGGCCAGGATTTCTTCCCCTCCGTCGATAGCGGCCAGTTCAAGCTGCACTTTCGTGCCCGCACCGGCACCCGGATCGAGGAGACCGCCGCGCTCTGCGACCGGATCGAAGCCGCCATCCGCGAGCGCATCCCACAGCGCGAAATCTCCAGCGTCATCGACAACATCGGCCTGCCTTACAGCAGCATCAATCTTTCCTACTCCAATTCCGCTCCCATCGGTTCCGGCGATGCCGACATCCTTGTCAGCCTCAACGAGGGCCATCGCCCCACAGACGAGTACGTCCACGACCTCCGCCTTCTCCTCAACCAGCGATTTCCGGGCGTCACCTTCGCCTTCCTTCCTGCGGATATGGTCAGTCAGATCCTCAATTTCGGCCTGCCCGCTCCCATAGACATTCAGGTGGTGGGCTACAACCTGGAGGCAAACCGCCTCTTCGCCAATCAGGTCCTCCAGCGCGTCAAGCTCGTTCCCGGAACCGTCGACATGCGCATCCAGCAGGCCTTCGACGCCCCCAAGCTCGACGTCAACGTTGACCGCACCCTCGCCAGCAATAGCGGCTACACCGAGCGCGACGCGGCCAGCAGTCTCCTCATTTCTTTGAGCGGCAGTTTCCAGACCGCTCCCACCTTCTGGGTCGATCCCCGCACTGGCGTCAGCTACAGCATCACCACCCAGACTCCCCAGTACCGCCTCGATTCGCTGCAAGACATCAACAACATCCCCATCTCCGGCTCCGTCCGCACTCGTCCGGAAATTCTCGCCAACCTCGCCACCATCCGTCCCGGCCAGGAAATGGGCGTCATCTCCCACTACGATGTCGCGCCGGTCATCGATATCTACGGCTCTGTCCATGGTCGCGACCTCGGCGGCGTCGCGCGCGACATCACGCGCATCCTCGACTCTTCCCGCGCCGATCTCCCTCGCGGCTCCCGTCTCGTCGTCCGCGGCCAGATTCACACCATGTGGTCCTCGTATATCGGCCTGCTCGGCGGCCTCGTATTTTCCATCGTGCTCGTCTATCTCCTGATCGTGATCAATTTCCAGTCCTGGCTCGATCCCTTCATCATCATTTCTGCGCTCCCCGCCGCCCTCGCCGGCATTGTCTGGTTCCTCTTCATCTCCGGCACAGCCGTCAGTGTTCCCGCGCTCACCGGCTCCATCATGTGCATGGGCGTCGCCACGGCGAACAGCATCCTGGTCATCAGTTTCGCCAAGGAACAGTTGCGCGGCGGTCACGATGCCGCTTCCGCCGCACTCCAGGCCGGTTTCACACGCTTCCGCCCCGTCATCATGACCGCGCTCGCCATGATCATCGGAATGTTTCCCATGGCCATCGGCATGGGCGAAGGCGGTGAGCAGAATGCTCCCCTCGGCCGCGCTGTCATTGGCGGCCTTCTTTTCGCTACCGTTTCGACTTTGTTCTTTGTTCCTGTAGTGTTCAGTTGGATTCACGGTTGGCGCCAGCGCCGCGGAAGTCTGGCCTGATTCGTCCCCTGCATGCGGGGGAAGGGAATTCGACGGGAGAGATTGATGGACCTGGAAACCGATCACGCAGTCGCAGGCGCCCCGCGGCCCTCAGGCGCCCGCCCGAGAGGCCGCTTTGCGCTCTGGTCGCTCGCATTTCTGGTTGTGATTGCCGCGATTGTGGTTGCCGGCATCATCCCGCGGCTCAATTCGCGCGCCGCCCTCCGCACGGAAACCAGCGAGCTCGCCACGCCGTCCGTCTCCGTCGTCCGCCCCGTGCTTGCTCAGCCATCACAGGAAATCGTTCTCCCCGCCACCATCCAGCCTTGGACAGACGCTCCCATTTACGCCCGCACCAACGGATATCTACGCCGCTGGTATGCGGACATCGGTGCTCAGGTGCGTTCCGGTCAGCTCCTTGCCGAAATTGACACGCCGGAAGTGGACGCGCAGCTCCGTCAGGCCCGCGCCGACCTGGCCACCGCGAAGGCCAATTTCGATCTCGCCCGCATCACTGCCGCCCGCTATGGTGACCTCCTGAAAACCGATTCCGTTTCCAAGCAGGACGCAGACAACGCCCAGGGCGATTTCGAGGCCAAGCGCGCCATCGTCCAGTCCGCCGAAGCCAATGTCCGCCGCCTCGAGGAGATGCAGTCTTTCCAGAAGATTTACGCCCCCTTCGACGGTGTCATCACCGCGCGCAATATTGACGTCGGCTCCCTCATCGACGCCGGTTCCAGCGGTGGCCCCGCTCGCGAACTCTTCCACCTGGCCGCCACACGCCGCCTCCGGGTCTACGTCAGCATTCCCCAGCTGTACTCTCAGGCCGCTCGTCCCGGCCTCACCTGTGAGCTTCGCCTTTCCGAATTTCCCGACAAGCAGTTCACCGGCACCCTCATCAATACCGCCAACGCCATCGATCCCGCCACGCGCACTCTCCTGGCACAGTTTGAGGTTCAGAATCCAACCGGACAGCTTCTCTCCGGCTCCTACGCGGAAATGCACCTCAAGCTGCCTTCCGAACACCCCACCTATCTGTTGCCCGTCAATACTCTGCTGTTCCGTGCGGAAGGTCTTCGCGTCGTCGCTGTGGGCCCCGGCAGCAAGGCGACGCTCATTCCCATCACTCTGGGCCGCGATTTTGGTAACGAAGTCGAAGTCATCTCCGGTCTCACCGGCGCGGAACAGCTCATCACCGATCCCCCCGATTCCGTCGTCGAAGGCGAACTGGTTCGCGTCGTGCCCGCCGCCAAACTGAAGGACAAGCCGTGATTGCACCGCGCCATCTTCTCCAGGCGATGCTGATTGCTCCATTCCTGCTCAGCTCCTGCACCGTCGGCCCCGACTACAAGCGGCCCTCCGCCCCGGTTCCCACCGCCTACAAGGAAGCGCCTGCCAACTGGCATCCCGCGCAGCCCGGCGACTCCAATTTCCGCGGCAATTGGTGGGAGATTTTCAACGATCCGGCGCTCAACGCGCTCGAGGACAAGATCAACGTCTCCAGCCAGACGCTCAAGGCCGCCGAAGCCGAATTCATCCAGGCTCGCGCCGCCATCCGTTTCTCCCGCGCCGGCTATTATCCCGTTCTCACCGTCACGCCCTCCGCTGCCCGCATCAAGCAATCCGGCAACGAGCCCTTCGCCGGGCCTTCCACCTCAGGGGTCACCGACAACGCCTTTGTGATTCCCTTCGTCGCCACTTACGAACCCGATGTCTGGGGACGCGTCCACCGCTCGGTGGAAAGCGCCCGCGCCGGCGCCCAGGCTTCGGCCGCGGATCTGGAAAACGTCCGCCTCAGCCTCCATGCCGAGCTCGCTCTCGATTATTTCCAGGCTCGCAGCCTCGACGCCGAAATCCGGCTCCTCAATTCCACCGTCACTGCCTATCAGCGCGCCCTCGAGCTTACCGAGAGCCGTTACAAGGGTGGCGTTGCGTCCCAGGTGGACGTGGCCCAGGCCAAAACTCAGTTGGAAACCACCCGCTCCCAGGCCATCGAACTTCAGGTCGCTCGCGCCCAGTTTGAGCATGCCATCGCTTCTCTCATGGGCACGCCCGCGTCCGATTTCTCCCTCCCCGTCGCTCCTCTCGACGTCGAACCGCCTGCCGTTCCTCCCGCTCTTCCCTCCCAGTTGCTCGAGCGCCGTCCCGACGTCGCCGCTGCGGAGCGCCGCATGGACGCTGCCAATGCCAACATCGGTATCGCCCGCTCCGCCTATTTTCCTGATATCGGATTGAATGTCGCGGGCGGGTTCAGTAGCCACGTCATTACCACGCTTATCCAAGGTCCCAGCAGCATCTGGTCCGTCGGCCTCTCCGCTGCCGAGACTCTCTTTGAGGGTGGCCAGCGCCGCGCCGTTACCGAGCAGGCCCGCGCCGGCTACGATCAAACGGTGGCCAATTATCGCCAGACTGTTCTCAATGCCATCCAGGAAGTCGAAGACAATCTCTCCGCTCTCCGCATTCTCGAGCAGGAAGCGGCCACTCAGCGCGGCGCCGTTGACGCCGCCGAGCATTCCCTCTCGCTTTCCAATACGCGTTACCGCGGCGGCGTCACTTCCTATCTGGAAGTCACCACTGCGCAGAGCACCGCGCTCTCCGACGAACGCGTCTCCGTTCAGATTCAGGGCCGCAGGATGGTTGCCGCCGTCCTGCTCGTCAAGGCGCTTGGCGGCGGTTGGGACGCGGCCTCGCTGCAAAACGTAGTCTCGGCTCCGGCCTCGCCTCAGGCGTCGCCTCAAGCCGCCTCGCAATCCGGTGAACGGCCTTAGCCGCGCCCTCTGTCGCGCGGCGCACGCGCGCGGCACGGCTCGAAAACGGCTATCATGGTGGGGCCTCAGTGCGGGCCCGGAGAGTGGCAAAATCGAAACGCGGAACCTCACAATGACGTCTTACATTTATCCTGCACTCGTTTGCCCGCTCGCTGTTTCTGGCGAACTCGTGCGGGCCGCTCCCCTGCCGCTCGGCTTCATTTGGGCAACGCGGACCGGTTTTTCGCTGAATGCAATCATAAGGAGCCTGTGAATGTCTTCTCCTTCCCCAGGAGGTATGGTCTCGCCCGGTCAGCAACGCCGGAGCTCGGGCGGCTCCGCAGTGCGTCGCTGGATTGTTGCTCTTCTGATTCTGCTGCTCGCCTACGCCGGCTGGCGCATTTTCGCGCGCCCCGCCCCCGCAACTCAGGCCCAGGGTCCCGGCGGCGGCCACGGCCGCATGGCTCTCGCCGAGGTTCCCGTCTTGGCCACAGCCGCGCGTGCGGGCGACATTGGCCTCTACGTGTCTGCGCTGGGAACCGTCACGCCCGTTTACACCGTCACCGTCACCAGCCGCGTTCAGGGCCAGATCATGGAAGTCCACTATCGCGAAGGCCAGGACGTCACCAAGGGCGATCCGCTCATCGACATTGACCCGCGTCCCTATCAGGCGGCGCTCACCCAGGCCGAAGGCCAGTTGGCGCACGATCAGGCCCTGCTCACTGGTGCTCAGATTGACCTCGATCGCTATCAGGCCGCGTTCAGCCGCAATGCCATCGCCAAGCAGCAGGTGGATGACCAGACTCAGCTCGTCAAGCAGTACGAGGGCACGGTTAAGAATGACCAGGGCGTTGTCGAAAACGCTCGCGTGAATCTCATCTATTGCCACATCACTTCGCCCATCGACGGACGTGTTGGCCTCCGTCTCGTCGACCCGGGCAACATCGTCCAGGCCAACAGCTCCACTCCGCTCGTCGTCGTCACCCAGCTCCATCCCATCACCGTCATCTTCAACGTCGCTGAGGACTATCTCGGTCAGATTCAGGATCAGCTCCGTCGCGACCGGACCATGGAAGTCGATGTCTTCGACCGCGCCGTGCAGAAAAAACTCGGCACCGGCAAACTCCTCACCATCGACAACCAGATCGATCCTTCCACCGGCACCGTCAAGCTCCGCGCACTGTTCGATAATCGCGAGCTCACCCTGTTCCCCAACCAGTTCGTCAATGCCAAGCTCCTCGTCAATATGCAGCACAACGCCACTCTCGTTCCCACTCCGGCTGTCCAGCGGAATTCTCAGGGCACCTACGTCTACGTCATCGGCTCCGACATGAAGGCCACCATCCATTCCGTCACCGAAGGCACCACCGACGGAAGCACCACCGCCGTACAGGGCATTAATCCCGGCGATCTCGTTGCCACCGACGGCTTCGACAAGCTTCAGGACGGCGTCAAGGTTCGCATCCGCGGCTCCAAGTCCGCAGCCGCTGCCGGTGCCGTTGCATCTGATTCCCATTCGGGTAAGAGCGAGAGCAAGGAGGCAGCAACGAAGTGAGTCCGTCCCGGCCGTTCATTCTTCGTCCGGTTGCCACTTCGCTGCTCATGGCGGCAATCCTGCTCGCCGGGATAGTTGCCTATTTCCAGCTGCCCGTCGCCGCTCTCCCTCAGGTCGATTACCCCACGATCCAGGTTGTCACCTTCTATCCCGGCGCCAGCCCCGACGTCATGGCCTCGGCCATCACCGCTCCCCTCGAGCGCCAGTTCGGACAGGTCCCCGGCCTCAACCAGATGACCTCCACCAGTTCCGACGGCAGTTCCATCATCATTCTTCAGTTTTCGCTCGACCTCAGCATTGACGTTGCGGAACAGGAGGTGCAGGCCGGCATCAACGCGGCCCAGACCTATCTCCCGCCCGACCTTCCCACCCCTCCCATCTACAGCAAGACGAATCCAGCCGACGCGCCCATCCTCACTCTCGGCCTCACCTCGGACACCCTCCCCCTCACTCAGGTCGAGGACCTGGCGGACACCCGCCTCGCTCAGAAGATTTCTCAGATTCCCGGCGTCGGTCTCGTCAGTATCAGCGGCGGTCAGAAGCCCGCCGTGCGCGTTCAGGTCAACCCCACCGCGCTCTCTCATTACGGTATTAACCTTGAAGATGTCCGCACCGCCCTTCAGCAGACCAGCGTGGACCTCGCCAAGGGCAATTTCGACGGACCTCACCAGGATTATCAGATTCAGGCCAACGACCAGCTTCTCAGCAGCGCGGAATTCAAGAATGTCGTCATCGCCTATCGCAATGGCGCGCCAATCCTTCTCTCCGATGTGGCCAAAGTTGTCGACGGCGCTGAAAACGTCAAGCAGGCCGCCTGGATGGACACCACTCCAGCCGTCATCCTCAACATCCAGCGGCAGCCCGGCGCCAACATCATTCAGGTTGTCGACCGCATCCTCAAGCGCCTCCCCGTTCTAAAGACCAGCCTCCCCAATTCCGTTCAGGTCAAGATTCTCACTGACCGCACCACTACCATCCGTGCTTCCGTCGACGACGTCGAGTTCGAGCTCATGCTCACCATCTTCCTCGTCGTCATGGTCATTTTCCTCTTCCTCCGCAATCTCTCCGCCACCGTAATTCCCAGCGTAGCCGTGCCCCTTTCCCTCGTCGGCACCTTCGGCATCATGTATCTCGC